>DATBEM010000198.1:0-33743 GCA_036276115.1 Trebonia sp.
GGCCGGGTTCGGCAGCGCGAACGGCCGGGCCGGGTCGCCCTGGCCGCCTTCGGGGACCAGGTACTCGCGGCCGGCTGCCTCGCGGTGGGCACCGGGGCTGTACCCGGAAAGATCCTGGGACACGTAGGCGCGCGAGCCGGGCAGGTCATAGCCGTGCTCGCCGCCCGCTGCGCCCGGGCCGTCCGCGGCCGGGGCACCCGGCATGCCCGCCCCGGGCAGGCTTGCCCCTGGGAAGGCTCCCATCGCCGGGTGGCTCACGGCTCCCGGCAGGCCCGCGGTTCCAGGAGCGCCAGTAGCCGACGCGATCCCGGCGGGCGCGGGCGGCCCGAGCGGCACCGGGGCCGGGTACAGGTCTTGCCCGGCCGGCGCCCCGGTGGTGCCCTGCGGGCCCGGGATGCCGTTACCGCCGAGCCCGTCCTGCGGCCGGAAGGAATCGGGCCGGAGCTGGCCGGGGTCGAGCGGGCCGCCGGGGGCCGGGGGCAGCGCCGGCGGCAACTGGCCGGCCGACGGCGCCTGCGGCAGCCGGGCCGGGGAAAGGTCAGGGTGGCCACCGGGCATCGAGCCAGGCGGCATCGAGTAATCCGGCCGGGATCCGGCGGGCGTGCCCGGGCCCGGCAGCTGGGGTCCTTGCGCGGGCATGGCCGACGGCATGGCGACCGGCGCCATCGGTCCCGAGGACCGCAGGCCGGGGTACATGGCGGCCGGGTCGTCGTACGGGGACGGCGCGGCGGGCGGCGCGTCCGGCCGGGTCGAGTTCTCGTTCCGCGAGCCGGGGGCCGGGGGCACGTCCAGGTAGCCGCCGTCGAACTGCCCGGGGTCCTGGTAGCCGTTGCTCCCGGCCGAGGCCGGGGTGAACGAGGGCATCGGGCGGGCTCCCGCGGGCAGGCCGACCGGCACGAGGCCGTTGGCAGTGCCGAGTCCCGAGCTGACGAGTCCCGCCGCCGCGAGCCCGGAGCCGGGCAGGCCGCCTTCGCCGAAGCCGATGCCGCCGAGCGCGGTACCGCCGAGCCCGGCTCCGTTCAGGGCGGGGGCAGGCGCGCCGACCCCGGCGAGCTCTGGCTCCGCGTGCTCTGGCCGGGCCTGCTGGCCGTGCCCGTTGGCGGCCGGGCGGCTCGCCTCGCGGGCAGCGCCGTCGCGGGCGATGCCGTCGCGGGCGATGCCGTCGCGCTCGCCGACCGGGGCAGCGGCCGCGCTCGCGGCCGATTCCGCCTGCTCGGACGGCTCGGCGCCGGAGATCAGGTCAACGTAGGGGCGCAGGTCGGAGGCGCTGATCTCGACGATGTCGTCGCACTCCTGGCGCAGCGTCCGGGAGATCGTCCAGTTCCCGTCGGAGGTGATGTGCAGCATGGTGACCCGCATGCCGAGGTCCTGCACGTCCGCGATGACGCTCGCGAGGTCTTCCTCGGCGCTAACCACCATGGCGTCGCTGACGGCCTTGTTCTGGGCCAGCGTGGCGAGGTCGCGGTGGATCTCGCTCTCGACGCCCTCCCGGCGGCCCGGGCGCATCTTCGCCAGCCGCAGCTTCACGCCGGGCAGGTCCGCCAGCGCGTCGTGATCCGCGCCGCGCCGCCCCTCGACGGTCGCCTCGTACCAGTAGCACCGCAGCAACGGCAACCCGGACCGCGAGGCCGCGAGGCCGGCCAGGAACTGCAGGAGGCCGGCGTAGTCCCAGGTCACCGACTCTCTGCGACGGGTCCCGTGCACCGCCATGGCGCCGTCGGCCAGGACATAACCAGCGTCCACGAACAGCGCGCAGCGATCCACGCGACAACACCGTCCTTCCCCTGAAGGGGAGGGCAACCCCGTGTGATGCGCCACCGGCGAGCGATGGCTGATTGCCCTCCGCCTGCCTAGCCTAGTGAAGCCTCGCTCCCGCGTACGCCGCTTCCGTGCATTCGCGCCAGTCGTCTATATACTGTTCTACCGTGAGCGACCGTGACATGCTGCTAGCCGGCATCAAGGACAAGGCCGTGGTGCACGGGGACTTCGTGCTCTCCTCGGGACAGCGCTCGGACTCCTACGTGGACCTGCGCCGGGTGCTGCTGGACGGGCGGCTCAGCCCGCTGGCCGGCCGGGTGCTGCTCGACGCCACCGCCGACCTGTCCTATGAGGCGGTCGGGGGGCTGACGCTCGGCGCCGACCCGGTCGCGTACGCGATGATGGCGGCCGCCGCCAACCGCGGCACCCCCGTCGACGCGTTCGTCGTGCGCAAGTCCGAGAAGACGCACGGCCTGCAGCGCCGGGTCGAGGGCCCGGACGTGCGCGGCCGCCGGGTCCTGGCGGTCGAGGACACCTCCACCACCGGGCAGTCGGTCCTCACCGCGGTGGACGCCCTGCTGGCGGCGGGGGCGGACGTCGTGGGGGTAGCCGTCCTGGTCGAGCGGGGCGCGCGGCCGAGGGTCGAGGAGCGGGGCCTGCCCTACCGGGCGGCCTTCGAGCTTCCCGACCTGGGACTGTAGCCGGCGACGGGCGCGCTTACAGTACCCCGGTCACCGCCAGGACGGCGATGACCACGAGCGCCAGCGCGACCAGCGCGATGGCCGTATAAGCGACCCGACCGTTCCCGGTCGGATCCGACTTGTGACGTCCCCCCATGCCTGGCAGCGTAGGCGCTTTCCTTGCGGAACTCTCGCAGCCGGTGAATTACGTAGACGACGATCGCGATCACGACCAGGCCGACGAGCACGTAGCTGGCGTCGCTGAACGTCTTGTTGAACTTGGCGTACTCGCCGCCGAGGGAGTACCCGATGCTGGACAGCGCGATGACGTAGACCAGCGTGCCGACCAGGTTGAGCACCCCGAACCGGACCGGCGGGATCTCGACCACGCCGGACACGATGGAGGCGAACGCGCGGATGACCGGGAGCATGCGCGCGACCGGCAGCGCCCACGCGCCCCGGCCGACCAGGAAGCGCTCCGCCCGGTCCACGTCGTGCTGGGTGACCAGGATGTACTTGCCCCAGCGGTGGATGAGCGGCCGTCCCCCGGCCCGCCCGACCCCGTAGGAGATGAAGGAGCCGACGAGCTCAGCCAGGGTCCCCAAGATGATCACCAGGGCGAGGCTCGGATGCTGGCCGGTGCCCACGTGCCCGGAGGCGACCGCGCCGCCGAGCAGGAACGTGAGCTCCGAGGAGATCGGGATGCACATCGCCTCGAGCACGCCGAAGATGACGATGGCGTAGATCGCGTGCGACAAGAGGAAACCCTGCATGCGCTCCTTTCTACAGCATCGTAGAGGGTCCGTCGGACGTGTTCCGGCCAGAATTCCCCCGGTGGTTACCTAACTGGCCCCACGCGCCCTGCCTGCCAGGTTGCGGTCTCCCCAGCCTCCCCTGTCCACGGCGGGGGCGGGCCCTGATAATGGAAAGCCTGCGACCGAACGAGGGATACAGGAGCCAACGTCATGCCCATCGCGACCCCAGAGATCTACGCGCAGATGCTAGACCGGGCCAAGCAGCAGGGCTTTGCCTACCCGGCGATCAACGTGACGTCGACTCAGACGCTGAACGCGGCCCTCAAGGGCTTCGCCGACGCCGAGAGCGACGGCATCATCCAGGTGTCGACCGGCGGCGCCGAGTACGCGTCCGGCCAGGGAGTCAAGGACATGGTCACCGGCGCGACCGCGCTGGCCGAGTTCGCGCACGTCGTCGCGAAGAAGTATCCGGTCCACGTCGCCCTGCACACCGACCACTGCCCGAAGGACAAGCTCGACGGGTACATGCGCCCGCTGGTGGAGATCTCCGCCCAGCGGGTCGCCAGCGGCCAGGAGCCGCTGTTCCAGTCGCACATGTGGGACGGGTCCGCGGTTCCCCTCAAGGAGAACCTGGACATCGCGGCCGAGCTCCTCGCCAAGTGCGCCCAGGCCCGGATCATCATGGAGATGGAGATCGGGGTCGTCGGGGGCGAAGAGGACGGCGTCGTCGGGGAGATCAACGAGAAGCTCTACACGACGCCCGACGACGCCCTGGCCACGGCCGAGGCGCTGGGGCTGGGCGAGCGGGGCCGGTACATCCTGGCCGCGACGTTCGGCAACGTCCACGGCGTCTACAAGCCCGGCCACGTCAAGCTGCGCCCGTCGGTCCTGAAGGAGATCCAGGACGCGGTCGGCGCTAAGTACGGCCGGGAGAAGCCGTTCGACCTGGTCTTCCACGGCGGCTCGGGCTCGGCCCCGGAGGAGATCACCGAGGCCATCGGCTACGGCGTGGTGAAGATGAACGTCGACACCGACACCCAGTACGCCTTCACCCGCCCGGTCGCGGGCCACATGTTCAGCAACTACGACGGCGTCCTGAAGGTGGACGGCGACGTGGGCAGCAAGAAGGCCTACGACCCCCGCACCTGGGGGAAGTCGGCCGAGGCGGGCATGTCCGCCCGCGTCACCGCGGCCTGCCAGGACCTGCAGTCGGTCGGCACGAAGCTCTAGCCGGCGGTTCTCGTTCCTTATCGATGCCTTTCACGGGCCGTGGTGCTGTGGCAGCCCACGGCCCGCGGGCTTACCGCAGGACCTACGCGCCCTTGAGCTGCTCGTAGGCCTCCGCGCTGCTGTCGCGCAGGAACGTCGCGCACCGGGTCGCCTCGTCGTCCTCGCCGATCGCGGCCGCCGCCCCCGCCAGGGCGGCCAGGCAGCGCAGGAACCCCTGGTTGGGGCCGTGCGACCAGGGGACCGGGCCGTGTCCCTTCCAGCCGTTGCGGCGCAGCGCGTCCAGGCTGCGGTGATAGCCCGTCCGGGCGTAGGCGTAGGCCTCGACCGGCCGCCCGCCGGAAAGCGCCTCCTCGGCCAGCAGCGCCCACGCGAGCGGGAACGCCGGGTACCGGGCGGCGACCTCGACCGCGGGCGTCCCGCCGGCGATGAGCGCGCTCGCCTCGGGGGTGTCGGGCAGCAGCGTCGCGGGCGGCTCGCCGAGCAAGTTGACAGGTGAAGTCATGCACGCAGTCTGCCACGGCCAGAGCGGCGGCCAGGACGGCATAGCCCAGACGGGCTAGTCCTTGTGGGCTAGGTTTCCCGAGGGCCGATCGGGTACTGTCAGTTCGCAAGAGCCCCTGTCGCCTTGCCGCAGCAGGGGCTTAGTCGCGTTGTTGTGTGAAAGGCGTAACAGATGCCCGCCATCGTGCTTGTTGGTGCCCAGTGGGGTGACGAGGGGAAGGGCAAGGCTACCGACCTGCTCGGCGACCAGGTCCAGTACGTCGTCAGGTACCAGGGCGGCAACAACGCGGGCCACACGGTCGTCATCGGCGACGAGCACTACGCCCTGCACCAGCTCCCGTCGGGGGTGCTCTCCGCCGAGTGCGTCCCGGTGATCGCCAACGGCGTCGTCATCGACCTGGCCGCCCTGCTGGCGGAGATCGACGAGATCGAGGCCCGCGGCGTCAGCTGCGGCAAGCTCCTCGTCAGCGCGAACGCGCACCTGATCATGCCCTACCACCGGGCCCTGGACAAGGTGACCGAGCGCTTCCTCGGGAAGGCCAAGATCGGCACGACCGGCCGCGGCATCGGCCCGGCCTACGGGGACAAGGTCGCCCGCGTCGGCATCCGCGTGCAGGACCTGTTCGACCCGGGCATCCTCCAGGAGAAGCTGGACCTCACGCTGCGCGACAAGAACCAGCTCCTGACCAAGGTCTACAACCGGCGGAGCCTGGAGCCCAAGCGGATCGCCGAGGAGTTCCTCGGCTACGCCGAGCGGCTGCGGCCGTACGTCGCGGATACCGCCCTGGTCCTCGGCAAGGCCCTCGACGCGGGCGCGAACGTGCTCCTGGAGGGCGCCCAGGGGACGCTGCTCGACGTGGACCACGGCACGTACCCGTTCGTCACCTCCTCCAACCCGACCGCCGGGGGCGCCTGCGTCGGGTCCGGGGTCGGCCCCACCCGCATCAGCAAGGTCATCGGCATCATCAAGGCCTACACGACCCGGGTCGGCTCCGGCCCGTTCCCGACCGAGCTCAACGATGCCCAGGGCGAGTGGCTGCGGGCGACCGGCGGCGAGTTCGGCGTCACCACCGGGCGGGCCCGCCGGACCGGCTGGTTCGACGCGGTGATCGCCCGCTACGCGACCCGCGTCAACGGGATCACCGACCTGTTCGTCACGAAGCTGGACGTGCTCAGCACACTGGAGAAGATCCCGGTCTGCGTCGCCTACGACGTCGATGGCCGCCGCTGCGAGGAGATCCCGATGTCGCAGACGGGCTTCCACCACGCCAAGCCGGTGTACGAGTACTTCGACGGCTGGTCGCAGGACATCTCCGGCGCCAAGTCGCTGGAAGACCTGCCGTCAGCCGCCCGCGCCTACGTCAAGGCGATCGAGGACATCTCCGGCGCCCGCGTGAGCGCCATCGGCGTAGGCCCCCGCCGCGACCAGACCATACTCATCAACAAGCTGCTCTAGTCTCCCGGGGGACGCCCCCCCGCGCCTCCCGACCCGCGCGCCTTTTGGCGTGCCGTCTTCCCTCGATTCCGGGCCTGGCAGCCACCTAGTAGGCTCTCGGCCCGTGCGAGTACTGGTGATCGGCAGTGGCGGGCGAGAGCACGCGATCGTGCGCGCCCTGAGCAGGGACCCTGGGGTCAGCGAGGTGCACGCGGGGCCGGGGAACCCGGGGATCGCGGAGCTGGCGGCCGTGCACGCGGTCGCGGCGGGCGACCCCGGCGACGTGACCGGGCTGGCCCGGGCGGTGGCCGCTGACCTGGTCGTCGTCGGGCCGGAGGCACCGCTGGTGGCCGGGGTGGGCGATGCCTTGCGGGCGGCCGGGCTGGCGGTGTTCGGGCCGGACGCGGCCGCCGCCCGGATCGAGGGCTCCAAGGCGTTCGCCAAGGAGGTCATGGCGCGAGCGGGCATCCCGACCGCTGCTTCCCGGACCGCCACCACGCGGGCTGAGGCCGAGGAGGCGCTCGACGCCTTCGGCCCCCCGTACGTGGTCAAGGACGATGCCCTCGCGGCGGGCAAGGGGGTCGTGGTCACGACCGACCGCGCCCGGGCCCTGGAGCACGCCGCCAGCTGCGCGAAGGTCGTCATCGAGGAGTTCCTCGACGGCCCCGAGGTGAGCCTGTTCGCCCTGGCCGACGGGGGGACGGCGGTGCCGCTGCTGCCCGCCCAGGACTTCAAGCGCGCCCGCGACGGCGACGAGGGCCCGAACACCGGGGGCATGGGCGCCTACGCGCCGCTGCCCTGGGCCCCGGCGGGCCTCGCCAGCGAGGTCATGGACACGGTCATCATGCCCGCGGTGGCGGCGATGCGGCGGGGCGGGACGCCGTACAGCGGTCTGCTCTACGCCGGCCTCGCCCTGACCAGCCGGGGCGTGCGGGTGGTGGAGTTCAACGCCCGCTTCGGCGACCCGGAAGCCCAGGTCGTGCTGGACCGGCTCGAAACCCCGCTCGGCGGCCTGCTGCACGCGGCCGCGACCGGTGGCCTCGCCGCCGCTCCCGCCCTCCAGTGGCGGCCGGGGGCGGCCGTCGCGGTCGTCATCGCCGCCGCCGGATACCCCGAGGACCCGGCCAAGGGCGACCCGATCGCGCTGGCGGCGGGGATGCGGGCCGACGCCTACCTCCTGCACGCGGGCACCGCCCGGGCGGCGGACGGGTCGCTGGTGTCGGCCGGCGGCCGGGTGCTGAACGCCGTCGGGTCCGGCCCCGACGTGGCGGCCGCGCGGGCGGCCGCGTACGAGGCTGCGACGAAGGTCACACTGCCCGGCTCGTGGTATCGCCGCGACATAGCCGCGCGGGCAGCTCAGTTACCGTTAAAGGCATGATCGACAGGTACACGCTGCCAGAGATGGGCCAGGTCTGGAGCGAGGCACACAAATACGAGCTCTGGTGCCGAGTAGAGGTCCTCGTCCTGGAGGCCCACGCGCAGGCGGGGACGGTCCCGGCCGAGGCCGTCGAGCCGGTCCGCGCCGCCGCGCCGCCCACCCCGGAGGCGGTCGCGGAGGTCGAGGCGGTCACCGACCACGACGTGATCGCGTTCCTGACGGCCTGGGCCGACAACACCGAGCCGCGCTCGGCGGCGGCGTACGTCCACTACGGGATGACGTCCTCGGACCTGCTCGACACCGCCCTCGCGCTCCAGCTCGCCGAGGCGACCGACATCATCGTGGCCAGGGCCGACCGCCTGGTGGCCGTGCTCCGCGACCACGCGCTGGCACACCGGGCCACGCTGCGGCCAGGGCGGACGCACGGCATCCACGCCGAGCCTGATGTCTGGGGGCACCGGATCGCGGACTTCGCCTTCGCCGCGGCCCGGTCGCGCGACCGGGTCCGCCGGGCGCGGGAGGCCGTCGCGGTGGGCACGCTGTCGGGCCCGGTCGGCACCTACTCCAATATCGACCCGGCCATCGAGGCGGCGGTGATGCCGGCCCTCGGGCTGCACCCGGCCGACGTCGCGACGCAGGTCGTGATCAGGGACGGGATCGCCGAGTGGGTGTCGGCGCTGGCCGTCCTGGCGACCGTCTGCGAGGCGGTGGCGCTTGAGGTCCGGCACGGCCAGCGGACCGAGGTGCGCGAGGTCCAGGAGCCGTTCCGGGCGGGCCAGAAGGGCTCCTCGGCCATGCCGCACAAGAAGAACCCCATCCGCTCCGAGCGGATCTGCGGCCTGGCGCGCGTCGTGCGGTCTTACGTGACCCCTGTCACGGAAGGGATCCCGCTGTGGCACGAGCGGGACATCTCACACTCCAGCGTGGAGCGGATCGCGCTGCCGGATGCCGCGATCGCGACCGACTACCTCCTGCACCTGACGACGGGCCTGGTCGAGGGCCTGGTGGTGGACGTCGAGCGGATGCGGGCCAACCTCGACGTGGCCGGCGGCCTGCTGTACTCCTCGGCCGTCCTGCTGGAGCTGGTCAGCGCCGGGATGTCCCGCGAGGACGCATACGCCCTGGTACAGGCGGCTGCCATGGACACGTGGGACAACGGCACAACATTCCGTGATTCTTTGCTCACTCAGGGTAAGAACAGGAACGTGGCGATCGAGGAACCCGCACTTGACCGGGCGTTTAACCCAGATGTCTACGTTGCCCGGCTTGCCCCCGTCTTCGACCGTCTCGCGCACCTCACCTGATTAACCTTCAGTCGGTGGCATACTGGACAACGCGCGCAGCTCAAGGTGGTGTGCCATGAGCGGTGCCGGCCAGCAGGTTGTCGCCGGCGCCCGATGCACCCGCTCTCCAATTGTTCTCGTCGTCACCCCTCGGACAGGAGCTGTATCCACATGACCAAGGGCACCGAGATTCGCTACCACGTACGCGGCGGCACCCCACTAGCCGGGACGGTCTTCATCCAGGGCGCGAAGAACGCCGCCCTCAAGATGATCGCCGCTTCCCTGATGGCGCCCCGGGGCCGTACGGTGCTGCGCAACGTCCCGCCGATCGAGGACGTCCGCCGGGCCGTTGAGCTCGCGCAGGCTATAGGTGCTGTCGTTGAGTTCCACGAGGCCGAGCGCACGCTCGTCGTGGACGCCACCAACCTGACCAGCCCGGTGCTGCCGGCCGAGATCGCCCGCCGCTTCCGCGGCTCGGTGCTCTTCGTCCCGGCCCTGCTGCACCGCTTCGGCGAGGCGGTCATCGAGGGCGTCGGCGGCTGCAACCTCGGCAACCGCGCCCTTGACTTCCACTACCGGGGGTTCGCCCGGCTCGGCGCGATCGTGGACGAGGGCGAGTCGGTCATCCGGATCACCGCCCACGACGGCCTGAAGGGCTCGCACCTCTACCTGGACACGCCGTCCCACACCGGCACCGAGAACCTGATCATGGCGGCCTCGCTCACGCCGGGCACCACGGTCATCGACAACACCGCCCAGGAGCCTGAGGTCCTGGACGTCATCGCGTTCCTGACCAAGATGGGCGCCGAGATCAGCGGCGGCGGCACCGGCTTCATCACCGTGCACGGGGTGCCCGAGCTGCAGGCCGTCGAGCACACCGTGATGGCGGACCGGATCGACGCGGGCGTGTGGGCGATGGCGGCCGCCGCCACCGGCAGCGAGCTGAGCCTGGTCGGGGCCAACCTGGACCACTTCGGCGTCGTGCGCTGGAAGCTGGAGCAGATGGGCGTCGAGTTCACCTCCGAGGGCGCTGTCGTCAAGGTCCGGCGGGACAAGCCGCTGCGCCCGATCAACGTCGTGACCAGCCCCTACCCGGGCTACGCGACCGACCTGCAGTCGCCCATCATGTCGGTCGCGACGATGGCCGACGGCGCGAGCTACATCCGCGAGACGATCTTCGACGGCCGCTACAGCCTGGTGCCCGAGCTGAACAAGATGGGCGCCAAGGTCGAGATCGACAACAACGTCGCCATCGTGCACGGGCCGGCGGCCCTGCGCGGCTGCGACGTCGTGGCGCACGACCTGCGCGGCGGCGCGGCCCTCATCCTGGCGGGCCTGGCCGCCGAGGGCGAGACCGTGATCTCCAACGCGTACTACATCGACCGCGGCCACGCGAACATCACGCAGCGCTTCGCCTCGATCGGCGGCGACGTGCAGGCCGTCGAGCACGAGGCCAGCGACGTCTGACCGCTAGTAGCCACGCAGAAGGGCCAGGGGCGGTAGCCCCTGGCCCTTCGCGTTGCCCGTGCTGAGGAGCGCCCGGCATCCTTGCAGTTCCATCGGGCGCGGATCGCGGTCCGGGGGTCGCCCCCCGGGTTCACGCAGCCCGGTTCGGGAACTCGTGGGCGATGGCCAGGAACGCGTCGTTCGCCTCGGGAGTGCCGATGGAGACGCGGGCGCCCTCGCCCGGAAAAGGCCGCACCGCGATGCCGGCCGCGTCGCAGGCCAGCGCGAACGCCGTCGTCTCCTCGCCCAGGCGCAGCCAGACGAAGTTGGCCTCGGTCGGCGGCACCGTCCAGCCGTCGGCCAGCAGCGAGTCACGCACCCGGGTGCGCTCCTTCACCGTGGCATCGACCCGCTCCAGGAGCTCGTCCTCGGCCGCCAGGGAGGCCACCGCGGCCGCCTGCGCGATCGAGCTCACGCTGAAGGGCAGCATCGTCTTGCGAACGGCCTCGGCGACCGGCGGGTGCCCGATGAGGAAGCCCACCCGCAGCCCGGCCAGGCCGTAGGCCTTGGAGAAGGTGCGCAGCACGGCGACGTTGGGCCGGTCGCGGTACAGGCCGATCCCGTCCGGGACCGCCTCGTCGCGGACGTACTCGCGGTAGGCCTCGTCCAGCACGACCAGGCAGTCGCCCGGCACCTGGTCCAGGAACGCCGCCAGCTCGGCCCCGGCCACGGTCGTGCCGGTCGGGTTGTTCGGGTTGCAGACGATGACCAGCCTGGTCCGCGGGGTGATCGCGGCCGCCATCGCGCCGAGGTCGTGGGCCTCCCCCCGCAGCGGGACGCGGACCGAGGTGACCCCGGCCAGCTCGCAGAGCGGCGGGTAGGCCTCGAAGGAGCGCCAGGCGTACACGACCTCGTTGCCGGGGTCGGCGACCGTCTCGATGACCTGCTTGAGGGCCCCGACCGAGCCGCACCCGACCGCGACGTGCCCGACCGGGACCCCGAAGCGGGCCGCCAGCGTGCCCGAGAGCAGCCCGGCGCCGTTGTCGGGATAGCGGTTGACGCTGCGCCCGGCCTCCGCGATCACCTCGGCCACCGACGCGAGCGGCCCGTAGGGCGACTCGTTCGACGACAGCTTGTGCGCCTCTGCCTGCCCGGCGACGGGGACCGGGACCCTCCCCGGCCGGTACGGCGGAAACGTGTCGAGCACGGGGCGGAACAGCGGCGATGCGTCAGTCATGGGCCAAGTATGCCCCTTTCGGTCAGGACAGCGCCTTGGCGGCGTACTCGTAGCCCTGCGTCCCGAGCTCCTGGACGGCGGCCCGCGATGCGTTCGGCCCGGCGACGGTGAGGGCGCCGACGAAGCCGTTGCCCTGGAACAGGACCGACCAGACGATGTCGGACTGGCCGCTGACCTCGGTGGTGATGTTCAGCACGCGGGCCTGCTTGAGCCCGATTCCCTTGGCCCAGCTCTGCTTGAACGAGTACTTATAGGTATTGCCGCCCGCCGTCGCGGTGTAGCTGGCGCAGCCGGGCGCGATCGCCTTGCCGAGCGCGGCGGCGGTCGCGCTGTCCTTCGGCGCGGCCAGCACTTCCGACACCCCGTTCGTCCCGACCTTGAAGTTCACGACCGCGGCCGGGGAGCCGTTGAGCGCGCCGGTGTCGAGGTCAGCGCCCTCGAGCACGGTGGCCTGCAGGCAGCCCTTCGGCTGCACCGTCACCCCGGCCATCTGCGCCCGGGCCGCCTTGATCTCCGGTAGCGTCGCGTAGGCGCCCGCGTCCGCCTTCATCGCCGGCCCGACCCCGTTGATGCGGGTGAGCAGCGCCTTCCGCAGCTGGGCGGCACTGAACGAGGTCGCCCCGTTGTGCGTGGTGATCCCGGTCGTGTTGCCGCTGGACGAGCTGCTCCCGGTGCTGCACCCGGCCACGCCCGCCGCGCCGAGCAGCCCCGCCGCGACCGCGATCCCAAGCCTACGACGATCGAACATGTATCACCCTCCGAGTTGATATGACATCGTAGAGTGATCATATCTAACTGCCTCACCAGCACCAATGACGTCCGGCAACTGTTACCGGTCACTTAGCAACCACGAGTAGCCAAAACATCCCACGGCACTCGTGCCAGAATTTCCAGCGGCGGACGTCAAGATGACGCCGGCGGCTCCGACAACCAGGTGACAGCGCCCGCCCCAGGAGACGCGCCGACCTAAGCGACTGCCCAAAGCCCAGGAGACGCGCCGACCTAAGCGACTGCCCAAGCCCAGGAACGGACACCCGAGCGCCGACCCCAGCCCGAGAATCGGGGGTCCGGGGGTCGCCCCCCGGGAAAAGGCAAGGAACCGGGAAGTTGCCCGCAGGGCAACGAACATGGCGGTGGAGGTGGGATTTGAACCCACGGAAGGGTTGCCCCTTCACACGCTTTCGAGGCGTGCGCCCTCGGCCACTAGGCGACTCCACCGTGGATGAGCTTACCGGAAGATAAGACTCCAGCGATACTGCGGGCCTGAGCTAGCGGCGATCGCCGAAGAATGCCCGCAGCAGTCCGAGGGACTCCTCCTCCAGGACGCCGCCGATGACCTCCGGCCAGGGGGCGACCCGGGGATCGCGCAGCACGTCCCACAGCGATCCGACCGCCCCCGCGCGCGGGTCGCTCGCCCCGAACACCAGGCGGCCCAGCCGCGCGGCGGCGATCGCGCCGGCGCACATCGTGCACGGCTCCAGGGTGACGAGCAGCGCGTGCCCGTCGAGGCGCCAGTCTCCCGTCGCCCGGGCGGCGGCGCGGATGGCGACGATCTCGGCGTGCGCGGTCGGGTCGCCCTCGGCCTCGCGCCGGTTGTTCCCGCGGGCGACCACGGTCCCCGACGGGCTGAGGATCACCGCGCCCACCGGCACCTCGCCCGCGCGGGCCGCGTCGGCCGCCTCCGCCAGCGCGAGCCGCATGCCCGGCTCGAACGAGGCCAGGTAGCCCGGCCGGGGCGCGGGGTCAGGCACCGAGGGCGATGTCCAGCGCCCGCTCCATGGCCGGGCCGAAGCCGAGCCGGGAGGCGATGGCCTCGACCGCCTCGTCCGGGTACATCTCCATGTCGCTGGAGATCGCGGCGAGGTCCATCTCGTCCAGGCCCAGGTCCGAGAAGATGGACAGGTCACCGGCCGGGAGGATCTGGTCGATGTCCTCCTCGTCGGGGACCGGGATGTCGAGGTACTCCAGGACCGAGATCGCCAGCGGGTCCCCCTCGGCGGCGGCGGCGATGTCGGAGAGCAGGACGGACACCTGGCTGCCGATCATCCGGACCGCGACGAAGAAATCGTCGGCCACCCCGGCGAAGCCGATCGTGCCGGCGATACTCGGCTGCTGGCGCAGCGCACGGAGCAAGCCTTGCAAGTCATCGGTCACGGCAACCGGCAGCACGTCGGCGTCCCACCGGTCATCCTCCCGGTAGACGATGATCGCAAAGTCTGTGTCTGTCTCGCTCACCTCGGGCATCGCCATGGTACAAGGATGCCTTGCCTGGCCTCAGTTGTCAGATCAGCCAACCGCTCGGTGCCGAATCGGTACCTCCTTCCTGCGCGACCCACTGGCGAGGAGACGGAAAGTCAGCGACAATCGTGATGGGTGGCTACAATCAGATACATACCTCTTACACAAGTGAGGTGCCTGTGGCGTATGTGGCCGGCGTGTCTGCTTCCCTACCCGGGCAGCGGCCTTCATACTTCGTCATGGGCCGCAGAACCCGGCCTGCGGGAGGCGTAACGTCCGACGGATCCGGGCATACTGCTGTCGGCCAGGACAGGCAGGACAAGGGTCGCTTCCCGCACTGTGCCCCGGCTCAGGCCGCGGTCAGGCTAACATTTAAAAGCATCACCACGATGGTGACGTCTGCGATTCCAGGGAGTCGGCAGTGAATGCCAAGCAGATTATCACGTATGCGGCCATTGCCTTTGTCATATGGTGGGTGATCCAGGAGCCCGCCAACGCCGCGCACCTGGTTCACAACATCGCGAACCTGCTGACCAGCGCAGCGCACGGCCTCTCGAATTTCGTCGCGAACATCTGATCTGAGGTAACAGTGGGCATAAGAGCCGCGCCCAACTTCGATCGGGTACCGCATACGGTCGAGCGGCACCTGCTGCCGCACGAGCGGCAGGTACTGACGGTCCGCTTCCATCCGGCCGTGCTGATCAAGCCGGTGGCGATCACGCTCGCGGCGCTCGCGGTCGTGCTCGGGATCACGGTTATCCCTGGCCTGGAGGCCGTGGTCAAACTGGTGTTCTGGCTGATCTTCCTGATCGTCCTGGCCTGGTTCAGCGTCAAGGTGTGGCTCTGGCTCGAGGATTACTTCGTGGTAACCTCGCAGCGGCTCCTGCTGACGACCGGGCTGTTCACCCGCACCGTGAACATGATGCCCCTCGGCAAAGTGACCGACATGAGCTTCAGGCGGTCCGCGTGGGGCCGGATCCTCGGGTACGGCGAGTTCGTCGTGGAATCGGCGGGCCAGGACCAGGCGCTGCGGAACATCCGCCACCTGCCGTATCCTGAGCAGCTTTACCTTGAGGTCTGCGGCCTGATCTTCAAGGACTCCAGCGACTCCGACGACTAGTCGCCAGTCCCGGCCGTGGCCGGTCCCCCGCAAAGGCGCGCTCGGAGGCCGGCCACTCGCCGTCACGGCTAACAAGGCTGGCTTAGCCAGGCTGCGGCGGCAATGGCCGACCCGCGCGAGCCTGCCATGTCGAGGTGCGGGACGAGGGCAACCTCCTCGACCGCCTCCTGCTCGATCATCAGGCTCGTGTGCTCGCGCACGGTGGCGAGGAACCAGTCCCGGAAGTGCGGCGCGGCCTCGATCACGCCGCCGCCGACGAAGTACACGTCCGGGTCGGTGAACTTGCCCGCGATGGAGAACACCCGGCCGATCGCCATGGCCTGCTGGCGGAAGATCTCCAGCGCCATCTCGTCGCCCTTCTCGGCGAAGCCGCGGACCGCCTTCGCCGCCACGTCGATCGGCACGCTGGCCAGCTCGTGGGACGGGAAGCGGGTGAGCCAGTAGGGCAGCAGGTTGCGCCTGATCCCGGTCAGGGACGCCAGCGACTCGGCGTCGCCGAACAGCCCGCAGTTGCAGCCCGGCACGGGCTGGCCCTCCTGGAGGACGCCGTCGAGCCGGATCGGGAAGTGGCCAAGCTCCCCCGCCATGCCGGCCGCGCCCGAGACGACCTGGCCGTTGACCACGACGCCGCCGCCGAGGCCGGTCCCGACGATCGCCGCGACCGAGCTGTGGCGCCCGGCCGCGTCGCCGTAGCGGACATGATGGGCATACAGCGCCGCCGCGTTGGCGTCGTTGTTGTAGATGACCGGTACGCTCAGCCGCTCCTCGAGCGCGCCCCGGATGTCGAACCCGCCCCAGGCGGCATGACCGAAGTTCGTCGCGCCCTTCGACGCCAGCACGCCGGTGGCGCTCGCCGGGCCGGGGGTGTCCAGGCCGACCGCGCGGACCGCGGCCCGCGGGATCCCGGTCATCGCCAGCACCTTGTCGACCGTGTCGACCAGGGCGCCGATGGCCTTGCCGGGCCCTTCCCGGACCAGGCTGGGCAGCTCCGCCATCGTGTCGACCAGGAACTTGCCGCGCGAGTCCAGGACGGTGCCGTTGTTTGAGGTACCGCCATTGTCGATACCCACGGTCACCCACTCGCCTGGTGCCGCCATCCCGCCCGGCCCTGTGCCCGGTACACCCATGAAGCCTCCTTTTGCGTGTGTCGGACTGACCGTATCCCAGGTCAGCCCATCAGCGCACGCCCCGGATGCCGGCCGGGCCGGGAGCTGGGCTAGGAGTTGCCGGCCCCCGCCGCGACCGTGGTGACCCCGAGCACGAAGACCGGCTTGACGCAGCCCTGGGACGTGTACGGGACGTAGACCGGGTCCTTCTGGCCGGGCGGGTAGACCTGCAGGTAGCGGGCGGCCTTCGGCTCGCAGCTGGCGGCCGGGTAGTTGGCCGCCTCGGTGACCTGGAGGGTCGCGCTGGCGGTGGCGCCCGCGGTCAGCGTGACGACGACCGCCGGCCTGGTGCTGGCCCGGCTGGCGGCCGCGCCGACCTGGCTGCCGGCGCTCTCGCTGGCGGTGAGGGCAACGCCCGGGTAGCCGTCGAGCGTGCAGGTCCGGCCGGAGGTGTTGGTGAAGTCGATCTCGACGTAAACCGAGCCCGCCGCCGCCCCGGCCGTTCCCCGGGCTACCTTGAGCCCGGAGGTTGGGCAGGGCAGTACGGCCAGCCCGCCCGATCCGCCCTGGCCAGCGGGTGTCGCCCTCGGGACGGTGCTGCCCGGGCTGCTGGCGCCGGGCGTGGTGCTGCTGCCCGGGCTGGTGCCGCCGGCGCTGGTGGGCCCGGCCGACGGGGTCACCGTCGATGGCTGGCCGCCTGCGGCCGCGCTTGAGGTGGCCGGCGCCTGCGCGCCGGCGGGGGCAGTGCTTCCCGAAGACGCGCAGCCGGCGAGGAGCCCGGCCAGGCCGAGGCCGGCGAGGGAGGCTGCCAGGGAGTTAGTCGCTGTAAGTCTCATAACCTCCATGACGCTACCCAGGGTCGTCCGGTTGAAAAGCGGCAGATTTCCCGCCTGAAACCTGTTGGCCCCCGGACCTTCCGCGACTCATACCGCAAAGGCCGCCGGGGCCGGCTGAGGCGTCCCCGTGCGGTCCGGGCTGCATGCCTGCGCATGCACGGCGAGGGAGGCCACCACGGTGGAGCAGCAACCAGGGCACGCGGCAGAACCCGAGGCCGGCAGCTTCCGCACGGCTGACGGCCGGGAGGCTGACCTGTTCAACCTCACGGACTACCCGATCGACGCGACCTGCCAGGCGTGCGGGGGGCCGATCCGGGCGCGGTCGTTCGCAGCCCGCTTCGAGCACGTGGAGCAGGCCCCCTGACCGGGCGCGGGACGGGCCGGGAGGCGGCCTGGGGAGCAGGGCCGAGCCAGCGGCGCCGGGGCGGGCGGCCGGGCCCGTGATGAAGGACCCGCTCTCGGCGGCGGGCACCCAGCCGCGCTCACGACGCGGGCGGCTCCGGCCGCCGGCGGCCGGAGCCGGCCGCGTCCTTCCCGTCACCGGAGGCGCCTTCGCGGGCACTGCCGGCGGCGCCCTCGGGGACGCTCCCCGGGGCGCTCCCGGTGGGGCCGGGGCGTTCCGGGGGACCGAGGACGGTGCCCGGGTGCGCCCGGGCATCAGGGTCGCGGCCGGACTTGACCAGGCTCGCCACCGTGGTCACGGCCAGCACTGCGCCGATGACCGCAAGCGACAAGGCGGTGCTGATCTCGGGCGCGCCGGGCCACAGCCCGTGCGCCCAGTGCAGGATCAGCTTGGCGCCGATGAACGCCAGGATGACCGCCAGCCCGGCCGAGAGGTAGACGAGCCGGTCCAGCAGCCCGGTCACCAGGAAGTACAGGGCGCGCAGGCCCAGCAGGGCGAAGGCGTTCGCGGCGAACACGATGTAGGCCTCGCTGGTGACGCCGAACACGGCCGGGATCGAGTCCAGCGCGAACAGCATGTCCGTGCCGCCGATCGCGGCGAACACGACGAACAGGGGCGTGACCGCCCGCCGGCCATCCGCGCGGATGACCAGCCGGCCGCCCTGGTACTGGTCGGTTGCCGGCAAGACCTTGCGGATGGCCCGGACCAGGGGGCTGGCGGCCACGTCGGGATCGGACTCCCGGTGCAGGAACAGCCGCACCGCCGTCCAGACCAGGGCGAGGCCGAAGATCAGGAACATGAACGACAGCGCCGACAGCAGGGCCGCCCCGACCGCGATGAAGGCGCCCCGCAGGCACAGCGAGGCGATGATCCCGAAGATCAGCACCCGCTGCTGGTGCTCGCGGGGAACCGCGAACGACGACATGATGATCACGAACACGAACAGGTTGTCGACCGACAGGCTCTTCTCGACGATGTAGCCCGCGAAGTACTGGGTCGCCCACGTCCAGCCCTCCAGCGCGGCGAGGATCAGCCCGAAGGCCACCGCCACCGCGACGAAGAACACCGACCACAGGGCCGCCTCGCGGAAGCCCACCGCGTGCGGGCGCAAGGTGGCGACCGTCAGGTCCAGCGCGAGCAGCGCGACCACGATGCCGAGGAGGACTGCCCAGTCCACCGCGGTAACGTGCATCCCGCTCCCCCCGATCGGACCCGCCTCGCGGCATTCCCCGCCACCTGAGGGCCAACTTACGGCGCCCGGCGAGCCAGGTCACGTCACCATGCGGATACAGAGGAACCGGGTGAGTAAAGCCCAGCTGGCGGTCAGGTCACGGGGCGATCGTCGCGGGCGGCCGAGAGCGGCAGTAACGGCGAGCCGATGGCCCTTGCCCGATGTTCACTTTGCTGCAATCCGTCAGCCAGAACATGCACAATGTCATAATAACAATATGTACTGTATTATAAGCGCATAGTAACTCTCAATAGCCCGGAAGGGAAAGAGTGCTCATGCGCTGTTCAGGAAGGCTCGGCCGGCTTGCCGCTGGCGTTGCGGCGGCGGTCGTTCTGGCGGGAATCTCCGCGGGCACGGCCGCGGCCAGCCCGGTCACATCCCGTGCGCCTGCAACCCCGGAAGCAACCAGCACCTCCCCCATCGCGTCCGGTTACGCGGCGACGCCGAAAGGCGGCGGCGCGACGTCCTTCACCAGCGTCCAGGACACCTTCACCGTTCCCCGTCTCAACTGCGCCAGCACCCCGAACGGAACCGCCCAGATGCGGGCCGGGCTCGGCCCCATCATCAGCAGCATGTACGCGCAGGTGGGCCTGAGCGAAACCTGCACGAACGGGGTCGCGTCCTACGTCACGTGGTACGCGTACTACCCGGTCACGGTGAACTCCTTCAGCCCGGAGCCCGGCGACGCGCTGAGCTCCAGCGTCTCCTACAGCGTCGGCACCTACACGCTGTCAATGCAGGACCTGACCTCCGGGCAGAGCTTCAGCATCCAGCAGAAATGCACCTCAACCTGCCCGAACGCATCGGCCGAAGTGACCGCAGGCTCAGCCAAGGGGACCACGCCCGCCGACTTCACGGTGGTGAACTTCGCCGCCATCACCGTGACCGGCAACACCGGAGGCAGCGGCGGGCTGTCCAATGCGAACTGGGCCACGAACACGTACGTCCAGAGCGGCACCCCGCACACGGTCGCGGGCACGCTGCTGACATCCACCACTGCGCCGGCCCAGTCGGCATTCCAGGACACGTGGGTTTCCTAGAACGGCAAAAAGGCAGCACCCGGGTATTGATCGGTACTCGGATGCTGCCTACGATCCGTGATCGCGGTGCCACCGCACTGGCCTTAAGCGGTTCCGGCGACCCCGATCAGATTGCCCTCGGGGTCGGTGAAGTGGCCGACCACCAAGCCTGTCGGAGCTCGTTCGGGACCCATCTGGCGTTTGCCGCCCAGGCGCTCGGCCTCGGCCAGGGCGGCCTCGACGCTGGGCACGCCGACGTAGAAGATGACGTGCGCCGGGTAGCGGGCACCGCCGCCGATGCCGCCCGGGATGCCCGCCCCGTCGGGGGTGGTGATGCGGTCAACGAAGCCGTAGCCCGTCGGCTCAGACACCGCCTCGGCAACCGGGGAACTGGTGTCGAACTGCCATCCGAACAGCTCGCCGAAGTAGCTTCGGAGCTTATCCGGGTCCTTGCCGATGATCTCGAAGTGCACAACCGGCTGTGCCACGAGTACTCCTTGTCCTTGTTTGACGTCCCTGGCCATGGTTGTAAGCAATGACCTCAAGGACGCAGGCAAGTCATCGGTCGCGACCTGTGCCAGGGCTGGCCACGCATTGGCCACGCAACCCGGACACCAGACGCGAAAACCGGCAGTCCGCGAGGATCGGAACCCCTTGCGAATCTGCCGGTTGACCTGGGCGGAGGCTCGGGGATTTGAACCCCGGATGGTGTTGCCACCAAACCGCATTAGCAGTGCGGCGCCATAGACCGGACTAGGCGAAGCCTCCATCCACGCCAGGGCAACGACCGCAGGAAACCTGCTGCCGTAACCGGCGCGGTGCCGCTTAGCGTACCAGGGTCGGGACACCAACTCGTAGCCGCTGGGGCGGGTTACCGAGGCCGCTAGCGG
The DNA here is from genome assembly GCA_036276115.1 of Trebonia sp. Lineage (GTDB taxonomy): Bacteria > Actinomycetota > Actinomycetes > Streptosporangiales > Streptosporangiaceae > Trebonia. The sequence continues at coordinate 20,547 of DATBEM010000198.1, forward strand.
GCCTCGGTAACCTCGTACGCGCCCTGCTGGTAGGCCTCGCGCATGCGGACCTTGGAGAACTTGCCGACGGAGGTCTTGGGGACCTCGGCGATGAACGCCCACCGCTCGGGCACCTGCCACTTCGGGACCCGCTCGGCCAGGTAATCGCGCAGTTCCCCGGGGGTGACGGTCGCCCCGTCGACCGGGACGACGGCCGCGAGGGGTCGCTCGCCCCACTTGTCGTCGGGGACCCCGATGACCGCCGCCTCGGCGACCGCCGGGTGGCCCATCAGCAGGTTCTCCAGCTCCATGGACGAGATCCACTCGCCGCCGGACTTGATGACGTCCTTGGACCGGTCGGTCAGCCGCAGGAAGGCGCCCGAGTCCAGGGTGCCCACGTCGCCCGTCCGCAGCCAGCCGTCGTGGAACTTCTCCGGGGCCGGGTCGCGGTAGTAGGACGCGGTGATCCACGGCCCGCGGACCTCAAGCTCGCCGACGGTCTTGCCGTCGGCCGCCACCTCGGTGCCGTCGTCACCGGTGAGCCGTCCCTCGACCAGGCAGAACAGCCGTCCCTGGCTGGAGCGGTACTCCCACTCGTCCTCGCCCGTCACCCCGGCCGGCGGGTGCGCGATGGAGCCCAGGGGCGACAGCTCCGTCATCCCCCAGGCATGCAGCATGCGCACGCCGAACTCATCGGAGTAGGCGCGCATGAGGGCCTCGGGCAGGGCCGAGCCGCCGCACAGCAGCATCCGCACCGACGACATGTCGCCGCCCTCGGCCCGCAGGTGCGCGATCAGGCCCTGCCAGATCGTGGGCACCCCGGCCGCGAACGTCACCTTCTCGGCCTCGATGAGCCGGGCGATCGCGGCCGGGACCATGAACTTGTCTGGCATCACCAGGTCGGACCCGGCCAGCAGGCAGGCGTAGGGCATGCCCCAGGCGTTGGCGTGGAACATGGGCACCACCGGCATCGCCCGGTCGTACTGCGACAGGCCCATGCCGCTGCTCATGCAGGGCGCCATCGAGTGCAGGTAGGCCGAGCGGTGGCTGTACACCACGCCCTTGGGCAACCCGGTAGTGCCGCTGGTGTAGCACATCGCGGCCGCCGACCGCTCGTCCAGCGACGGCCACGGGTAGGCGGGCGCGGCGCTGGCGAGGAGCTCCTCGTACCCGTGCACGGAGCGTCCGGGCCCGGCCAGCGCGGCCTCCCACTCCCCGCGGCGGACGGGGTCGCCGGTCACGATCACGTGCCGGATGTCCGGCGCGTGCTCCAGGACGGGCGCGAACAGCGGCACCAGCGAGTCATCGACGATGACCGCGTAGTCCCCGGCGTGGGTGGCGATGTAGCCGACCTGGTCCGGCGAGAGCCGGAGGTTCAGGGTGTGCATGACCGCGCCCATCGACGGGATGGCGAGGTACGCCTCCAGGTGCTCGGCGTTGTTCCACGCGAACGTGGCCACCCGCTGGTCGCCGTCCACCCCGAGGCTGCGCAGGCCGCCGGCGAGCCGCGCGGCGCGCATCCCCGTCTCCGCGTACGTTCGGCGCCGGGGCGGCGCGTCCGGCCCGGCGCACGTGACGACCTCCTTGTCGCCGAACACGGTCGTCCCGTACCTCATGATCGACGCGACCGTCAGGGGGATGTCCATCATCGTGCTGTCCATGAGCGCGTGCCCTCCGTCGTCGGATGCGCAGGTCCCCGATGTCCCGATACTGCCACGCGAAGGGGCCCGCTAGTAAGGCCGCGTTCACCGCCCCTCCTCCGGGTGGCCCTGGCGGGGCACGCCGGGATGGCGCGGGGCGCTTTGGTCATGGGCAGGACTGTGATCATGCGGCATCGCGTCGCTGCGCAGCACCTCGTCCTCGCGCAGCTTGGCGACGGCCCGGGCGACGGTGCTCTTGACCGTTCCCACGGTGACGCCAAGGGCCGCGGCGACTTGCGGCTCGGTCATGTCGTCGTAGTACCGCAGCATCACCGCCGCGCGCATCTGCCGGGGCAGCCGGTCCAGCGCCCGCTGGACCACGTCCTCCAGCTCGTGCTCGCCGGACGGGTCGTCCGCGGGCTGGTCGGGCATGTCGTCGGTCGGGTACTCGTCAACTCTCCTGCGTCGCCAGGCGGAGATGTGCGTGTTCACCATTGCCCGACGCACGTAGGTATCCAGGGCGGCCAGGTCGCTGATCCGGTCCCAGGACCGGTAGGCCTTGATCAGCGTGGCCTGGACGAGGTCCTCCGCGTCGGCGCGATGCCCGCCAGTCAAGGCGAGGGCGGATCGCAGCAGCGTTCCGCCTCGGGACCGCACGTAGTCCCCGAACGCCATGTGCTCCCCTGCACTCATGGAGTATTCCCCGCTCGCCCCATCACTGTTACTACTCAGAGTGATTATGAGGTTACGATACGCCTCGCTAAGTGACTAGGACCACCCGGGTCCCTGGCGGCACGCCGCCCGGCATAAGTAGCGGGTAGGTACACGAGGGTCCGAATCCTTCCGGTACTCGCCGATCTACCTAATACGCATGGACAATTCCGTGAATCACTTGACGTGTTCGCGCGGACACGGGCAAGGTCAGGGGACCGGGCAACGGTATGCAATATCACGGAGGGAAAGTGCGGACAAAACCGGAATGGGAGGGCGGATGCGATGATCTGGTCGAGTCGGCCGATCCGGCCCATTTCACCCGCCGCCCGCTGCTGCGCGCCGCAGTGCTGTCCCAGCGCGACGGCGCTGGCCAGCGGGACATGACCCGGCTCCACGAGGCCGCCTACGAGAGCCTGCTGCGCCCGCGCCCGGTCGCGCAGCGCACGGTCGTGGCCGGCACCATCAGTGACGTCAGCCCGCACGTGCTCATCCTCCAGACCCCCGAGGGGGAGGAGCGGCTGACCATGACCCCGGCCACGGCCACCTGGCGCGGCGGCCCGGTCGCGCCGACCGGGCTGCGCCACGGCGATCACGTCATCGCCCGCAAGACCGCGCCCGGCCCGCCCGCGGCCCGGGGCGCCGGCGCCCGCCGCACTATTGTCGAGCGGGCCTGGGCCGGGATCGGCCGGGCGACCGGCACCATCCTGGAGGCCGCCCCGCGCGCCGCCGGGTCCCCCCGCGACCTGGAGCTGCTGGTGGACGAGGGCCCGGCCAAGCCCCGCAAGATCGTGCTCATCGCCCACGCCGTCTACCGGCAGATCCTGGTCCGCTTCCCCCGGCTAGAGGCCGGCTACCTGATCGACGTGATCGGCCTGCGCGACGAGGGCTTCCTGCGCGCCATTTCCCCGGCCACGTCCCAGCCGGCCTACCGGGCCAGCCAGCCGCCGGCCCCGCCCCTGGTCAGCGGGCGCGTCCCCAATCCCGTCAGCGGGAGCGCGGTGTGGCACGACCCGGGCGAGGAGCCGGCCACGCTGCTCGGGCTGGCCTACCCCGCGATCGATCCCGAGACTGGCTGCGAGCACGCCGCCCGCCGCCCGCCGCGCGGCCGCCCCCCGGCGCGGGCCGGGCAGCCGCACGCGGTGGACCCGCACGACTCCGGGCTGGGCTGCGTCCGGCTCCCTTACCTATCGGTCGGCAGCGTGCTGACGGTGCGCAACGACTGCGCCGGCCTGTCAGTCCCGCTGCCGGTCACCAGCTGCGGGGCGGCGGCCCGGCTCTTCTGCGATCGCTGCCTGCAGTGTTCCACCTCACCACGCGGCCGGATCGCTGACCTCACGATGGCGGCGTTCGTCGAGCTCGGGGGACGACTCGAGGACGGCTGCTTCAACGCGTCACTGACCGTGCCGGGCTGAGTTCCCCGGGGCTGCGTTTCAAGCAAGAAAGGAGCCAGACAATGCCCCTCGGGGGTGCCGTGCTCGGCGCGGCCAGGGAAGTCCAGGTCCCGATCCTGGCGTTGCTGCTGCTCGGCGCCTGCGCCGCCAAGGCCCAGCGCGCCATCCGGACGCGGTCCATCGATACCGCCATCAGCCCGGCCGCCATGTTCCCGCTGCGGCTACGGAACTCCACCGCCGTGGGCCTGTGCGCCAGTGAGCTCGGGCTGGGCATCGGGCTGCTGGTCACGGCGGGCGACCCCGGGACCGCCGCCGCGGCCGTGACCGTGCGCGTCGCGACGGCGCTGCTGTTCGCGATCGCCGTCGCCGCCCTGAACGAGATGCGCATCAGCCGCCCGGACGCCGGCTGCGGCTGCTTCGGCGACCTGAGCGACGCCCCGGTGACCATGCGCTCGCTCGCCCGCTCGGCCGTGCTGGGCCTGGCGGCGCTCGGGTCGGTCGGGACGCCGCCGCTGCGGGTGCCCGCCTCACCCGGCCAGGGCGCCCTGCTGGTGCTGGCCGCGGCGTGTGAGCTCCTGCTGGTCGCGGCGATCTCGCCGGAGACGAGCGAGATCCTGGTCCGGCTGGGCTACCGCGAGCCCTGCGAGGCGCGGCGGCTGCCCGTCGCCCGCACGCTGGCGTCCCTGCGCGCCAGCCGGGCCTGGCGGCACTACCGGCCCTACCTGACCGCCCAGGCGCCGGGCGACGTCTGGCGCGAGGGGTGCTGGCGGTTCGTCACCTACCCCGCCTCGGTCGACGGCCGCGACGCCGACGTCGTCTTCTCCGTCTACCTGCAGTCCCGCCGCCCGGCCGTGCTCGCGGCGGTGGTCGCCGCGGCGAGCGGCCTCGGCCCGCAATCGCTGCCGGTGGAGACGCTGCGGGTCGAGCGCCTGCCCGCCCCGTGGCCAGCCGGGCGCGCCCGCGCTGCCGCCACTGCCGCCAGCCCCGCCCCGTGGCCGGCCGGGCGCGCCCGCGCTGCCGCCACTGCCGCCAGCCCCGCCTCGGCGGGCGTCCGGGTGCCGTCGCGCCCGGCGGTCCCGGCCCCGCTGGCGGCGGTCGTCGTGCCCGCGCCCCGGCCCGTCCCGACCTTCACCCCGGCCCCGCTGGCGGTGACGGCCCCGGAGCGGGCCGCGCCCACGGTGGCCGCGCCGGGCCTGCCGTCCCCGCCGGTCCCGGTGCACCCGCTGGCGCACGTCGCCCCGCGCGTGTCCGCCCTCGCCCCGGCGGGCCCGGACCCGGCCGTGCTGCGCCGTCCCCGGTTCGTGCCGAGCCGGCCGCCCGCGCGGCATGCCCCGAGTCGCCGCCGCTTGCCCAATATCTGATTTCTAGGTGACTCTAGGGATATCCCAAGAGACCTCGATACTCTCGATTATCCCGCTCGTCAGCCCGGCTGGGAGCGCAGGAACCGGCCGAAGTGCGGCACCGTGAAGGCGATGAGGCCGCGCTCGGAGCTGTAGATCAGGCCCTTCTTGATCAGGCCGTCGCGCGAGGGCGACAGGCTCGACGGCTTGCGGCCCAGCTCCTCCGCCACCGCTGACGTGGGCACCGGCTCGTCGCCGATCGCGGCCATCGCCCGCATGTACTCCCGCTCGGCGGGCGTGGCCCGCTCGTAGCGGCTGCCGAAGAAGCCGACCGCGAGCTCCCCCTCGGCCTCGGGGGCGGCCACCAGCACGTCGGCGGCGGCGACGGGCGAGGCGGCGGCCACGTCCCAGGTCACCTTGCCGTAGGCCTGCACGAAGTACGGGTACCCGTCGGCCGCGGCATACAGCTCGTCCAGCGCCTCCTGCTTGAAGATCACGTCCTCCCGCTCGGCCGGGGCGATCAGCGCCTGGTCGGCCGCCTCCCGGTCGAGCCGGTCGATGCGGGCGTAGCGGAACAGCCGCTCGGAGTAGCTCTTGCTCGCCGACAGCACCGAGGGGACGTGCGGCAGGCCCGCCCCGACGACGATCAGCGGGCCGCCCACCTGCGAGAGCTCGTGGCAGGCGGCGCACAGCGCGGACACGTCCACCGGCGGGATGTCCTGCATCTCGTCCACGAACAGCGCGATTCCCACGCTCAGGTCGGCGGCGACCGAGGCAGCGTCGGTGAACAGCTCGGTCAGGTCGACCTCAAGGTCGCCGGAGTCCGCCCGGCCGCGGGCGGCCGGGACGTCGATGCCGAAGTTCGCCGCGGCCGACGCCCCCTTGGGCGCGTGCGGGTCGCGCAGCGCGAACGCCTTGAGGACGCCGTAGAAGTCATCGATCGGGTCCGGGGCCCGGTGCCGGGGCGCGAGCTCGCGCACCGCCATGTGCAGCGCGCTGGCGACCGGGCGGCGGATCGACTGCTCGGGCCGGGCCTCCAGCTTGCCGGTCCCCCACAGCTTCTGCAGGGCCATCGACCGGAACGTGTTCAGCAGCACGGTCTTGCCGACGCCGCGCAGCCCGGTCAAGACCATGCTGCGCTCGGGCCGCGCCCGCGCGACCCGCTCCAGGACGACCTCGAACTGCCGGATCTCCCGGTCCCGGCCGGCCAGCTCGGGGGGCCGCTGCCCGGCACCGGGGGCGTAGGGGTTGCGCACGGGATCCATGGATCGGACTCTATTACTGGCTCTAGCGCCAGCCGTAGATTGACGTAGAGACCGCTACCGGCGTGTCGCGATCACGACATAACCGCCATGGGCATATCAGGGGCCGGGCCGGCTCGCTCCCCGCCGCTTACTCGGTGCCGCTCACTCAGCGCCCGGCGGGCCGGCGTGGCCAGCGGGACTGTTCAGCCGGGCCAGGTAGGCGTTGTAGGCGTCCAGGGAGTCCTGGTCGGCGTCGAGGTCGGCCGACTCGCTGATCGCGGGGGCCGGGCCGCTGTGCTCCGGGCGCCCCTCGGTGGTCACCGTGGCCAGGTTCGAGCGGCGCACCGACTCCAGCCAGCCCATGCCGCCGGTCGGGCGGGTCTCCCGGCTCCAGGCGAAGAAGGTCGTCAGGATCAGGACGAACATGATCGCCGCCCCGCCGATCCACATCACCGCCCCGCCGAGGTGGATGTCGTCAATCGGGGATGGCCCCCAGCCCCGTGGCGCCGAGAACGCGGTGAACGGCAGCGAGGTCTCCGAGCCGAGGATCACGCCGGTGAACGCGTCGACCGGCATCGCGATGAACAGCAGGAACAGCCGGACCGGGTAGGACACCTTCCAGCCGATCGGCTCCTTGCCGATCAGCGGCAGGAAGTAGATGTAGCCCACGACCAGGAACAGCACGTGCTCGAGGTCATGGACGGAGTCGTTGCTCTCCGCCACGTTCATGAAGCTGGTCAGGTGGGTGAGCACGACGGTCGCGGCGTAGGCGGCCACGCCGAAGGCGGGCGCGGTGATCGCGTGCACCGGCCCGGACCGCAGCACCCGCTTGGCCCAGGTGTGCAGCGGGTTGCGGCTCGCGTGCAGCAGCAGCGTCGCCGGCTGCCCGGTCACCAGCAGCGGCGGGGCGATCATCAGCAGCATGAGGTGCTGGATCATGTGGTCCCAGAAGAGCGTGTCATCGTAGGTGCCGACGCCGCCCTCGGTCGCGAACGCGACGACGAGCAGCCCCAGCAGGAACATGCCCGCCCGCCACAGCGGCCACGGCCGGGCCGGGTGCCGCCGCTGCACCCGGGCCATGCCCCATATATACAGCGCGGCCATCACTATGGTCACGCCCGTCACGACCGGCGCGAACTGCCAGTTGGTCAGGGCCTGCGACCAGCTAAACGGGGGCAGCTCATCCATGTAACCGAGGGTACCCCTACTACGTCACGTCGTAGAGGATGGCCCCGGGCGACCAGAAACGCGCCTAATCGCACAGTCTCGGGCGAAGGTCTTCTATGCGCGCTTTCCGATTGCTACCCTTCGCCCTACAGGGTTCAGAACGAGGGGCAAACTTCCATGGCCGGCATGGTCTTCTTCACCGACAACTACCAGGACCGCAGCACCGACGACGGGTACCAGTTTGAGTTCTTCTGCCGTCGCTGCGGAAACGGTTACTCATCCTCATTCCAGCACTCCGCGGCCGGGTTCGGCGGCAAGCTGCTCCGGATGGGCGGTGACATGATCGGCGGCGCCATCGGGGAGAAGGCGTCCGAGCTGGGCTGGGACGCCCAGTACCTGCGCAGCAACGTGCGCGGCTCGACGCGCGACAAGGCGCTCGCCAAGGCCGTTGATGAGATGAAGCCGCACTTCGAGCAGTGCCACCGCTGCGGCCAGTGGGCCTGCAAGCAGATCTGCTGGAACACCGAGCGCGGGCTGTGCGTCACCTGCGCGCCCAAGCTCGACCAGGAGATCGCCGGCATGCAGGCGTCCGCCCAGGTCAACCAGATCAACCAGAAGATCCAGGGCGTCGACTGGACCAAGAACGTCAACTACCGCGACCAGGGCACGGGCACGTGCCCCAGCTGCGGCCAGGAAAGCGGCGGCGGGAAGTTCTGCCAGGGCTGCGGGCACGGGCTGGCCGCCGCCGAGGGGGCGAGGAAGTTCTGCGGGAACTGCGGCAGCCCGAGCACGGGTGCCCGGTTCTGCGCCGAGTGCGGCACCCCGGCGGGCTAACGTCCCCCATGCGGTACCGGATCCTGTCGTCGGACGGCAGTGAGGTCGAGTCGGGCAGCGGGGATGTGGAGGTGGCCGACGGCACCCTCCACATCCAGCCGTCCGGCGGGGCAAGCCTGCGGCTCCCCTTCGGGAAAGTAGCCTCCATCAGCGAGCCCGAGTCGCTCGTGATCGCGGTGACGCTCGCCGACGGGACCACGATCGAGCTGAGCCAGCTCGGCCGCATGCGCACGCAGATCCTCGCGGAGCTGCGCGACGCGCGGGCCGCCGACGCCGCCGAGGCGAGCGGGGCGGTCGGGAAGGCCGAGGCGTTCACGGCCGTCATCGGGGGCGTCGAGGCCGAGGTGCACGTCTTCGAGGACGCGTTCATCCTCGTCGCCAACGCCGCCGTCGAGCGGTTCGGCTTCTCGTTCGTGACCGGGGTCGCGGCGCAGGATTACTCCGTCTCCGTCGGCCTGCTGGGGGGCGAGTCGCTGGTCATCTCCCGGCTCGGCCGGGCCACCGGCGCCCTCGCCGAGCTGCTGACCACGCGGCTGGCCGAGGCGCGCACCCGGACCGCCGCGTTCATCGGGTCGCTGCTGCCGGGGCTTGACCCGCTGGCCCAGCGCTCGGTGTCCGCCCAGCTCCGTGACGGCGTGGCCGTGCCCGCCCACTCGCTCGACGCGGTGCACCCCGACGCCAGCGCGACCCTGCTGCGGGTCGCCACCGAGCCGCAGCGCTACCCGTCCGTCGCCGCCCTGGCCCAGCACGTGGACATGGCGATCGGGTTCAAGCAGATCGAGTCGGTCCGCCGGGCGGCGGTCGGCGTCACCCCGTGGCGCGACCCGGCGGTCACGCCGCACATCGGAGAGCATGAGGCCCAGGGCAACATGCCCGGCATGATGGCCGGCCCCGGCGGCTACGGCGGCGGGTATGGCGGCGGCTACGGCGCTCCCGGGTACGGTGGCGGTTACGGCGGCCCCGGTTACGGCGGCGGCGGGTACGGCCCGGGTGGCTTCGGCGGCCCCGGCTACGGTCCCGGCGGGTACGGCGGCCCGGGGTATGGCGGCCCCGGCGGCGGCTTCGGCTTCCGGGGCGGCGGCTACGGCGGCCCGTTCGGCGGCGGGTACGGCGGCTTCGGCGGCGGGTACGGCGACCACTGGGCGTACGGCGCGCTCGGAGGCGTGATGTACCAGAACCCGGCCGGCCCCGGCCACACCATGGTCAACCGCCCCGACATGCGGCGCGGCGTGCTCACGCCCGAGACCCAGGACCTGGCCGCGCTGTCGGCGTCCGGCACCGAGCCGACGGTGCTGGCGTTCGCGCTGTTCGCCTCATCCCGGGGCCGGGTCGCCTACACGGTCCTCAACCTGCCCGAGCCGGCGACGTACGTGTACGAGGCCGACGGCGATGCCCGGTCGGTGGTGAACCGGGCGCTGGACGACACCGGCTTCCAGGCGGAGGCGATCCACGCGGCGACGACGAAAGGGCTGGCCGCCGCCGTGCGCCAGGACCCGCCCGCGTCGCTCCTCGCCCACTCGCTCATCGCCCAGGTCCCGCACGACGCGAACTGGCAGCGCGCCATCGCCGGCCTGCTGGCCTGAACTCGGCCAGGCTGGTCAGTTCGAGCCAGGCAGCCAGAGGCCGGGCCCGGCCTGCTTGAGGCGAGCGCGCCGAGCCTCCCAGCCCGGCATGGCGCGGTCGACCGCCCGCCAGAACTCCGCGCCGTGGTCGGGGTGCCGGACGTGCGCCAGCTCATGGACGAGCACGTAGTCGATCAGGTCGGGAGTGAGCTGCATGGTCGCCCAGTGCACGCTGACCTTCCCATCGGGGCTGCATGACCCCCAGCGGTAGCCGAGCGGCAGCACCCGCAGCTCGGTCACCCGCGTGCTCATCCGCTGCGCCCACGGGCCGATTCGCTTGTGCAGCCACGATCGCCCGACCTTCTGGTACCAGCGGACGAGGTGCCGGGCGGCGTCATCCGCGCTGTCGCGCCGGAGCTGGAGCCGTCCCCTTACGAGCAGGACGGGCTGCGGGGCGTCGCCCACGAGCAGCAAGCGGTAGCTCCGGCCAAGGTAGGGAAAGCCCTCACCGCTCACGTACTCGCGGGGTCGCCGGGGCGGCCCGGCCTCGGCCCGTTCCCGCAGCTTCGCGTGCAGCCATGGCCCCTTGGCGGCGACGACCCGGGCCAGCTTGCCCGCGTCTAGCGCGAGCGGCACCACCGCGGTTACGGTGGCATCGCGCTCGACAGTTAGTCCCACCGTGCGCCGCGTCGCGCTCACGGTGACGTGAATATCCAGGTCACCAACGCGCAGCGGGCCGGGCTCCATGAGCCCTACCCTAGCCGAGAGCAGCAGTCGACGCGGGTCGACCCCCGGACTAGGTTACGCGGAGGCGGTTCCGGTTGGCCTTGATGATCTCGAAGAGCTTGTCCGCCAGGGGCGCGGCCTCGTTCGGGTGCCAGATGTCACCGACGATCAGCTCGACCGTGATGTCCTTGACGAAGTCGTCTTGGTCGACCGGGTGCCGCCAGAAGTCCATCCGCGTGGTCTGGCGGACGGCCATTTTGTGCAGCCGGCGGCAGAAGTCCCCGAGTTGCTGGCCACGGTCCGCGGTGATGACACCATCGTCGGCCGTCTCCTCGGCCAGCAGCCGGTACAGCGCTGACTCGACTGGGGAGAGCGCGGGGCCCCCGTCGGCCGGACGCTCGGCATCGTCGGCCGTCACGTCGTCCAGCAGGTCGCTCAGGGCGAGAACCTGCTGCTCCCAGTTGCCCGCGTGGTCGGCGAGGATCTGCTCCAGCCGCTCGGACAGCCGGCGGTAGCGGGTGGGGTCCTCGTCCACGTGGACGGAGATGTGGTGCCGGATGGCGTGCTCCATCTCCGAGGCACGGGCGCGAGGGCTGAGCTTGCCGACCCGGGCGGCGTAGTCGGGGTCGGTGATGGAGACCGGCGGCAGCATGTTGTCCACGCCAAGGGACGTCATGTGCTCGTCGATCAACTCGCGGACCTTCTCGCCGTAGAGGCTCGGATCGAAGCCGCCGTCTTCCCGGTAGCGACGGCGGGCAAGCCTGGCGATCTCGGCGAAGAGCCGCGCCCTGGCCAGGTACGGCAGGGCTTCCGGCATCGGCAAGACAGTGTCGATGGTGGACAGGAGCGCTTCTAGCTCGGTCTCGAACCGGACCCTGACCTGACCGTCGGCGAGAAGCTGGACGCAGTCCTCCTTGGCCTCGGCCCCGTCACCGGGCATCGCGCCATTGTCGGTGAAGACCATGATCACGCGCCGCTGGAGTGGTTCCAGGCTTGCGACCTGGCTGCTCAGGTCCTTGAGCGTGTCGTCCACGTCCTCGGCCGCGTACTCCTTCAGCGCTGCCGTCAGGTGCCGGGTGACGCCCACGTAGTCGATGACGTAACCGCAGCGCTTGGGGCCGGCCGCGCCGGTCGCGGGCCGGTTCACGCGGGCGATGGCCTGGAGCAGTTCCGCGCCCTGCATGGGCCGGTCGAGGTAGAGCACCTGCTCAACGGGCGCGTCGAAGCCGGTGAGGAGCATCGACTTAACGATGAGGAACGCGGGCTGGCTCGGGAACGGCCCAGTGAAGGCGTCGATGACCAGGCGCTGCTTGTCGGGATCGGTCCAGGGCTCGTAGTCCTGCTCGTCGTTCTGGCTGCCGACCGAGATGACGGGGACGAAGTCCATGGCCTTGATCAGGTCCAGGTGCCGGGCGGCGGTGACGAGGTACCTCGTGCGGCGATTGCGGATGTCCTCCAGGTTCGCGTGCCGGGTTGCCTCAGGAAGTCGCTCGACTTGGCCGACGAGCTCTTCCCGGGCGTCTCGGAGCGCCGTGCGGTAGCGCAACGTGGCGCGGCGGCTGTGCGCGACCAGTTGCGCCTTGAACCCGTTGGGCAAGACGGTCTCGACGTAGTGCCGCAGCATGTTGCGCGCCTTGGCCGCGATAAGCTCTTCGGCCTCCAGGACATCGCCACTGGTGGCGTAGCGGCGCTTGATCAGCTCCATCTCCTCGGCGGTGTGCTCGGCAAGCATGTCCTCGAAGACCTCGTCCATGTCCCGGCCGTCCTTGACCGCGCCCTTCACGGCGCGACCCTGGTACATGATCGGGACGACGGCCTTGTCTTTCTCAGCGTCGGCGAGCCGGTACATGTCGATGTAGGTGCCGAAGATGTCGGTCGTCCGCTGCTTCTTCCCCATCAGGATGGGGGTGCCGGTGAAGCCGATCCGCGCGCAGTTCGGCAGGGCGGCCATCAGGTGAGCATGCAGGGCCGAGCCATGCGACCGGTGCGCCTCGTCGATGAGGATGACGATGGACTCATCGGCGTTCAGCTGCTCAGGCAGCGACGGGCCGCCCTCGGCGATGTCGTCGGCCAGCTTGCCCTTGGCCTTGCGATCCTCGTCTTGCTGCTTCTGGATCATCACGAAGACGATGCCCGGCCCATGCTGGGATAGGTAGCCACGGGCCTGGCTGATCCGCTTCGCGGTGTTGACCTTCTCGCCGGACAGCTCCATCGTGGCGCTGAGCTGATCCTGGAGCTGGGTTCGGTCGGTGACGACGACGACCTTGGCCTTCCGCAGGCCCGGGACAGTGCGCAGCTTGCGGACGAGGAAGCTCATCGTGAGGCTCTTGCCGGACCCCTGGGTGTGCCAGACGACGCCGCCCCGGTGGTCCCTGCCATCGGCGCTCTGCGCCCTGGTCGCCCCGCTCGCGAGCCGCTCGACGGCCCTGCTCACCGCGCGGAACTGCTGGTAGCGCGGCACCGCCTTGATGGTCGTGCCGCTGTCAGCCGCCATGAACGTCACGTAGTTGTGGACGATGTCGAGCAGCCGGTCCGGATGGAGAATGGCGGCGGTGAGGACGTCTTGCTGGGTGAGGGCCGCTTCCTGCTTGCCCAGGCGC
>DATBEM010000199.1:0-9241 GCA_036276115.1 Trebonia sp.
GAGGTCTTAGAGCCCATCGCCCGGATCGCGGCGGCGGGCGGCCCGACGAACGTGAGCCCGGCGTCGAAGCAGGCCTCGGCGAACCCGGCGTTCTCCGACAGGAAGCCGTAGCCGGGGTGGACGGCGTCCGCCCCGGCCGCCTGGGCCGCCCGGACGAGCAGGTCGGGCCGCAGGTAGGTCTCCTCGGCGGTCGCGCCGGGCAGGGCGACGGCCTCATCGGCCTCACCGACGTAGGGCGCGGCCGCGTCAGGGGCGGAGAACACCGCCACGGTGGCGATGTCCAGCGACCGGGCGGTGCGGATCACGCGGGACGCGATCTCGCCGCGGTTGGCGATGAGCAGCTTGCGAATGACAGCCATGGAAGCCTGCTCCCTACATCCGGAAGACGCCGAAGCCCCGGCGTCCCGAGACCGGGGCGGAGTGCACCGCCGACAGCGACATGCCGAGCACCGACCGCGTGTCCCGCGGGTCGATCACGCCGTCGTCGTAGAGCTTCCCGCTGATGAAGAACGAATGCGACTCCCGCTCGATCTGGGCCTCGACCTCGCGGCGGCGGACCTCGTCGGCCGCCTCGTCGAATGGCCGCCCGGTCGACAGCGCCGACTGCCGGCCGACGATCGACAGCACCCCGGCCAGCTGGGTCGCGCCCATCACCGCGAGCCGGGCACTGACCCAGGCGAACATGAACCGCGGGTCGAAGGCCCGCCCGGACATGCCGTAGTTCCCGGCCCCGAACGACGCCCCGAGGTTGATCGTCACGTGCGGCACGTCGCTGTTGGCGACCACGTTGACCATCTTGGCGCCGTCCTTGATGATGCCGCCCTGCTCGTAGGCGGTGCCGACCATGTAGCCGGTGGTGTTCTGGAGGAAGACCAGCGGCATGTCGGACTGGTTGGCGAGCAGGATGAACTCCGTCGCCTTCTTCGCCTCCTCGCTGAACAGCACGCCCCGGTGGTTGGCGAGCACCCCGACCGGGTAGCCGTGCACGTGCGCCCAGCCGGTCAGCAGCGAGGTGCCGTAGCGCGGCTTGTACTCCGACAGCTCCGAGCCGTCCACCACCCGGGCGAGGAGCTCGCGCGGGTCGACCGGCACCCGGAAGTCCTGCGGGGTCAGGCCGAGCAGTTCCTCCGGGTCGTACAGCGGGTCGCGGGGCGCCTGGTCCGGGCCGCGCCCGAGCTTGCGCCAGGACAGGTCGGCGACGATCTGCCGCCCGAGGCGGATCGCGTCGAGCTCATCGACCGCGAAGTGATCGCCGAGGCCGGACACGTCGTTGTGCATCCGGGCCCCGCCGAGCTCCTCGTCGTCCGCGTCCTCGCCAGTTGCCATCTTGACCAGCGGCGGGCCGCCGAGGAAGACCTTCGCCCCGCCGTCGACGAGGACGGCGTAGTCGCTCATGCCGGGCACGTAGGCGCCGCCCGCGGTCGCGTTGCCGAAGACGAGGGAGATCGTCGGGATGCCGGCCGCCGACAGCTCCGTCAGCTTGCGGAAGATCCGGCCCGCGTCCACGAACAGGTCCGACTGGGTCGGCAGGTCCGCCCCGCCCGACTCGACCAGGTTGATGACCGGCAGCCGGTTCTCGCGGGCGATGTCCAGCGCCCGCAGGTTCTTCTTCAGCGTGTAGAGGTTCATCGTCCCGCCCCGCACCGTCGGGTCGTGCGCGATGATGAGGCACTCCGCTCCGGACACGACCCCGACGCCGGTCAGGATCGACGCGCCGACCGTGAACGAGGTGCCCCAGGCGGCCAGCGCGGAGAACTCCAGGAACGGGGAGTCCCGGTCCAGCAGCAGCTCCAGCCGCTCGCGGGCCAGCAGCTTGCCCCGGTCGTGGTGCCGCCGGGCGTACCGCTCGCCGCCGCCCGCCCGGACGATGTCCAGCTGCTCGTCCAGCGTGGCCAGCGCGGCGAGCTGGGCGCGCCGGTTCTCCTGGTAAGCCTCGTCCGCCGGGTTGAGGCTGGACGTCAGTACGGGCATGAGCCACCTTTCGCCGACGTTGCCGATCCGTGAGCTAACCCTGCCACGCTAGTGTACGGCGATTCACTTTTCCAGGCTCGTACCGGCGGGAATCAGTGAACTGTGGTGAACAACCTCCTGGCCGGCCTGCTCGACGCGGGCAGCTTCCGGCGCTGGGACGACGGCTCTCCCGAGTCCGTCATCACCGGCGCGGGCACCATCGGCGCCCGCCCGGTGGCCGTCGTCGCGAGCGACTTCGGCTTCCGCGGCGGCTCGATCGGCCTTGTCGCGGGCGAGCGCCTGGCCCGCGCGGTCGAGCGGGCCACCGGCGAGCGGCGGCCGCTCATCGCGCTGCCCGCCTCCGGCGGGACGCGCATGCAGGAGGGCACGGCCGCGTTCCTGCAGATGCTCAAGGTCACCGCCGCCGTCACCCGGCACAAGGCGGCCGGCCTGCCGTACGTCGTCTACCTGCGCCATCCCGTGACCGGGGGCGTGCTCGCCTCGTGGGCCAGCCTGGGCCACCTCACCCTGGCCGAGCCGGGCGCGCTCATCGGCTTCCTCGGCCCGCGGGTCGGCGAGGCGCTGACCGGCCGCCCGTTCCCGGCCGGGGTCCAGGTGGCCGAGCACCTGCACGCCCACGGCCTCATCGACGCCGTCGTCCCGCCGGCGGACCTCCCGGCCCGCCTGGCGGCCGTCCTGCAGGCCCTCGCTCCCGTTCTTCCCTCTCAACGGGACCCGGGCATGCCCGGCCCGGCGGCCAATGGGGGCGAGGCAGGCGGCCGGGGAGCGAGAGACCGGGGGGATGGCCGGGACGGGCAAGGCCGACGGCAGGAGGCGGGTGCCTGGGAGGCCGTTTGCCGGACCAGGGGGCGGGACTACCCGCGCGGGGCTGGCCTGGTCGCGGCGGCGGCGCGCGACGTGGCGATGGTGGCCGCGGCGGGCGGGCTGAGCCTGGCGGTGGGCCGGATCCCGGGACGGGCCGCGAGCCTCGCTGAAGCAGGCCAGGTGGTGCTCGCCTGGCAGGCGCACGACGCGCCGCTGGGCGTGGCCGGGCTGCGGCTCGCCCGCCGGGGCATCGAGCTGGCGGGCGGGCTCGGGCTGCCGCTGGTGACCGTGATCGACACGCCCGGGGCGGAACTGTCGGTCGCGGCCGAGGAGGCGGGGATCGCCGGGCAGGTCGCCCGCTGCCTGGAGGACATGATCACGCTGGACTCGCCGACGGTGGCGGTGCTGCTGGGCCAGGGGACCGGCGGCGGCGCGCTGGCCCTGCTGGCCGCCGACCGGGTGATCGCGGCCGGGCACGCCTGGCTCGCCCCATTGGCCCCCGAGGGCGCCAGCGCGATCGTCCACCGCGACACCGCCCACGCCGCCGACCTCGCCCGCGCGCAGGGCATCCGGGCCGCTGACCTGGCAGCGGCCGGGCTGGTCGACCGGGTGGTCAGCACCGCTGACCCGGCCGAGTTGAGCGCCGCGCTGGCCGCCGCGCTCCGCGACGCCCTGGCCGGCCTGCTCCCCCTGGATGCCGCCACCCGCGCGGCCGCCCGCCACGCCCGCTTCCGCGCCCTCGGCTGCTAAGGCTCCGGCCGCGGGCCAACCGGATACGCGGCGCCCGGTTCCGTGAAAGAGACCGGAAACCAGGCACCCTCCTCTTGCTGTTATCAGATCCAAGCCGGGAACTGCCGTCGATTCGCTCCACATGTGCGCCCAATCAACGGCAGTCCCGCCGCCAGGACGCCGCATGACCGCGCAGCGACCCAACCATCTTGCTGTTATCAGGCCGGGTTGCGGACTGAGGCGAGGATGGCCTCGGCCTGGCGGATCAGGGGGGCGTCGATCATCTGGCCGTCGAGGCGGATCGCGCCGCCGTCGGCCTCGCCCGCGCGGGCCGCGTCCAGGACGCGGCGGGCCCAGGCGACTTGCGTGTCGCCGGCCCGGAAGGCCGCCCGGACGACCGGGACGTGGCTCGGGTGGATGAGCGCCTTGCGGGCGAAGCCGGAGGCGGCGGCGTCCTCGGCCTCGGCCGCGAGGCCGTCCAGGTCGCCGATGCCCGCGTAGATCGCGTCGACCGCGAGCTTGCCGTGCGCGGTCGCGGCGAGCAGGGTCACCGACCGGGCGTGCAGCGCCACCGCCCGGTAGCGGCCGTCGGCGTGGCGGCTGGTGCGGCCGCGCATCGCCGCGATGAGGTCCTCGGCCCCCCAGAACAGCGCCAGCACGTTGGCGGCGGCCGCGATCTCCTCGGCCCGCAGGACGCCCAGCGGCGTCTCGACCAGGGCGATGACGCCCCAGTCGCCGAGGGCGGCGACCGCTTCCAGCTGCGGGCGGCCCTCGCACTTGGGGATCATGACCAGCCGGTAGGCGGTCTGGCAGAGCGCCGCGATGTCGGCGTCGAACTCGGGGCTGCCGACGGCGTTGACGCGGACGATGACGCGGGCGGGATCTTGCGGGTGGGCGAGCAGCGCCGCCCGGGCCGCGTCCTTGGCCGCCGCGCCGACTCCGTCCTCCAGGTCGAGGATCACCCCGTCGGCGGCGGCGATGGCCTTGCCGTAGCGATCGGGCCGGTCGGCCGGGCAGAACAGCAGCGCCGGGCCGGGGACCAGGCCGGCAGCGGCCTGGGGGAAACCATCCGAGCTCACCGGGCAGCCCTCCGGGGTGTCAGCGGTTCCGCCAGCGGGGATTGCCCCACTGTCCTGCTGTGGTGTTTTAAGGCTACAGTGCCTGGGTCACCCGGCCAGGCCGCCCGCCAGCGGTTACCGGCTAGTAACATAACTCGTGAGCCCAGTACCAACACGAAGGTGGTCGTCAGATGATCGTGCGGATGGTCATCGGCCTGGTCTTGACCGTGGCCGCGATCGCGATCGCGGGGCGCCGGCTGTGGTGGCTGCAGCGGCTGGCCTTCTCCGGCCAGCCCGCCCCCGAGCGGGTCCAGTACGCCCGCGAGCACGTCGGGACCGAGATCCGGACGCAGCTGGCGGAGGTGGTCGGGCAGCGGAAGCTGCTGAAGTGGTCGGTACCGGGGGCGGCTCACGCGGCGACGTTCTGGGGCTTCCTCGTGCTGCTGCTGACGATCATCGAGGCCTACGGGGCGCTGTTCCAGCGGACGTTCTCGATCCCGGGGATCGGGCAGTCGGCCGCGCTGGGGTTCATCGAGGACCTGTTCGCGACCGGGGTGCTGGCCGGGATCATCGTGTTCACCATCATCCGGCTGCGCAACGACCCGCACCGGGCCGGGCGCCGGTCGCGGTTCTTCGGCTCCCACACCCGGGCCGCATGGGTCGTGCTCGGCATGATCTTCCTCGTCATCGCGACCCTGCTCATCTACCGGGGCGCCCAGGAGAACACCGGCGTGTTCCCCTACGCCCGCGACGGGGCCTGGCCGTTCGCCTCCTGGCTAGTCGGCAAGGCGCTGCACCCGCTCGGCTACGGCGTCAACAGCGTGCTGGAGGCCGTGTTCATCCTGGCCCAGCTCGGGGTCATCATGGCGTTCCTGGTCGTCGTCGCCTACTCCAAGCACCTGCACATCGGCCTGGCCCCGCTGAACGTCATGTTCTCCCGGCGTCCCGATGCCCTGGGGCCGCTGGAGCCGATGCGCTCCGGCGGCAAGGTCATCGACTTCGAGGAGGCCGACCCCGACACCGACGTGTTCGGGCTGGGGAAGATCGGGGACTTCTCCTGGAAGGGCCTGCTGGACCTGGGCACCTGCACCGAGTGCGGCCGCTGCCAGTCCAGCTGCCCCGCCTGGGCCACCGACAAGCCCCTGTCGCCCAAGCAGCTCATCCTCGACCTCAGGGACCACGCCTTCGCCACGGCCCCCTACCTGCTGGCCGGCTCCGATGAGGCCCGGGCGGCCCTGCCGGCCGACGTGCTCGCCGAGGCCGCCCGGCCGCTGGTCGGCACCAGCGCCGACAACGGGGTGATCGACCCGGAGGTGCTGTGGGCGTGCACGAACTGCGGCGCCTGCGTCAACGAGTGCCCGGTCGACATCGAGCACATCGACCACATCGACGGCATGCGCCGCCACCAGGTCCTGGTCGAGTCCGCCTTCCCCCAAGAAGCCCAGGGAATGCTCAACAACCTCGAGCGCAAGGGCAACCCCTGGGGCATGAACGAGTCCAAGCGAGCCGACTGGATCAGCGAGCTGGACTTCGAGGTCACCGTCATCGACGGGACCATCCCCGACGACACCGAGTACCTGTACTGGGTCGGCTGCGCCGGGGCGCTGGAGGACCGGGCCAAGAAGGCCACCAAGGCGACCGCCGAGCTCCTGCACGCGGCCGGCGTTAAGTTCGCCGTGCTCGGCCCGGCCGAGGCCTGCACCGGCGACCCCGCCCGGCGGCTGGGCAACGAGTTCGTGTTCCAGATGCTGGCCCAGCAGAACGTCGAGACGCTCAACGAGGCCGGCGTCGGGGCCGGGTCGGGCAAGAAGGTCATCGCCTCCTGCCCGCACTGCTTCAACACCATCAGCCGCGAGTACCCGCAGCTCGGCGGCAACTACGAGGTCATCCACCACACCCAGCTCCTGTCGCACCTCGTGACGGAAGGCCGCCTCAAGCCGGTCAACGAGGTGGACGAGAAGATCACCTACCACGACCCCTGCTTCCTCGGCCGCCACAACAAGGTCTACGACCAGCCCCGCCACGTCATCGAGTCCGTCCCTGGCGTCCGGGCCGAGGAGATGCGCCGCTGCAAGGGCAACGGCTTCTGCTGCGGCGCCGGCGGCGCCCGCATGTGGCTCGAGGAGCGCACCGGCACCCGGATCAACGAGAACCGCATCGACGAGGCCCTCGCCCTGGAGCCCGACTCCATCGCCACCGGCTGCCCCTACTGCATGGTCATGCTCGGCGACGCCGTCAACGCCAAGAAGGCCGCCGGCCAGGCCAAGCAGTCGCTGGAGGTCATCGACGTCTCCCAGCTCCTGATCCGCGCCATCCGGCTTCGCCCGGACGCCACGGCCGCAGCAGCAGGCAGTGCCACGGAGAGCGGCGCCCCAGGAGAGCCCGGGAATTAAATAACGCATCACCAGTTCGCGAACCGCTAGCCGCGGTCCGCCCGGCCGGATACCCTGTGCGCATCCAGTGAACATCGGTTTACGGGGGGATAATGCCTGCCGGGACCGGCGCGCTTAGCGCGCATGCCCACCACCTGGTCCGCCAGCTGTCCGCGGTCTCCCGCCACCGGGCGGCCCGCGCGCACGGGGACATCGCGGCCGCCACCGCGCCGCTGATCGCTGAGCACCGGCGGATCTTCCCGCGCGCCGAGACCAGCCTGCTGCTACAAGCGTACGAGGTCGCCGAGCGTTACCACCGGGGCCAGATGCGCAAGTCCGGCGCCCCCTACATCACCCATCCGCTGGCGGTGGCGGAGCTGCTGGCCGCGATCGGGATGGACACCACGACGCTGGCCGCCGCGCTGCTGCACGACACCGTGGAGGACACCGACCTGCCGCTCGGGCAGGTCCGGGTCGAGTTCGGCCATGAGGTGGCCATCCTGGTGGACGGGGTCACCAAGCTGGACGGCTCGCGCTGGGGCGATCACGCGGAGGCGGAGACGTTCCGCAAGATGATCATGGCCGCGTCCATCGACCTGCGGGTGCTGGTGATCAAGCTGGCCGACCGGGTGCACAACATGCGCACGCTGGCCCACCATCCCAAGCCGGAGAAGCGCGTGCGGATCGCCCGCGCGACCCTGGAGCTGCTGGTGCCGTTCGCCGGGCGGCTCGGCCTCTACACGTTCCAGCGCGAGATGGAGGACCTGGTCTTCGCGGTGCTCCAGCCCGCGGAGCACGAGCGGCTCCGGTCGCTGCTGCGGGCGACCGCGCCCGGCCGGGCCGCCTACCTGAGCCCGCTCATGGCGCAGATGCGGGTGGTGCTCACGGGGGCGAAGGTCAAGGCGCGAGTCGAGGCGCGCGACCGGCACCTGTACTCCGTGATCCGCGACTTCCCGCACGGGGTGGACGGGGCCCTGCGGCCGGGCAACGCCACCCGGGTGGTCGTGGTGGTAGACGGCCCCGCCACCGACTGCTACATCGCCCTGGGCGCGCTGCACACCCGCTGGCGCCCGCTGCCGCCGCGGTTCAAGGACTACGTGGCGATGCCGAAGCACAACATGTACAGCGCGCTGCACACGTCCCTGCTGACCGACGACGGCGAGACGATCGACGTGATCATCCGCACCCCGGCGATGGACCAGGTCGCCAACTACGGGGTAGCCGCGCACATCCGCGCCGCCGCGGGCCGGACCGGGCAGGTCAGCGCGGACGTGGCCCGCAGCGCCGACCTGAAGTGGCTGGACCGGCTGCTCGCGTGGCAGCCGCTGTCGGCCCCGAAGGACTACCTGGAGAGCCTGCGGACCGACCTGGACGGGGCCGGGCTCATCGTGTTCGCGGCCGATGGCTCGCCGGTGGTGCTGCCGAGCGGCGCCACGGGGGTGGACTTCGCCTACCTGACCAGCCCGGAGGCGGCCAACCGGACGACCGGGATCCTGGTCAACGGCACCCGCAAGCCGATCGAGAACCAGCTGGCGCACGGCCAGGTGGTACGGCTCATCATGGGGCCGCCGGCTGACCCCCCGGAATCGTGGCTCGACGCGGCCCGCAGCGGCCAGGCCCGGGCGCACTTGCAGCAATGGTTCGCCCAGCGGGACCTCGAGCTCGCCCGGGAGGAATCGGAGCAAGCCGCGACGGCGGGCCGGGTCAAGCTGGCCGAGACGCTGTCCGTGCACGGCATTGACCTGCTGGACCTGGAAGCCGACGGCACCGCCCACAGCGAGGGACGCAAGCGCGGTTACCCCGACCTGGACGCCATGTACGAGGCCGTGGGAAAGGCCGAGCTTCCCCTCGACGACCTCCTCGCCGCCTTCGTGCCCTAGCAACGAAGTGCCGGCTCCGGTTTCGCCCAGGGGGTCCGGGGGGCGTGGCGGCCCCGGGTAAACGCAGAAAAGCCCCTCAGCGCGTTAGCGCTGAGGGGCTTTTCTGGAAATATATCCGGCGGTGTCCTACTCTCCCGCAGGGCCTCCCCTGCAGTACCATCGGCGCTGAAGAGCTTAACTTCCGGGTTCGGGATGGGACCGGGTGTTTCCCCTTCGCTATGGCCGCCGAAACGCTATGGAGATGTACCCCTGATTCCAGGGGGGTCAGCGAGCTTCCGCTGAAGCCCGCCCGTATCTCCAGAACTGCACAGTGGACGCGAGTCCCCCCGGAGGGGGACGAAGTAGTGTGAGCTAAGTCCTCGGCCTATTAGTACCGGTCAGCTCCGCGCCTCGCGGCGCTTCCACTTCCGGCCTATCAACCCAGTCG
>DATBEM010000200.1:0-31137 GCA_036276115.1 Trebonia sp.
GGCCGGGCGCGGCCCGGGCGCGGCCGCCGCCGGGGACGGCGACCCGTTGCCGGAGGCGCCTGCTCCCGGCCCGGGGCGCGGCCCGCGGTCGCGGAAGCCCTGCTCACGTCCGTTGTGGTCGCGGCCAGGCTGGTCGCGACGGCCAGGCGGCGGCCCGGGGCGCACGTCGCCGGCCGCCGGGCCACCGCCCGAGCCGGAACCGCCGCCACGCTTGGAGCCGCCGGAGAACTGCTCCTTGAGCCTGCGAACTACAGGCGCCTCAATCGTCGAGGACGCCGAACGTACGAACTCACCCATCTTCTCAAGCTCAGCCATTACGGCCTTGCTCTCTACGCCGAACTCCTTAGCGAGCTCGTAAACCCGGACCTTCGCCACTATGCTCCTCTGCTCGCCCGCTCCCGCGGGCCATCCACCGGATCGCCATCAGCCGATCCGGGGCAGGGCATGCTCCGGGTCGGCGTCAGTTCGCGCCGTTCATCGCCTGGTGCTCATCGAGCGCTCATCGCTTCTCGACCTGCTTTCCGTACAGGTTTTGGTCACGTTCAGTTCGCCGCCGCCAGGCGGGGCCTCACAGCCCCGCGAGGCGGGTCTAGCGTCCTACGCCGCAAGTCATGTTATGCCCGGGTGGCCGTCCCCGAAAGGTAAGCCGCCAGCGCACCGACATCGAGCGGCCCCGTCACGCGCAGTGCGCGCGGCAGTGCTCGACGCCGCTGTGCCTTCTCCAGGCATTCCAGGCTTGGGTGCAGGTATGCGCCGCGACCCGGGAGCCTCGCCTGACGATCGGGGACGACATCATCCCCGGATACCACCAGTCGAAGCAGGCTGGACTTCACCGCGCGCTCCCTGCAGCCAACGCACGTACGCACGGGGAAGTCCCCTGCTGCATGCAACTGCTCAGATCTCGCGGTCATTCCAGGCGTTAGTCTACCGTTAGGAATCCAGTGCTTCCCAGCGGGGGCTTGGCTGCGGGGCCGCTAGGACCCCGGCGTCGCCTCGGCGGGCGCGCTCTCGCTGCCGGCGGCGGCCGGCGCGCCACCGTCGGACATGGCCTCGGCCGCGTCCGAGCGGATGTCGATCCGCCAGCCGGTGAGCCGGGCCGCGAGCCGGGCGTTCTGCCCTTCCTTGCCGATCGCCAGCGACAACTGGTAGTCGGGCACGATGACCCGGGCCTCCAGGGCGGTCGCGTCAACCACGTCCACCCGGGTGACCCGGGCCGGGGACAGGGCATTGGCGACGAACTCGGCCGCGTCGTCGGAGAAGTCAACGATGTCGATCTTCTCCCCGTGCAGTTCGGCCATCACGTTGCGGACCCGGCTGCCGACCGGGCCGATGCACGCGCCCTTGGCGTTGACGCCCTGCTGGCGGGACTGCACGGCGATCTTGGTCCGGTGGCCGGCCTCGCGGGCGATCTTGACGATCTCCACCGCGCCGCTGGCGATCTCCGGCACCTCCAGCGCGAACAGCTTGCGGACGAGGTCGGGGTGGGTCCGCGACAGCGTCACGGACGGCCCCCGGTGCCCCTTGCGGACGCGCCAGACGTAGCAGCGGATGCGCTCGCCGTGGACGTACTTCTCGGTCGGCACCTGCTCGGCGGGCGGCAGCACGGCCTCGATCTTGCCCAGGTCGACCAGCACGGTGCGCGGGTCCTTGCCCTGCTGGATCACGCCCGCGACGATGTCGCCCTCGTGCCCGGCGTACTCGCCGAACGTCATCTCGTCCTCGACGTCGCGCAGCCGCTGCAGGATCACCTGGCGGGCGGTCGTCGCCGCGATCCGGCCGAACCCGGCCGGGGTGTCGTCGTACTCGCGCTGCGTCGTGCCGTCGGGGCCGGTCTCCCGCGCCCAGACCGTGACATGCCCGGAGCTCCGGTTCACCTCGACGCGGGCGGCGGGGCTGGCCCCCTCGATCTTCTGGTACGCCATCAGCAGCGCATCCTCGATCGCCTTAATGGCCGTTTCCTGCGAGATGTCCTTCTCGCTCTCGAGACTGCGCAGCACGCTCAGGTCAATGTCCATCGCCGCCAGCTCCAAGCTCTACTTCGTCGTTTCGGCCCGCGTCATTGCGGCCCTCGGCGAGCTCGTCTTCGTCAAGCTCGCCGCCGGCGAGCTCTTCGCCGTCAAGCTCGTCATCCCCAAGCTCATCATCATCAATGTCAGGGAGCGGCCCGAACTCCACCTGGACCGTTCCGGCCCCCAGCGTGTCGAGCCGCAGGTCACGCCGGGTCCCGTCCACGTCCAGGGTCACTGAGTCGTCGTCGGCCGCCAGCACCCGGCCCACCAGGGACCCCTCGCCGGCGACCTTTACCTTCACCAGCCGCCGCCGCGCCCGGCGCCAGTGCCGGGACTCGGTCAGCGGCCGGTCCACGCCAGGCGAGGAGACCTCCAGCGTGTAGGGAACCTCGCCCATCGCGCTGGCCGCGTCGAGCAGGGCGGAGATCTCGTGGCTCACCTCGGCCGTGCCGTCGAGGGTCACCCCGTCGTCGCTGTCGACCACGATGCGCAGCAGGCGGCGCTTGCCGGCCATGGAGACGCGTATGGCCTCCAGGTCCATCCCGGCGGCGACCACGACCGGCCGGATGATGCCAGCCAGGCGCTTGTCGTCCACCGGGCCGGCGGCGGGGCGAATGCCACCGGGCATTTGCGTCCTCCTCTTTCTGCCTCGCCTTCCGGCAAGGTTGTTATCTCCGCAGGTCCAGACTATCGACACCGCACGGCGGGCGCCGGGTAGGCGAGAAACACCCGCTGACCGCAGGGACGGCCGGGCCTGGTGGAACCCACGGGGCTCACCCGCCTGCGCTCCGGCGGCCCGGGCGCCCCATCCGCGCCGGCCTGCCCGCAGGGTGAGCCGTCCTGAGCCGACCAGCCTCGGCTACGTGGCTTGCGCTAAGCCTATTCCGTCGCGGCCCCGCTGTAGCCGCCACGACGCAACGGCCCAAGGTATACGCAGCTGCCCGGGCCTTTATTCCGCCAGGCAGCGGGGTTGGCAGCCGCCAACCAGCGCGGCAACGGAGCACCAGAACAACAGTCACCCGCGATCTGCCCACTCTTCTTGCTGTTATCAGAACCAGCGAGAGAACTGCCGTCGATTGGAACCACATGTGAAGCAAACCGACGGCAATCAGGGCGGCAACCCTCCATATCTTGCTGTTATCAGATGCGGGTACGGCGCCGGCTGGCGGAGTGGCAGCCGGCGGGGCGGGAAATCGAGATGACGGCCGGGCGGGCGCGGTGGTAAGTTCCTGAGCTTCCCCTGACGCGCACGGAAGGGCCTTTGGCATGCCTCCTGATACCGCCGACCCCGACCCCGACACCGCCGCCAAGACCAAAACCGACACCAAAACAAAAACCGAGACCAAAACCGACACCAAGACCGCGACCAAAGCCAACCCCGAAATCGCCAAGCCCGCTGATCCCGTCGTCCGCGCCGAGCGGGCGCACCTGGTCCAGTCGCGCGAGTTCCTGCGCCGCATGCGGGAGAACGTCCTGGAGATGGCGGTCAACCCGCTGGCCGGGGACCCGGTGTCGCTGGAGTTCCTCAAGGCCGACCTGCACCGGCGGGCCGAGGCGCTGAAGGACCTGCCCGACGCGCCGCTGTTCTTCGGGCGGCTGGACTACGAGCACGCCCCCTGGGACCAGGAACGGGCCGGGGCGGAGCTGGCGGGCACCAGCGAGAAGGACCTCGACGGGCTGGAGCTGCACATCGGGCGGCGGCACGTCGCCGACCCCGAGGGCACCCCGGTCGTCATCGACTGGCGGGCGCCGGTCAGCCGCCCGTTCTACCGGGCCAGCACGGCCGAGCCGATGGGGCTCCGGCGCCGTCGCCGGTTCGGGTTCGCCGGCGGCGAGCTCACGGCCTACGAGGACGAGGCGTTCGAGAGCGGCCCGCTCGCGGCGGACGGTAGCGGCCGAGACCGGGCCCGTGAAGAAGAGGCAAGGCCATCGAGCCTGCTGGTGGCCGAGATCGAACGGCCCCGCTCGGGGCCCATGCGCGACATCGTCGCCACCATCCAGCCCGAGCAGGACGACATCGTGCGGGCGGACGCGACGATGACCGTGTGCGTGCAGGGGGCACCCGGGACGGGGAAGACCGCCGTCGGCCTGCACCGGATCGCCTACCTCCTCTACGCGCACAAGGAGCAGGTGACGCGGCGGGGCGTCATGGTCGTCGGGCCCAACCCGGCCTTCCTTTCCTATATCCGCAACGTGCTGCCCGCCCTGGGCGAGCTCGACGTGAAGCAGACGACGGTCCCCGGGCTGCTGGCCTCGGTCCCGGTCAAGGCGACCGACAGCGACGAGGCGGCCCTGGTCAAGGGCGACCCGCGGATGGCGGAAGTGCTCCGGCGGGCGCTGTGGGGATCGCTCCGCAAGCCGTCGGCCCCCCTCGTCGTCGCCCGCGGCTCGCGGCGGTGGCGGGTGCCCGGCTACGAGCTGACCGACCTCGCGCTGGAGCTGCAAGGGCGCGGGCTGCGCTACGGGGCCGGGCGGGAGCTGCTCGGGCACCGGATCGCGCACGTCATCCTCACCCAGATGGAGTCGGCCGGCGAGACCTGCGACGACCGGACCCACGACGCAGTCCGGCGGACCCCGGCCGTGCGGGCCTGCGTGGACGAGGTGTGGCCGAAGGTCGACCCCAAGCGGCTGGTGTTCGGGCTCCTGTCCGCGCCGCAGGCGCTGGCGGCGGCCGCGAGCGGGATCTTGTCCGAGGCCGAGCAGGCGGCGATCGCCTGGTCGCCCGCCCCGCGCGGGCCCGGCTCGGCCAAGTGGTCGCGGGCTGACCTGGCCCTGCTGGACGAGGCGGCCGACCTGATCGAGCGGACGGCCAGCCTGGCCCACGTTGTCGTGGACGAGGCGCAGGACCTGTCGCCGATGGAGATCCGGGCGCTCGGGCGGCGCTGCACGACCGGGGCGGCGACCGTCTTGGGCGACATCGCCCAGGGGACCACGCCCTGGTCGGCCCGGTCGTGGGAGGAACTGCTGGGCCACCTGGGCAAGCCGGCCGCCGCCGTCCGCGAGCTCGACACCGGCTACCGCGTGCCCCGCCAGATCCTCGACTTCGCGTCGCAGCTCCTGCCGGTGATCGCGCCCGGCCTGCGGCCGGCCTCCTCGCTGCGGGCCGACCCGGCCGCGCTGTCGGTCATCCCCGTCGCGGCCGGCGAACTGGGGCCACGATTGGCTCAGGGCTGCGAATCGTTTCTCACGGAACCAGGCTCGGTCGCGGTCATCTGCGCGGATGCCCAGGTCCAGGAGGTCTCGCGGGCGCTGCGGACGGCCGGCCTGGAGTTCGGGGTACTGGGGGAAGCCGAAGACGAGGACCCGTCCGGCGGGCGGCTGGCGGTCGTGCCGGTCACGCTGGCCAAGGGCCTTGAGTTCGACCATGTCGTGCTGGTCGAGCCGGGCCGGATCGCGGCCGGCGAGGCGCACGGGCTGCGGCGGCTGTACGTGGCGCTTACCCGGGCCGTGTCCAGATTGATCGTTTTGTACGCGGAACCACTCCCCAGTGACCTTCGTTACGTACCATAGGGGGAGTCACGTTGCCCGATCGGGCCAACACCTCGACGCATCCCGCAGACGCCGGCGGGAACGCTGTACCTAGCCGGCATACGCGGCGCGTCATACAAGATACTCACAGTTACGTTGGTGATAACGGTGGAGTCTGTTTACCTCGAGAAGCTGGGCGAAGAGCTAGGGCACCGCGGCCTGGAGGCGTGGGTCATGGCGCCGCCGGGTCGGGTACCGAGCCTCTACGTGACCAACCCGAGGGCGCGGGCTCTGGAGGAGAACGTCTACGCCGGCCTGTGCTCGGACGGCATGTGGTGGTTCTGGTGGTCCTGGGCCGAGCGGATTGGCCACGTGGACGACCTCGGCCAGGCGGCTGACACCGTGAGCCGGGTCCTGGCGCTGCCGAAGAAGCGCGACTAGCTGCTCAGCAAGGAGCCGGGGGCTACTCCCCCGGCTCACCCGCATCTCCGGGGGACCCTGTTTTTCCGGGAGATATGGCGGACTCGACCGCGAGCAGGTTCATCCGGGCGTAGAGCAGCGCCCGGTGCGCGGCCACCGCCTCGCGCTGGTCGGGCTTGTCCGGGCTCTCGCCCGCGCTGATCGCCTGCTCCAGGCGGCGGTGGGCCTCGGCCGGGCCGAGGCGCTCGAAGACGACGAGCGGGTCCGCCTCGGCCGCCAGGTACGTCTTGTCGAGCAGGCCAGTGGCGTCGCCGACCCAGACGTCCTTGATCTTGCCCCGCCGCCCGTGATCGATCAGCACCGACAGCGCGTGCGCCTTGTCACCGTAGGCGAAGCTGACCGTGACCGACTCCTGGCGGCCGCCGACGTCGCCGTAGTGCCAGCAGTCCCCGACCGCGGGCAGGCCCAGGCCCGCGACCCACGGCTGCTCGGCTACCCCGTTGGCCGCGACCCGGTCGGCCGCCTGGTCGGCGGCGGCCCGCAGGCCCGGGGAGCCAATCGCGGCGAAGATGCGCAGCAGGGCCAGCGCCTGCGGCGTGCCCGCCTCCTCGGCCGCTGGCACCAGTACCCCGGCCAGCTCAGCGGCGGCCGCCTCGCCCGGAGTGGAGCGCGACAGCGCGCCGATCATGTCCGATCCCCACAGTTCCGCGTCGACCGGCTCGCGCACGTGGGGCAGGACTTCCTGCGCCTCGCTGAGGACCACGCCGAATGCCTGGGTTGGCACCAGCGGGGCGAAAAGCTCGTTGATATCCGGATCTGCCTGGCCCATGCCGGGTATCTTGGCACGCAAGCGGACGATTTGCCGCCCGTTAGCGGCAGAAGCACCCGGCCAGGTGGTCATTCACGATCCCGCAGGCCTGCATTGCCGCATAGGCGGTGGTCGGCCCGGTGAACACGAACCCGTGCTTCTTGAGTTCCTTAGACAGTGCTTTCGACTCCGGGCTGAAGCCCTGGAGATCATCAAGCGTGACCGGGGCCGGGCGGCTGCCCGGTCCCTCGGCGTAGCCCCAGATAAGGTCGCTCAGCCCCGCCGGCAGCTCCAGTGCCGCCCGGGCGTTGTTAATGACGGCGGCAATCTTGGCCCTGTTGCGGACGATGCCCGCGTCGGACAGCAGCCGCTGCTGGTCTTGCGCCGTGAAGGCCGCGACCGCCGCCAGCTCGAACCCGGCGAACGCCTTGCGGAAGTTCTCCCGCTTGCGCAAGATCGTCAGCCACGACAGCCCCGACTGGAACGCCTCCAGGCTGAGCCGCTCGAAGATCGCCTGGTCACCGCGAACGGGCCGGCCCCACTCCTCGTCGTGGTAGGCGACGTAGTCGGGCGCGCTCAGGCCCCACGGGCAGCGCGGCTTGCCGTCCGGGCCGGTGAGCGGGCCCCGGGCGGGAGCTTGCGTGGTCGCGTCAACGGGCTCGGTTACGGACCCGGCCGAGGCGGTCGGCTCAGTCATGGGAGATCTCCGGCGGCCAGCCGGTGCCGGTCGCCCACGGCGGCGCCTCGCGCTGGGGCTGCCCGGGGTACTGGGGACGGCCGGTGACCGGCGCGCCCATCGGGCCGCCCTCGGTCGCGCCGTCCGGGCCGGGCCCGGCCGGGCCGGGCTCCCCGGCCGCGCGGAACGAGCCGGTGTCGCGGGCCGTGGGGAACGAGCCAGTGTTACCCGGGCCAGCGAGCGAGCCAGCGGCCCCCGACGCGGGGTACTGGGCGGTACTGCCGGGGCCGGCGAGCGAGCCATCCGCCCCGGGCGGGGAGAACGCAGCCGCGTCCCCCGGTGCGGGGTAAGCAGCGGTGTCACCCGGGCCGGGGCTCCCGGGGGCCGCGAACGAGCCGGCGTTGCCGGCCGCGGGAAACGGGCCGGTGTTGCCGGGCCCGGCCGGGTCGGCGCCGGCCCTCGCGTGGCGGGCCCCCGCGTAGGGGCTGCCGAGCGGGATGGGCGGCGCGGTGCTGCGGGTCAGGTCGGTGACGAGCTGCTCCAGGGCGACGATGCGCACGTCCCGTTCGCGGATCGAGTCGGCGATGCGGTCCAGGGCCTCATCGACGCTCTGCTGGGTGTAGCCCCACAGCGCCACCGGCGGGCGCAGCAGCACCACGTCGGTCGCCGACACCGGCCCCATGTCCAGCGGGGCATAGTCGGTCCGCTCGGTAATCGGCATCTCGCCGCCGCGCCCGGCGGCCACCAGCACGACGGCCCCGAGCACGCCCACGATGGCGATCACGATCAAGATGGAAACGAGCACATAAGCATCGTGCCACAGCCAGGCCACCAGTTGGTGAGCCAACCGCCGCGACCTGCGGCGCGGTTCTCAGTGGGCCGGATGAACCCAGGCTTCGATCAGGCCGTCCCGGACCGTGACGACGCCGCGCTCAAAGAACTGGATGTAGTAGTCCTCATTCCAGGAGTCCAGCGGCTCTGCTGACCTGGCCGGGAAGCCAAGGCGTTCGCCCGCAGAGGGCCGACTTGGCAGGTAATCCGGGGACGGCCGCTTGGCCAGGTAGTCGAGTACATCGCGCCGGACAGGCACGGAATCGTGTTCCGGGGTGTAAAGATCGCGCCGCCCTCGAACTGCTGAATGGTACGTCCGAGGTTGTCTCCGGGCGGGCTGGCCACAACCTCATCTGGCCCCAGCGTGGTCACGAGGGCCGCCGCCCGGGCCTCGTTGATGGAGGCCAGCAGCGCGATCACCCGGTCCTCGTCCCGCCGCAACAGCATCCGCAGCGCCGGGGCGGCCACCTCGGGTGCGACGCCCGTGAGCACGTTCCGGGCACGGTCGAGCGTCTCGTCATCGCTCGACAGCCGGATGAGCAGCTTCGCTCCCTCGCTCGCGCTCAGGACGCCCAGCGCGGCGGCTTCCCCGGGCAGGCCCGGCCAGTGGTAGGTGATGTTGTACTGGTCCCGGCCAGCGACGTAGGCGTCATTGCCTGCGGTTGCCTGCTGGTGCGCCGTCGGTGCCGGGGCGCTGGCGCTTACGGAAGCCGGCTGGCCGGCGCTCGCAGCGGCCAACGGCGTCGGGCTCGGCGCGGATATCCCGCCCCGGCGCCCGGGCCTGGCCCGCAGCGCGTTCTCGACCTTCCTGACCCTGCCCTGGGCCGAGCGCGCTCCACTACTGCACTCACGGATGAACTCCTGGAACCCGTCCCCGCCCCGGTCCCGGTACTCAGCGACCAGCAGGCCCGCGAGATCGGCCAGCTCCGCGTACCAGATTCCAGCATCCAGCGCGCCTGCGTCGAACGGGCGCACCCTTGCCTCCCGCCGCCAGCGGGTGAGCGATCCAGCGCTGATGCCTCCCTGAGGGCGGAACACGATGGCGGGCATCGTCGACGGGTCCGCTTCCCCGAGGGGCAGCTCGAAGGTCGAGAACGACCAGCCCCGCCCGCCCGGGCCAATCAGCGGCTCGGTGATCCGGTGCAAGCCCCAGAGCAGCGGGAACTGCACCCCGTTCGCCAGCGGCGCCTGGATGCGGGCATCGGGGATGCTGACAGCGAGCGGGGATGCCGGCGTGGCCAGGGCGGCGGCGACCACCGCTTGCAGGCCCTCTGCCTGCGCGACTACCTCCTGGTCGATAGTCCGGCTCATCGCCCACCCCAGGGCGGCGAGCCATGGGCCGATGACCACGGGCAACTGGCTGGATCCGGAAGAGGACACTCCCCAGGAGAACGATTCCCTTGGCCGGACCCTGCTCGCGGCGAGGGCTACCTCGAACGTAAGCACGCTCACTGGGCCTACGAGCACGCTGGAGACCGGGTTGCGCCGACTCGGCCCCGCACCGCCGGCGGATGCCGGCTCGTCACGGTAGCGCCTGGCCAGGGCCGCCTGCCCATCTGGGTACGTCTGGTGGACGCGCTTTGCTGCGGCTCGCCGTCGCCCGGGTGCAGCACCCAGCCGCGAAGCCGGGAGTCCCAGGCCGCGAGGGACTCAGCCGAAGGCAGGGACGAAGCCGCCGGCGAAAAGCCCTCCCCCAGGACATGGCGATACTCGATCTGGTGGAGATCCTCTTCGGTCATCCCGACCCCGCTTCCGCCGCCCCGGACGCATTCCCGCCGACCCCACGACGGGAGCCGGGAGTTACCCTCCGGGCCCCGAAACCCGGATTTAGTGTACGGCTGGGACACGCGCGGCCGTAGGCCGTCAACCCCGGCCGGCGGTCCTAGTCGGCGCGATCGACGTAGGCCCGGACGGTGCCGTCGCGAACCACGACGATGCCGCGCTCAAAGGACTGGACGTAGCTGCCGTAGCCGGAGGCCAGCGGCTCTGGTGACTGGACCGGGAGCCCGATCTGGTCTTGGGAAGAAGGCCAGTCGCCCAGGTAATCAGCGACTTCGCGCCCCACGGGTACCGGACCGTGTTCGGGGGTGCAAAAGACCAGGCCGCCCTCGAAGTGCTGACCGGTACCGCTGAGGGCGCCTTCGCCGGCGCTGATGTCGGCCTCGTCGGAAATCGGGAAGCCCAGCCAGCCGTACGTCCCGTTGAGCTCCTCGTAGCGGGCGCCGATCGCCCCCTCGACCACGTGCGGGCCGTGCTGCCCGGAATGGTAAATCGTGGCCCCGGCCGACGGCACTCGATCCTGCCACGCCCAGCGCTGCACGGCATCACGGGGATAGTCGGCCGTTCCCTCGAACCGCTGGTACCAGCCGGCCGTGCCATAGGGCGACGACGCGGCCCGCCGCGCCGGGCCGACCGGGAAGCCAGTCGAACCGAGCACACCTCCCCGGGCTTCGAGGTAGCTCGCCCAGCTGGGCGGCACCATGATCGCGCCAGCCTTCTCGCTGGCGTAAATCGCGCCTGACTCAAAGCGCTGGCGCCAGCCGCTGGTAGCCGGCTCATTCACGCGCGGCGACGGCCCGACCGTGACGGCGCCGTCCACCGGCACGCCCGTCTCAGCCCGGTCGCGCCAGTCCAGTTCGCAGCGTTCCCCGATGGCGCCCCACATCGCGTGCGCGCCGTGCTCCGGGGTGGAGACCACGGTCGCGCCACATTGCATGTCCAGGTAGACGCACGCCTGGGGGCCGTAATCGGCTGGCCCCTCGAACAGCTGCCGGGTGCAGTCGGTCTCCGTGCCCGGGTGCCGGCCCTGGACGGCCGGGGCGACCGGGAAGCCGAGCACGCCCCCGCTGCTGCCGTGACGACCATGGCACTGGGCGATCTCGCCGCTCGTCGCCAGCGCCCCGTGCTCCGGGCTCCAGTGAATCGCCCCGTTCGCGTACTTCTGGACGAATCCCCGCGTGCCCCGGGGGGATGTGGCCCGCTGAAACCAGCCGTCCCGCTCCCCCAGCGCCTTGTGCTCGGCGCCCTCGCACTGGGTCACCGCCTCGGCCGCCGCCAGCAGGTTGCCGGCCCCGGCCCCGTCCGGCCCCAGCGCTTCGACCAGCGCCGCCGCCCGGGACTCGTTGATCGTCGCCAGCAGCGCGATCGCCCGGTCCTCATCGCGGCGCAGCAGCATCCGCAGCGCCGGGGCGGCCACGTCCGGCGTGACGCCCGTGAGCACGTTCCGGGCGCGGTTGAGCGTCTCGTCGGTTCGGGACAGCCCGGTGAGCAGCTTCGCCCCCTCGCTCGCGCTCAGGACGCCGAGCGAGGTGGTCTCCGAGGACTGGTCCGGGTAGCCGTAGGTGATGTGGTTGTACTGGTCCCGGCCGGCGGTGTAGGCGTCACGGCTGGCAGTGGCCTGCTGCGGCGGCGCTGGCGCGGGCGGTGGCTCGGCCGCGCTCGCGGAGGCCGGCTGGGCGTCCGCCGCCGCCGCCGGTACCGATAGCGAACGCTGGACCGGCCTGGCGCGCAACGCCGCTTCAACCTTGCTGATCCTGGCCTCAAATGTCGATTCGTCGCCACTGCACTCACAGAGGAACTGCTGTAGCTCGTCACCACCCAGCCGCTCGTACTCGGTGACGAGCAGGCCAGCGAGATTGAACATGCGGCCGTCCGGAGTCCGGGAACTCGGTACACGGGGGTTGAACGGGTCTGCTCGTGCTTCCTGCCGCGAACCGGACGGCGCCAACTGGGCGGGTAGAGCCTGCCGGAACACGATGGATGGCACCCTCGGTGGATCGCCCTGCCCCAGCGGCAGCTCATAAGTCGAAAACGACCAGTCACGCCCGCCCGGGCCGAGCAGTGGCCCGGCGATCCTCCGCAGGCCCCAGAGCAACGGGTACTGAACGCCGTTCTCCGGAGGCGCCTGGATGAAGGGATTCGGCATTTCAATGACGAGCGGTTCGTCCGGGGCTGCGAGCGCGACCGTAACTACCTGCTGCAAGCCCTCTTGCGCGGCTGCTTTCTGGTCGAGGTCCTTGGCCCGGGCGGGCACCAGGGCCGTCAGGTCGGCCGCCTGGAAGTGCGGGAGCGTTACCGCCTTCGGGTCGTAATACGAACTGTCGAGCGCCTTCCCGTCTAGCCTGGTCGTGCAGGCCACGAGCGCCGCATCAAACGTCAGCACGCTCTCCGGGCCGAAGAGAACGCGGGAGAACAGGTGCTCCTGCCTCCCATCGCCCTGGCGCCGGGCGGCATCTCCGTCGCAGCGTCGCCAGGCAACGGCGGCGGCCTCGTCTGGCAACCGCTGGTAGCGCACGCTCAGCCACGGCCTGCCGTCCCCCGGGTGGCTCACCCACGGGCGGATCCTGGCGTCCCACTTCGCCTGGATCTTGGGCCACGGATGCGAGGACGCTCCCAGCGAGAAGCCCTTCCCCTCGACAAAACGGTACTCAATCTGGTGGAGAACCCGGTCGCTCATCTCAGGCCCCTTCCTAGGCTGGATCGTCCCAGGCCAGGACGAGGCCGTCCCGGACCAGGACGATGCCGCGCTCAAAGACCTGGACGTAGCTGGTCTCGCCAGAAGCAAGCTGCTCGGCCGCCCGGACCGGGAACCCGAGTAGGTCATCCCGATAGGGTCCCTCTGCTAGGTAGTCCAGCACCTCGCGCCGCACGGGCAAGGAGTCATATTCCGGGGCGTAGAAGATAGCGCCGCCCTCGAAGTGCTGGACGGTACGGCCCGTGCCGCCTTCGAGCACCTCGACCTCATCAGAAATCGGAAAGCCGAGCCAACTGGCCGTCCCCTTGAGCCGCTCGTAGAGGGCGCCGTTGCCGCGCTCGACGGTGTGCGGGCCGTGCTGGTTCGAATGGTAAATCGTGGCGCCACAGGATTCCTCTGCCCAGGGATTTATGACGTCGTCGGGATAGTCCCATGCCCCCTCGAACCGCTGGTACCAGCCGGCCGTGCCCTGGGGCGACTTAGCGGCATCCAGCGCCGGGCCCACCGGAAACCCCGTCGAGCCGAGGACGCCTCCGCGCCCCTCGAAGTATTCGGCCCATCTCCGGGGCACCCGGAACGCCCCCGCTTTCGCACTGGAGTAGATGAGCCCCGCCTGGAAGCGCTGGCGCCAGCCGCTGGTGCCGGCCTCATTTACTCGCGAGGACGGGCCGACCCCGGTCATCTTCCCCGCAGGCACTCCCATCCAGTCGCGATCACGCCAGCCCAGTTCGGCCAGCTCACCAACGGCACCCCACATCGCGTACGTGCCGTACTTTTGCGATGAGACCACGGTGGCACCGCACTGCACTTCGAGATATCCGCAGGCTTCGGGTCCATAATCGTCCGGCCCCTCGAAGAGCTGCCAGGTGCACTCGGTCTCCGTGCGCGGGTGCTTGCCGCTAACGGCCGGGGCGACCGGGAACCCGAGCCGCCCCGCGCTACCGCCCTGCTCGCCGTGGCACTGGGCGATCTCGCCGGTCGTCGCCAGCGCCCCGTGCTCCGGGGTCCAGTAGATCGCGCCGTTCGCATATCGGCGCAGGAAGCCCGGCGTGCCCCGGCCGGACGTGGCCCGCTGGAACCAGCCGTCCCGCTCGCCCAGCGCCTTGTGCACCTTATTCTCGCACTGGGTCACCGCCTCGAAGACCACCAGCAACTGCCCGACCTCGGCCCCGTCCGGCCCGAGCGCGTCCACCAGGGCTTTGGCCTTGGTCTCGTGGACGGCGGCGAGGAGCGCGATCACCAGGTCATGCTCGTCCCGCCCCAGCAGCACCCGCAGCGCCGAGGCAACCACGTCCGTGGCCACATCCCGGAACACCCGCCGAGCGCGGTCCAGCGTCTTATCCGCGCGGGCGAGCTCGGCGAGCAGCGTCGCCCCTTCGCTCGCGTTCCGGACCTCGAACGCGACAGCATCCGATGATTGCTCACCGTTCTGGTAGGTGTTATTGGTGATATGAGAGTCGTTATATTGGTTACCGCCAGCCACGTAGCCATCGCGGCCCGCAGTTGCCAGCTGATGCGTCACCGAGGGCGCCCCACTGCCGCTCGAAGCGGCCTGCGCGTCGGCGGACGCAGAGCCCTGCAAATCCTGACTTGGGGGTCTTGCCGCCGCCCGCTTAGGTGCCTTGGCCAGGAGCGCTCTCTCAACCTTGCTGATCCTGCCAGGGGCCAGGCGTTCTCCGCCGCAGCTGGCAAGGATGAATTGCCGGAGCTCGTCGCCGCCCCGCTGCTGGTACTCGGCGACGAGCCGGCCAGCGAAATCGATCATGCTGTCATACAAGGTCCCACCACCCAGGGCATCCGAGTCAAGCGGACTCACCCTGATTTCCCGCCGCCAGCCGGAGGCGGATACCGCAGCGGAGGCCTCCTGCGCTTGACGGAACACAATGGCGGGCAAGGACGAAGGGTCTTCCTTCCCCAGGGGCGGCTCATACGTCGAGAACGACCAGCCACGGCCCGCTTGTCCCAGCACCGGCCCGGCCGTGCGGTACAAACCCCATAGCAACGAGGCTTGCACGCCGTCCCGCAATGACTTTCCGATGAAGGAATCCGGGATGCCGATGGTCAGAGGGGTATATGGCTTTGCTAGCGCGGCTGCGACCACCGCCTGCAGGCCATCTTGCACGGCTGATCCCCGATCGAGATCGGGGATCAGCACCGGCACTAGCGCAGCTAGTCCCGCACCGTCGATCACTGGCAAGCGAGGCGCGCCCGGCTGCTCCGTAGGCAACGGGCTGCTCGGCCTTGTCCCCGTGCTTACCACCAGTGCCGTTTCGAAGGTCAGCACGCTCGCTGGCCCTACGAGCACGTGGGAGGTCAATGGCTTCCGCGAGCGATTACCGTCGGCTGCGTCGATGCGGTACCGCCGCGCCACGGCCGCCTGCCCGGAGGCGTACACCTGATAGCACGCGCTCTCGTTCGACTTGCCGCCTTCGGGCTGCCCGACCCGGCCGAGGATCCGGGAGTCCCATGCCAGGGCCTCCACCGATGGCAGAGAGGACAGCGCAGGAAAGCGATTGAAGTACATGATCTGGTGGATATCCTGCTCGCCCAACTCAGCCCCGCTTCCGCTGCCCCCGGACTCCGCCGCATCCTCCAAGTACTGAAACCCGGATTTAGTCTACGACTGAGACTCGCGCGGGCGGGCGCCGTAAAGCGGGACCGGCGGGACTACTCCGCGCCGGCGAAGAACGAGGCGAGCTCCTCGCATGCGTGATGTAGAGGCTGCCGGCCCCCTGCTGGTCACGGTCGAGGAGGACTCGCACGTCGGGGTGAGCCAGGATGGAGCGGAGC
Source organism: Trebonia sp. (assembly GCA_036276115.1). Taxonomy (GTDB): domain Bacteria; phylum Actinomycetota; class Actinomycetes; order Streptosporangiales; family Streptosporangiaceae; genus Trebonia. The sequence goes on from DATBEM010000200.1 coordinate 15,477, forward strand.
GGCCGCTGCCGGCGGTCGGTGAGACGCCGGCGGCGCGCTGCCCGCAGGGCGGCGTCGCGGACTTCCGCCGGCATTGTCGCGCCGGGGCGGCGGCGGGCCAGGCCCGGCTCCGCCGGCCCTCCCCCTGCCTCCAGCGGCAGCGGCGCGACCGGGGCGCTGCTCGCCTCGGGCGGGGCGGGGCCGCCATGGGGGGTGGTCAGGTCGGGGGGCATGGCTAGCTGGCTGTGGAAGTGGGTCGCGGGGATGGCCGTCCTGGTGGTCATCTTCCTGGTCATCCTCCGGCTCGCGGACCATTCCTTGTTCAACTCCGTCTCCGGGTTCCTGCTCGGGGCCGAATACGAGTAACGTGAGAAAAGCTGGCCGGAAAGCGACGACAGTTGGCCCGAGCTCCCCTCGCCGGAGGCCGGAGGCCTGCGGCAGGTTAATCAGCATGAACTCCATGCCTGCTGTCACCTATCGCGCGGTCCGGGTCGTCGCGCCGGGAAATTCGAGCTGGCCGAGCTGCCGGTCCAGGACCCGCCCGCCGGGCACGCCGGCATCCGGGTCGAGGCCTGCGGCGTCTGCCATTCCGACTTCGCCACCGTAGACGCCGTCTTCCCGGTCGGCTTCCCCGGGTCCCCGGGCACGAGCTCGCCGGGCGGATCGACGCCCTGGGCGACGGGGTCACCGGCTGGGCGGTCGGCCAGCGGGTTGGCGTCGGCTGGATGGGCGGGAACTGCGGGGCGTGCTCCGCCTGCCGCCACGGCGACCTGGTGAACTGCACTAACCAGCCGATCACGGGCGCGAGCACCGACGGCGGCTACGCCGAGGTGGCCATCGCCCGGGCGGCCGCGCTCGTCGCCGTCCCCGCCGGGCTGGACCCGGCCGAGGCGGCGCCGCTGCTGTGCGCGGGCCTGACCACCTTCAACGCGCTGCGGGGCAGCGGCGCCAGGCTTGCCACCATCGAGACCTGGCCGCTGGACAAGGCGCCCGACGCCTACGCCGCCACCATCCGCAACGAGGCCCGCTACCGCAACGTCATCATCATCGTCATCGTCATCTAAGGGATTACGGCCAGCCGGCATTACCCGGAAGGATTTTCCGGTCCGGAAGGATTGACCACGCTATGGCCGTAATTTCTCTACACAACCGGAAAATCTTACCGCTAGTAGAATTGCGCGCGTGGCTTGGCAGCTTCAAGGGCTGGGTGGGGCTGCTGGGATTAGCGGTGCGAGCCGTTGGCGCGCCGGCGTTCGCCCGCAGGCGGCGGCGGCTGCGGGCGCTGAGTGCCGGCCGGCCGCGATGCTGCGCGGCCAGCCTGCGGATCGCGGGACGCGCCCCTACTCCGGGCGGCCGGTGAAGGCGTGGCGGTAGGCGGTCGGGGTCGTGCGGAGGCGGCGGCCGAAGTGGGCGCGCAGCGCCGCCGCGTTGCCGAAGCCAGTCTCGTGGGCGATCTGGTCGATCGTGTGGTCCGTCGTCTCCAGCAGCGTCTGGGCCGCCCGCAGCCGCTGCTCCAGCAGCCACTGGGCCGGGGTCGTCCCCATCTCGGAGCGGAACCGGCGGGCGAAGGTGCGGCGGGACATGGTGGCGTGCCCGGCGAGCTCGTCCAGCGACGCCGGCTGGTCCAGGTGGGCCAGCGCCCAGGTGCGGGCCGGCTCGGTCGTCCCGTCGGCGGCAGCGCCGGCGGCGGGCCGGGCGGGCGGGGGGATGTACTGGGCCTGGCCGCCCTCGCGGTAGGGGGCGATCACGGTCCAGCGGGCCACCTCGGCCATGGCAGCGGCCCCGTGGTCGCGCCGCACCACGTGCAGGCACAGGTCCAGCCCGGCGGCGACGCCCGCGCTGGTCAAGATCATCCCCTCGTCCACGTAGAGGACATCGGGGTCCACCGTGACCTTCGGGAACCGCGCCGCCAGCTCGCCGGCCGAGGACCAGTGGGTGGTCGCGCGCTTGCCGTCGAGCAGCCCGGCCTCGGCCAGCACGAAGGCGCCCGTGCAGATCGACATGATCCGGGCGCCGCGCCGGCGGGCCTGGACCAGGGCGGCGGTGACGCGCGGGAGCTGGTAGTCGAGGTACTGGTCGCGGCCGGGGACGACGATCGTGTCGGCGTCGGCCAGCGCCTCCAGCCCCCGGCTGGCCACCAGCGGCAGGCCGGTCGAGGTATCGACCTGGCCCTTGCGCAGGCCCGCCACCTCGAAGCTGTACCGGCCCTTCCCGAGCTGGCCGAAGATCTGCACGGGGGCAGCCAGGTCGAGCAGCAGGACGGTCGGCAGGGCGAGCGCGACGACATGGTGCGGGGCTGGCATGAACGCGATGATAGTGGGAGTTCCGGCCACCCGCGCCAACGCGGCCGTGGCCGGTAACCGACGATGGTTGGCACCGATTCACCTGGCCAGATGCCTGGAAACTGGGCAGGTTACTGATCATGATGTCCCTGACGACCGGCCGGCCGGTGCTGGCCTGCTTCGACGGCTCGGCCCAGTCCGAGCATGGCCTGCAGGCCGCGACGGACTTGCTCGGGCCGGCTGACGTTATCGTGCTGGCGGTCTGGCAGTCGGTCGCGACCAGGCTGGCCGAGGGCGGCAGCTTCGGGGCCGTCGCGGTCGCGGAGCACGAGGCCCTCGACCAGGCGGAGGAAGCAGCCGCCCGCGCCGCCGCCGCGCGGGGAGCCGAGCGGGCCCAGGCGGCCGGCCGGCGGGCGACGCCGCGCGCCGAGGAAGCCCGGGAGACCACCTGGCTCACGATCTTGCAGGTCGCCGACGAGGTGGACGCGGCCCTGATCGTCACCGGGTCGCGCGGCCGGGGGGCGCTCAAGAGCGCGCTGCTGGGATCGGTCTCGCGGGAAGTGCTGGCGCACTCGCGGCGGCCGGTGCTGATCGTCCCGCCGGGACCGGAGGAGGACTGAATGGGCGCGGCCCGGACGATGAGCCCGGCCCGGGCCAGGCGCCTGCTGCCGGACCCGGTCGCCTTCTGGGGGGTCGGGGCGATCTACGGCGCCTTCATGTTCGCGGCCGCCGCGCCCGCGCCGCTGTACCGCATCTACGCGGCCCGCTGGCACTTCTCGGCGCTGACGCTGACGGTCGTCTTCGCGCTGTACGCGATCGGGCTGCTGGCGGCGCTGCTGGTGACGGGGCGGCTGTCGGACCACCTCGGGCGGCGGCCGGTCATCCTGGCGTCCATCGCGGCCGAGATCGTGGCCATGGGCTGCTTCATCGGGGCGGACTCGACCGTCGTGCTGGGCATCGCGCGGGCGGTGCAGGGGCTGGCGACCGGGTGCGCCCTCGGGGCGGTCTCAGCCGCGCTGGCCGAGCTCTCCCAGGACCGCCGCCCGGCCCTCGGAGCGGTCGTGACCAGCTCGGCGCCGGCCCTCGGGCTGGCGGCGGGAGGCCTGGGGTCCAGCGTCCTCGTCCAGTACGGGCCGTCGCCCCTGCGGCTGGTGTACTGGCTGATCATCGCCGCGCTCGTCGCCGGGGCGGTCGCCGTGGCCGCCATCCGGGAGACCGGAGCACGCCGCCCGGGTACCCTCGCCGCGCTCAAGCCGGTCGCCAGCATCGCGCCGGAGGCGCGGGCCACGTTCGCGGCGATCTCGCCGAGCCTGATCGCGCTGTGGGCGATGGTCGGCTTCTACCTGTCGCTGGCACCAGGGCTCATCGGGTCCATCCAGGGATCGGCGAACCTGCTGTGGGGCGGGGTCGCCGTGTTCTGCTTCTGCTGCAGCGGCGGGATCGCGGTCGTGCTCCTGCGGGCGGCGACCGCGCAGGCGGCGATGCTGATCGGCTGCACCGCGCTGTTCGCGGGGACCGGGCTGATCGTCATCGCGATCGCGGCCGGGAGCACCACGGCGTTCCTCGCCGGCAGCGTCATCGCCGGCACCGGCTTCGGGCTGGCGTTCCTGGGCAACATCCGGGCCGTCATCCACGTCGCCGCGCCCGCCCGGCGAGCCGGGGTCCTCGCGGTGCTCTACGTGGTGTCCTACCTGATGTTCTCGATCCCGATCGTGGTCGCGGGGGTGGCCGAGACGCACTTCAGCGCGCACTCGGTCGCGCTGGTGTTCTCCGGCTGCGTCACCGCGCTGGCCGGGACCGGGATCGTGGCGTCGCTCGCCCGGGCGCGGGCAGGCCGGCGGGAGGACGCGTGAACGCCCGACGTTGCCGCGACCGCGGCTCGCGCCCGCGTTGCCCGGCTGAGGCACCTCCCTCGCCGCCGGGGCCCGCTGGCCTGAACTGGCGAAAGCCTTGCCTGAAGCAGTTAAAGCCCCGCTCGCGGGGCGTGCCCGTCCTGGCCGGAAAGCGACGACAGTTGGCCCGGAAGGTTATCGCGGAATGTCCCGCCCCTCGGGCATCGTGGCCGTCAACGGCAAGCACGAGACGAGGAAGGGAAGTGCCTTTCAATGGCAGACAGCAGCCAGCAGGCCAAGGCCGAGGCGTTCCGCGCGCTGCACGGCGCGGGGACCTTCGTCTTGCCCAACGCCTGGGACGCGGGCAGCGCGGCGATGATCGCGGCCGCCGGGGCGGCGGCCATCGCCACCACCAGCGCCGGGGTGTCGTGGTCGCTCGGGCGGCCCGACGGGGAGCACCTTACCCGGGACGAGATGACCGCCGTCATCGCGCGGATCGCGGCCACCGTTGACGTGCCGGTCAGCGCCGACGTGGAGGGCGGCTACGGGCCCGGGCCGGAGGCGGTCGCGGCCACCGTGGCGGCCATCATCGCGGCGGGGGCGGCCGGCATCAACCTGGAGGACTCGCGCAGCTCCGACGGGACGCTGCACGACGCCGCCGGGCAGGCCACGCGGATCGCGGCCGCCCGGGCCGCCGCGGCCGAGGCAGGCCTGCCCGGGCTGGTCATCAACGCCCGGACCGACGTGTACCTGTTCGGGATCGGCGAGCCGGCCGGGCGCCTGGCCGACGTGCTGGCGCGGGCCGCCGCCTACGCCGCCGCCGGGGCCGACAGCCTGTTCGTGCCGGGGCTGCTGGACCTGGACACGCTGGCCGAGCTGACCGCGAAGACCTCGCTGCCGGTCAACGTCATGGCCGGGCCGGGGGCGCCCGGCATCAGCGCGCTGGGCGCGGCCGGGGTCCGGCGGGTCAGCGTGGGCCAGATGATCACCCAGGCCGCCTACTCCCTCGCCCGCCGGGCGGCGGCCGAGCTGCTCGCCACCGGCACTTACCAGCAGCTGGCCGGGGCCGATGAATTCGGCGCGGTCAACGGCACGTTCGCCAGGCACGGGTAGTCACGTCCCCTGAGCAAAGCGGTGGCCGGCCAGGCGACTGGCCAGCCCGGCCCGCTGGCGGCAACGGCGTCCGCGGGACCGCTACGGTCCCGCGGACGCGGCGGCTGGCCTAGTCAGCTGATCAGGGCGACGTAGTTGGCAGCGTCGGCAAAGGTAGTCAGGGTCTGGTTGATGTCAGGGAGGACCAAGGGCGGGGTGCCGGGGTCGGCGGAGACGTTGCGGGCGAACATCGAGAGCTCATCCCAGTCATTGAACAGCGCGTACTCGGTGTCGTTGATGACGTGGTTGCCGCTGTGAGGGTCGCTGTCGCCGAGCGCGTCCATCGTCACGTGCGACACCGCCCCGTAGTGAGCGGCTTCGGTGATGATGGTCGACACGGTCAGCGCCCCGTTCGCGACCTCGCGGTTACCCCGGACCGAGTACAGGTTGAACAGCGCGCTGACGATCCCGCCCCCATTCAGGTATCGCTGGGGAGCCTGGGCGGTGTCCGGCTGGGCGCCGCCGCCCGAGCCGATGAACGCTGCCCGCAGCGACTGGTCATCGGAGGCGAGGCTCAGGGTCGTGGCCTGCTGGTTCAGGTGGCTGCCGAGATCCCAGTCACTGAACTGGAAAAGCTCGGTGCCGTTGCTCCAGCCCCGCAGGCGGGTGTCGTGGGCGGTGAAGTACAAGGTGACCGGGTAAACCTGCCCCTGCGGGCCGGGCAGGTCAATCAGGAGGCTCAGGACGCGGTTCGGGTCGCCGGTCGTCTGGTTGACGGTGCCATTGAACGCGTGGCTGCCCGCCGCCGTCCGCAGCGCGTTGATCATCATGTCGTAGTCGCTCGCCGCCTGGGCGCCGTTGCCGTGGGTCAGGTCCCAGGTCACGTCGGCCGCCCCTTCCCCCGGCGGGTTAATGGTCCCGGAGGGATCGTCGGACTCACTCGCGGGCCCAGGGCCGGGCGGGGCCACCAGCCAGAGCTGCCCCGGATCGGTCGCACCCGCGCACGGCTGGTCGCTGACCCAGCCGCTCGCGGCGACGTCCAGGCACTGGTACGACACGTTGCTGACGATGGACGTGTAGCCCGAGTGAAGCGTGGAGCTGACCAGGCGCCACTCCTCGGCAAAGTCGCCGGGCGAGCAGGCGGCTGTGAATGCCTGGCCGCTCAGGTCTGGCGCGAACTGAACGCCACGTCCCCAGGGGTACTCGTAGAGGCACTGGCCGGTGAACTGGTTGACCAGGTTGTAGGTACCGTTGGGGAGGGGCTGGGCCGTCCACCGCTGGTCCGCCCGGCCCGTGACCGGAAGCCCGATCGCGCGGCTCAGCCGGGTACTTGTATCGGACATGATGCTCAGGCCCAGGCCGCCGCCCCGGCCGCTGGCCAGGGTCTTGGCCAGCCCCTTGGAGCCGGCTGGCAGGGGGCCGATGGCCACCGGGTAGTGGTCGGACGACAAGCCCCCGAGCGGCAGGCTGCCGCCCCAGTTGTCCGGCAGCGGACGACTGGCCACCGCGTAGTCCAGCTCGCTGCCACTTTGATGGGTGGGCACGTTGGACGCGTAGATAACGCTCCTGCCCGGAAGCGTGAGGTAGCGAGGGTTGAAGCCTGGGTCACCGGCGGTGCTACCGGACGGGTTCCACTGCTGGGGCTCGCGGTTGAAGTCGCCGAGGGCGACCCAGTCATAGCCCCCGGCCACCTGGTTCATCGCATCCAGCATCTGGCCGTCGTCGTTGCCGCTGCCAGATAGTCCGTGAATCGTGAAGAAGATCGTCTGCCCGAGGCGCACCCCGAAGGCGGCCCGGCTGTTCCCGAACGCCGCCGGGATGATGTAGACCTGATCGGCGGCGTGCGGGGTGACGATCGCCAGGTTGACGCGATGCCCGTTCGGATCGGTCTCCATGAAGTAGACGTTGCGCAGGCCGTTATTACCGAGCGGGTCTGACCGGTCAGCGCGGGCCACCCACAAGTAGCGCTCCACGCCCGGGGCCCCGACGCCCGCTGCTTCGGGAACCGGGTCCCCCATGTTGGGCCGCGCGCCGGCCTCCTGCAAGGCAACCACGTCGCGGTTCTCGGTCAGGCGCACGACATTGCTCGTCCACTTGCTGCCCTGGTTACTGCCTTGCATGTTGTACGTGGCCAACGAGTGATCCTCGATGGAGGCAGCCCGGACCGGCCCGGCCACCCCTAGAACCACCCCCGCGACCAGCCCCGACGCCAGGATCGCGACCGCCGCCAGCGCGGCGATGAGCCTGCTTCGCCGCGAATAGGTCAGCCAGCCCATTCGCGCGCCATGTCTTGCCCCGTAGCGCATGTTGCTTCCTTCCCCGAGTGTCAGCGACCCCAGCCAACCAAAAGGAAGGCCAGTACTGCGCAGAATCAGGGGAGGAAAGGCATTAACAATTACTTACATCAACTGACCAGCAGTAGCCTGGGCCACCCCGCCCGGCCACTGCCGCCAGTTCAGGCGCCTGCATGCAGGCGGGCGGCCAGAGGAAAGGGGCGACGGGAAGCCTGTCACGGATGGCCCGAATAGTGTCATACAGGATCCGGGCGGCTCGGTGCGTGTCCAGGCACCCGGTTTCGCCATCGAGCTTAAGCCGCTTGTAAAAGTTCTCCGTGATCTCGATTGCGATGTCGTCCCTTATCGACCAGAAGGTGCCCGACGACGTGCGGGAAGCCGGGCGAGGCGGCGGGCCATCCCGGTGGCGGTCGCGTCGAAGCGGCCCTCGGGGCCGGGTCCGTGCCCGGCCAGGGTGGGCGCCAGTACCTCATGCCCGGCCGTCCGCAGCCGCGCGGTGACCCCGCCCCAGCACCTGGAGAGCAGAAATACTCTCCGGCACGTGCGGCTGAGTTGTACTTTCGGAGCCAGGTTAGGTAGGTTTGATTTTACAACCTAGACCTGAGGAGACAGCTCATGCAGATCGAAGGACAGACCGCGCTGGTCACCGGGGCGAACCGGGGCCTGGGCCGCCAGCTCGCCCGAGAGCTGCGCGACCGGGGCGCGACCGTGTACGCCGGCGCCCGCAATCCCGACGCGGTCGACCTCGACGGGGTCCGGCCGGTCCGGATCGACGTCACCGACCCGGCGTCGGTGGCGGACGCAGCTCGCGCCGTCGGCAACGCCTCGATCCTGGTCAACAACGCCGGGTCCTCGACCGGCGCGACGCTGCTAACCGGCGAGCTGGACGCCATCCGGCTGGAGATGGACACCCACTACTTCGGCACGCTGGCGGTGACGCGGGCATTCGCTCCGCAACTGGGCCAGCACGAGCAGGGCACCGCGCTGAACGTGCTGTCGGTCTTGTCGTGGATCAGCTTCCCCGGCTCGGGCGCCTACTGCGCCGCCAAGTCCGCCGCCTGGTCGCTGACCAACGCGCTGCGCCAGGAACTGGCCGGGCAGGGCACCCGGGTCGCGGCGCTGCACGTCGGCTACATGGACACCGACATGACCCGGGGCATCGACGCCCCCAAGTCCGACCCGGCCGACATCGCCCGCATCGCCGTCGACGGCATCGCCGAGGGCGCCTACGAGATCGTCTCCGACGAGATCAGCAAGCAGGTGCTGGCGGGCCTGTCCGGCGGGGTGGGCGCGCTCTACCCTCAGTTCGGGTAGGAAGCCGCGCCAGCGGCGGCCGAGCGGCCTGGCCCCGCCGCGAGTCTCGCGGCGGAGGTCAGGTGCCGTCGGCCTCGGTGACGGAGTCGGAGAACTCGAAGCCGGCCTCGGCGTGGGCGCGCTTGATGATCTTGACGACCTCGCCCGGGTCGTCCACCACCGAGAACAGGTCGTGGCTGCTTGTACTGCGCGGTGAACGTCCGTCGGCGGCCCTTCTCAGGTACCTCCGGATCGGGTCGCTCCTGCCGCTCGCCGGTCACCCGTCCAGCATCGCCGGCAACAGCCCGCGGTCGAGCGAGGTCAATGTCATCTGGGAAAGCGTCTCCATCCCCGCCCTCGGGAGTGTCAGCGGTTACTGAGGGGCGGGTGCCTCACGACAGCTTGGCAGAGAGGGGCGCCCCCCTCAAGGCGTCAACGCGTCCATGGGCACCTGCGAGTGAACGCTAGGAAGAATCGTGCGCCGGATTAGGTAGCGGCGGGCGATGGCGGTAATGCGGTCGCTGGCCGTCCCGTCGCCGTACGGGCACGGAGTGGAGGCCAGCCGCACGTGCAGGCCGGAATCGGCGATCATCGCCCGGCCGCACTCGCCAATGAGCGGACCAGGGCGTACGACCTTGGCGAAACCGGCCGCGATGGCCTCCGGCCGCTCGGTCGAGTTCCTGATCACCAGCAGCGGCCGCTTCAGTACCGTGCACTCCTCCTGGATGCCGCCGGAATCGGACACGATCAGCCTTGCCAGGCCGGCTAGGGCCAGGAACGTGCGGTGGTCTGCCGGCGTGCGCACCTCCAGGCGGGCGAACTCGGCGCTCAGGCGATGGCGCTGCACGGCGAGGCGGGTGCGCGGGTGGGCGGGGAACAGCACCGGCAGCCCGAGTCCGGCGAGCTGCTCGAGGATGACCCTCAGCCTTATCCCGTCATCAGTGTTCTCTGGCCGGTGGATGGTTGCCAGCACATAACCTCCGGGCGTTGCCCCGGCCTGCCGGACGATGGCGGCTGCCTCGGCCGGGCCGGGCATCGTGGCCACCGTCGCCTCCACGACCGTGTTGCCGGTCAGCTCGATCCTTTGGTCGGGCACGCCCTCGGCCCGCAGCTGAGCCACCGCAATCGGCGTCGGGGCGCAGTGCATATCGGCGAGCGCACTGATCACGCAGCGGTTAACCTCCTCGGGCATGGCCCGGTCATAGGAGCGCAGCCCCGCCTCGACGTGGATGACTGGTATCCCGGCGTAGCTGGCTGCCTGCGCGCCGGCGGATGCCGTGTTCGTGTCACCTTGGACGATGACGACGGCCGGGCGCTCCTGAAGGAACACCTCACCGAGCTGGCCGATCATCCTGCTTATCTGGACATGCCGTGGCGCGCCGCAGATGCCGGACAGCGTTCTCGCGACGGTGACGTCCGCCTCGGCGAAGAAGACCCCGGCTAGCTCGGCGTCGTGGTGCTGGCTCGTGTGCACGACCAGCCCGTCCGGGCCGAGCGCCCGGCAGATGGCACCAAGCTTGATGATTTCCGGCCGCGTGCCGGTCACGACCGCAGCGTGGCCGCCTGTCACCGGGACTCCTCTCCCACGCGCGCGTGCACGCCAGCCACGGTGACCGGGGCCAGGCCGGATTCCAGCTGCGCGACCGAGGGGAACGACGCCAGGCGCCGCTCCTCGACCCGCCCGGTCTTCTGCCAGCCCCGTGACCCCGTGAGGTGCCGGAACAAGGCCCGCCAGCAGGCCACGTAGGCGATGTAGTTGCCGACGAGGAGCAGGTGGCCGATCAGCATCGCGCGCAGGAAATTGCAGCGGCGCTGCTTGAAGTACAGGTAGCCGGCCGTCCACAGCGGCAGGAAGGACATCAGGTACCAGGACCCGATGCTGGCCGCCTGCTCGACCGGGGTGGTGCCAATTGGCGGGCCCGCCGCCCAGCCCATCGCCCAGCCGACCGTCATGACCATGTTGTAGTTCATGAACAGGGACCAGGGCAGGACCAGGACCCACGGGATCATCAGGTACAGCGTCAGCTCGATCATCCCCAGGTGCGAGACGCGCGGGGATGACCAGACCTGGCCGAGCCACTCCGAGGCCGCCAGGTGCCCCTGGTACCAGCGGGTCCGCTGGCGGACCAGCGCCTTCAGGCTCGGCACCCCCTGCTGGGTGACGTGCGCCCGCGGCGTCGACACCAGCCGCCAGCCCGACACCGACAGGGCCAGGCCCAGGTCCAGGTCCTCGGTCAGGCGCGGGCGCCAGGGTTCACGGCCGAGCTCCAGCAGGACCGTGAGCCGGGTGAACTGCCCGTTCCCGCCCAGGCTCACAGTGCCGGTCACGTTCCGGCCCATCTGGCCGACCGCCGCCACCCCCCAGAACTCCAGGTCCTGCAAGACCGTGAGGAAGGAGCCGGTGTTCCTGATCTTGACGGGCAGCTGCACGCCCCCGACGGTCCCGTCGGTGAACAGCGGCAGGACCTCGTCCAGCGCCCCTGGCGAGAGCTCGCCGTCGGCGTCCATGACGCAGACGATCATCCGCCCGGCGACGATCTCCCGGGCAGCCGCGTCGTACAAGATGGCCGCGAACCCGGTGTTTAGGGCCGGTCCCTTGCCGAGCCTTGCCGCCGGCAGCTCCCGGCGCACTACTGTCACGCGCTCCGGGTCCGCCGCCTTGGCCACCTCGCCAGTCGCGTCGTCGCTGGCGTCGTCAACGACGATCACCCGCGCTCGCGTGTCTGCCAGCAGCGCCTTCACGGTTGCGGCGATGACTAGCTCCTCGTTCAGGCATGGCACCAGGAAGTACGTTACGAAGTCGGCGGCCGACTCCACGGGGGCGGCCTGCGGCGGCTGCCTTTGGGCGATCATCAGAAGGCGCCTCAGCCGCCGGAACCGCTCCGGAGTCCCCGGTGGAGGAGGCGGCTTGGCGGCAGCGCGCGGGCGCCCGCGCTCGCCGCGCCAGCCTGACCTGTGCATCACCACCGCGCCGGCCCCGGTCGTGGCCAGGTAATAGGTCAGGCCGAAAGAGATGAGGAAGAGCTCCAGGGCGCTGATCATCTACGAGTGCCTCCGCAGGACCTTGCCGCCCCCGGCCGCCTTCCTCTTCCTGGCGAAGTAAGCGAGCCTGAGCATGACCAGGCCGGCGACCATGAGCACGCCTGCCGAGATTGCGTAGGCGAGCAAGTTGGCACCGGTTACCGGCAACGGCCCCGTGGGTATCGGATACATTTTTCTCCTCTTTACTCTTTATCTAGCCGTGGGTTGGTTTACTGGGCCGGCTTCCGCGGCCTGCGAGACTTCTTCCGCCGGACGGCGATCAAGATGTAGGCCGAAAATGCGAGGACAACACCGGATACGGTGATGAGAGAGCCGAGCATGGTGTGGCCCCAGTAGAAGCCGGTGTTATACCCGAACCGCACGGTGAGCAGGATGATCACCAGCAGCCGGAATTGATTCATGGCGAGGAGCATGCCGGTCGCGACGACTAGGGCGAGTAGCGGGCGCAGCAGCTTGGCCTGGTTCCAGATTGCCCAGGCGGTGCCCAGGATGAACGGGACAATGAGAGCGTCGACGGTGCACTCGGAGGTGATGAGCAGGCCCATGTACTGGTGCGGGCCCTCCGCGAACCAGACGATCGGCGAGTTGAGGGAGCCGCCGGCCTTAATTCCCGTGAGCACCGGAACCACGTGGCCCGCCAGCCACGCCTCGAAGCTCCGCACGCTCATGGCTTTCCTCAGGATGACGCCGGACAGCGCAAGGGCGGCCGCCCAGGCCGCCAGCCGCAGCGCGAGTCGCGGCCGCCGCGCTGGCCCCTGCGAGTAGTCACCAGCGGCGGCGCGGTCTGCCGAGCCACCCGCCACGCTCGCCGTGCTCATTGCCCGCCCTCCAGGTCCACGGCCGCCGCGTCCCTCGGCCGCGGTACGACCGGCATCGCCGGCATCGCCGCGCCGAGGGCGACGGCAACGGCGTGGGCCCGGTCACGCGCGCCGAGCTTGCGGAAGATGGCCTTCATGTGGCTCTTCACGGTCTCCTCGGAAATGCAGAGCCTCCTGGCGATCGACCTGTTGTCCAGCCCGGCGACCAGCTCGGCGGCGACGTCGCGCTCGCGGCGGCTGAAGCCGGCCCCTACTGCCAGGTTGATGAGCAGCGACGCCTGGCGCGAGGTGCCCAGCCGTGGGTCGATCGCGACGCGGCCGGCCGCCGCCTCATTCAGGCTCGCGACGAGCACGTCAGGCCCGCTGTCCTTGAGCAGGTAGCCGGACGCGCCTGCCGTGAGCGCTGCCTTGGCCAGGACCGGCTCATTGCGACTGGTCAGGATCACGACCCGGGTGGCCGGGCTGACCCGCCTGACCCACCTGCACAAGTCGAGCCCCGATTCCCCCCCGATGTCGGTGTCGCAGATCAGCAACCCAGGCCGCGCGTGGCTGACGAGCTGTTCTGTGGCGGCGATTGTGCTAGCCGCCGCAATGACTGAGTAACCGGGATTCGCCTCGAGCAATACCCGCATGGCTATGTGCATGAGTATGGCCTGGTCGGCCAGCACGACGCTGGAAGCCTGGCCGGTTCGATCGCTTTTCCGGTAAGCTAGGGGGCGAAGGTCGGCGGGTGCCCCTTCGCGCCCAGCCAGAAGATCCGACGATATCATCACTTATTGTCTGCCTTTGCTTCTTGGGCCGAAAAACCGTCCTGCGGGCCCTGCCCTCTGGACGTTCACCCCTAAGGTAGCTGCAGCCTAGCCCGTGGTGGCGTAGCGACATATGACCCTGCAGAGTGAATCTGGCGCGGGACCTCACCCTGGAGAGGGATTCCGGCATTTCCCCGCCCGTGGCTATGTCGACATTAGCTTTAGCCTGAGGCAGGCTGCCCTGGTACACATAATTGCCCGGGCAGGTTCCGCGCCCGGCGGATAGAAAGGATAATCGTGCGTAAAATGCATAAGCGCGGGCTAGCCATCGGCGCGCTAGCCGCAGGCATGATGCTGGTGGCGATCCCAGGCGCCATGGCCCAGGCCGCGCAGAGCCCGGAAGGGTTCGGCGTGGAGGCGACCGGCCTTTTTAACGTCGATCCCACGCCGCTGGCAACCGCCGCCAACCCGTCCCCGGCTTCGGTCGCGTCAGCGGGCATCACCGGCTTCTTCACCGTCAACGCCATCAGCGCCCAGGTCAGCGGCAACACCACCACGGCGTCGATCGCAGGCGTCACCGCCCTCGGCGGGTCGCCCATCAGCGTCTCGGCCGGCGCAATCTCCTCCTCGTGCTCCGTCAGCTCAAGTGGCGCGTTCACCGAGTCGTCGAGCATCGGCAACCTCACCGTCCCGGGGCTGACCATCCCGGCCAACCCGGCGCCGAACACGACCCTGACGATTCCCCTCGTCGGGTCGGTGACCCTGAATGAGCAAGGGGCGGGCCCCACGGGCGGATCGGCGACCGTCACTGCCGTGCACTTCCATTACCTCACCGGGGAGGACGTCTACATCGCCTCCTCGACCTGCGGGCCGTACATCGCCGCGGCGGCGATGGCCAGCGGGGCCGGCCTCGCGGTCGGCCTCGGCGGAATCGGCGTGCTGGGCGTCACGGGCGTGGCCGTCACGTGGCGCCGCCGCCGGCAGCAGTCAGCCAGCGCGTGAGTGCCGGGGTGGCGGGGCTGCGGCCCCGCCACCCCTCCCTACGGCAAGGGGCGGTGCATGGGAAAACTGAGGTTGCTCGCCGTTGCCTGCATTGCCGCCGGCGCGGCCCTCGTGCTGTACACCGGGTACCGTATATGGGACCCGGGTGCGCGCGCGGCCCAGCATGCGATGGTCGCGAGGCTGCACACCGAGTGGAACAAGCCTGCCGCCGCGCCCTCGGCGAAGCCCGCTCCTGTAACCGTGCGGACCGGCGAGCCGTTCGCCACCATCCGGATCCCGAAGTTCGGGGCTACCTGGGAATTCGCCATCGTCGAAGGCACGTCGATGCGGCAGCTCGCCAGCGGTCCCGGCCACGTGACGACGACGGCGCTGCCAGGGGTCCTCGGCAACTTTGCCGTCGCAGCCCATGACATCACGGCCGGCAATCCCTTCCTGCACCTTAGTACCCTGCGCCACGGCGACGCGGTAATCGTCCAGACTGCGGCGACCACGTACCACTACAGTGTCTTGTCCGAGAACGTCGTCCGCTATACCGATACCGCGGTCTTGGACCCGGTACCCGATCACCCGAACGAGCGCCCGGCAACGGAATACATCACGCTGATCACCTGCACGCCAGTTACGCTGGACTTCACGCCGTGGCGGGTCGTCGTCACCGGCAGGCTCACGCGGACTAGCCTCGGTGCCAAGCGCTAGCACCGGCAAAATGACCGTCGGCCAGCGTCCCGCCATGCGGGCGCACGCCTGCGCGATGAGCGGCTAGCCCGCCCTGTCACGAGCCGGGTGAACCCTGGCATGCGGCGCCAGCGGTCCACGGCCGTCTCTAGATCACTCCACCTTCCTCGCCACGGGCTCAGGCAACCTGGATGATGCACTTGCCGAAGCCACCGCTGGTCTCCAGTGAGCAGCGGGCCGCTGGCCGGCCTCTGGGCGGACGGTGGCCATCGCGTCGGGCTCGAAGTACTGGATCTTGCGGTCCAGCAGGCGCAGGGCCGTGGCCGGGTCGGCGGCGTCCAGGGCGTAGGCGCGCAGCGCGCTGCGCATCCGGCCCATGATGACATGAGGGACGCCAGGGCGGCCGCCGCCCGGCTGGCCGCGAGCTGCAGCAGCTCGGTGTCCTGCTGCCCGAACGGCCGCCCGCTGAGCGAGCCGACGTGGAGCACCCCGATCACGCGGCCGCCGGAGAGCAGCGGCACGCCGAGCAGCGACCTGATGCCCCGGTCGACCAGCAGCGGGTTCCGCACCGTGGTCCGGTCCACGTGGTCCAGGATGACCGGC
>DATBEM010000201.1:0-6122 GCA_036276115.1 Trebonia sp.
GGGCGAGGCGATCGTCCGCGACATGGAATCGGGCGACCAGCAGCAGCTCCCGCTGGCGGCCCTGGCGGCGGAGCTGGCCCGCCGCTGCGGGTAAGCGACCGCCAGGGCGGCGTGACAGGAGCGTGCCCGGCCAGCACTCACCGCTGACCGGGCCGGGGCGGACGGGACCCAGCCGCGACCCAGCGGTAACCCCGGCTTCGGCCATCCGGCGCACCTGCCTCGCGCATCGCAGGTGCCACTGTTCTTCCGGTAAGAAATTCCGGTCGTGAAGGATTTTCCCCGTCAGAGCGCGGAAAATCCTTCACGATAACCGGGCCGCCGAGGTCAGCCCAACGGCGCGGGGGCGCGGACCGTCGCGGTGAACCGGGCCCAGTCGCCCGGGGTCACCCGCAGGACCGGCCCGGCCCCGTGGTCCTTGGTGTCGCGGACCAGGACCGTGCCGGGGGCGTGGGCGGCCTCCAGGCACTGCCCGCCGTTGCTGTTGCTGTAGGTCGACTTGCGCCAGGGGAGCGCGCCAACTTCGACGCACTGCCCCCCATTGCCGTTGCTATAACTCGACTTACGCCACGGGACCGCGCCAACCTCGACGCAGTTGGTCGCACCGCCGTTGCTGTAGCTCGACTTGCGCCAGCCGGGGCTCACTGCTGTACCTTGCTCATCCATAGCTCTAGGGCCTCCGTCAAGAGTGCTCGTGACTCCGCCACGTTGCGGGCGTAGCCACGGATCGCCTCGAATAGCGCGATGACGTCGCCGGCCTCGCCCGGGTCGTCCGTGACGTGGTCCTTGACGGTCACCGTGACCACAGTATCGGAGATGGCGGGGCCACTCGCGATGGCAAATTCGCCATCGAGACCCTTGAAGTAGCTGCCGTCGTCGGGCACGACCTGTAGGACGACGTTGCGCTTGGAGGACAGGTCGAGCAGGCGCTGGAGCTGCGCGACCATGATCTCGGGAGTGCCAACGAGGCGGTGGAGCGCGAGCTCGTAAATGAGCACGGTGACGTGGGCGGCGTCCGGGCCGTCAACCTTATTCTGGCGGTCCACCCGGAGGCCGGCCTGGTATGTGGCCTCGTCCTCATCCAGACCGCCCTTTCGGAACATCGCGTACGCGTAGTCCAGCGTTTGCAAGGGTCCCGGGATCACTAGCACCCCCCACATCCGCAAGAACGCGGCCTTGACCTCGGCCCCGGCGTATTTCTCGAAGAACTCGCGAAATCCGCCCCTCTTGGCGCGGGCGATGACCCAGATGTCGGTTACGTACGTGCGGGCCTCTTCCGTCAGCTGGCACACGTCGAGCCAGGCCAGGAAGACGTCCTGGGGCGGGGCGTGCTTGCCGGTCTCGATCTTGGAGATCAGGTCGGCCGAGACGCCCAGCCGCTTGGCCAGCGGGGCCTGGGTGGTGAATCCCGCCCGCTGGCGGATGATCCGCAGGTGCTTGGCGAGCATTCCCCGGGGGGTGTCCTCGGGGTCGGGGATGCTGCTGCTCAGCGTCATCGATTCCCCTCCCGTGCGATCGAAGGATGACGAAGGAACGTCCTGGGGGCAGCTTATGCCCCCGGCGGCGTGGGATTGTGGATTCACGAAATCATGCTGACCGTGTCACGCGAAAAACTCCCCGCCGGGGCGCCTGCGCCATCGGCGTGATTCCGCTTGCCTTTAACGACCGAGAGAGGGAAGCCAGTGAATGCGCAGTCTTCCGCCGTCATCCATGCACTACCATCACCGCCGGACCTGGCGCTGATCGCGCGGCTGCCGCATCACGATTACCTGGAACTCGCCGCCGGGGACGACGCGCCGAGGGCGATCCGGCGACGGCTGGCGCAGCGGCTGCCGGAATGGTCGCTGCCGGAATTCACCGATGCGGCCTGGCTGGTTGCGACCGAACTGGTCGCGAACGCCAGCGCCGCCACCGAACGGGTGCACTGGACGCTGGGGGTGCCGGCCCTGCGGGTCTGGCTGAGGGCCGGGCCGTCGCTGGTAGCGGTGCTGGCCTGGGACCCGACGCTAACCGCGCCGGCCCCCCGGGCCGCTGGCGGCGAGGACGAGAACGGCCGGGGGCTGGCGATCGTCAGCCGCCTCAGCCGCGCCTGGGGCTACTACTACCCGGGGCGCGAGACCGGCAAGATCACCTGGGCCATCATCGAAGCCCCGTAACCATTTTCTGATATAAAAAAACGAAGGAATCAATGAGGATGCCCCTTATCGCCTGCCTTTGCGGCTTCACCGAGGCGGCCGACGAGACGCTGACCGATCACCTGGAGCGCGTCTTCACCCCCGCTGACATGCGCGGGAAGGACGGGCTCGTCCACGAGGAGACGGACCTCCTCGCATGCGGTTGCGGATTCACCGCCATCAGCAGCGGCCAGCTCGACACGCATTTCCTGGCCGTGTTCATGCCGGGCGACGGCATCAGCCGCGACGGCCAGCAGCACGGAATACCAGAATGACGCCAGGCCGCGTCGGCGATGACCGGGAGCGAAGGGCGCCAGCCGGGGTGGACATTACCCGGCCGAACATCGCCCGCGTTTACGATCACCTGATCGGCGGCAAAGACAATTTCGCGGTGGACCGGGCCGAAGCGGCCCGGCTGCTGGCGGTGTCGCCCCGGCTCGCGCGGCTGGCCCGCGACAACCGGCGGTTCCTGGGGCAGGCGGTGCGGTGGGTCGCGGCCCAGGGCGTCCGGCAGTTCCTCGACCTCGGGGCCGGGCTGCCGACCGGGACCAGCACCCACCAGGCGGCCCAGTCGGTGGACCCGGACGTGCGCGTCGTCTACGTCGACCATGATCCGATGGTAGTCGTCCATGGCACTGCCCTGTTGACCGGAGACGGAAGTACAGCCGTGGCGCGGGCCGACATATCCCGGCCCCGGGCAGTACTCACCCATCCTGACGTGCAGGCCTTGCTCGACCTAAGCCAGCCGACGGCCGTGATCGCGGCCATGGTCTTGCACTTCTTCCCGGCCGGCCAGGCGCGCGCGATCATGGCCACCCTGGCCGCCGCCCTGGCCCCGGGCAGCTACCTCATCGTCTCGGCCGGGTGCGGCGTGCCCGAGGTGGGCGACCAGCTGGTCAAGGAGTACGAGGCCGGGCCGCTGCACAACCACTCGCCCGGCCAGATCGCGACGTTCTTCGCCGGGGCCGACCTGATGACCCCGCCCGGCCTCGCCTTCGCCGGCGACTGGGAGCCCGGCACGGTCCCGCCGCCCCCGCGCCTCACCGGCATCCACGTCCTAGCCGGCGTCGCCCGCCTCCCGCCCGCACCGGGTCTCCTCTTGCTGTTATCAGCAACCCGAGCCGAACGGCCGTCGACTGAGGCCTGTCCTGGCGATCACGAGCAGCGGCCCGGAGCTGGGTATCATGGAGGATTCGCATCGAATTTGGTGCTTTTATTCCGGTTAGTGCCTTCTTGCCGGGAAGTGCTGGTGCCCGGGGGGTGCTTGGGGTCCAGGTGGCGTGGGGGCGGGCTGGGGCGAGCGGGGTGGTGCTGGCGGCGGCGTGCGGCTGGCGTGCGGGGCTGCGGTGGCGGCTGCGGGGCAAGGATGAAGATCGCCAGGACATGCCCTAACCCCTGCCTGGGCGATCGCGAGGCCGGCGGGCCGCCCCCGGTCAATATCGCGGGGAAAAGTCTGCGCTTGCAGTAGCGACTGATTCTCGGGTTGCCCGTGGGGCGACCGGGACCAGAGGCCCGGGCCGCCTGGTGCGCGTGCCCTCGCCTAGACGCACACATGAAGCGAGCCGACGGCAGTTAGGGGATGCGGCACCCGCCCGCCTTATCTTGCTGTTATCAGCGGAGGTGCGGGGGCCGAGGTTAGGGTGGACGGGGTAGCCCGCGTGCGGGGCGCGGGAAACAGTGACGGCCGGAGGAGCGCGACGTGGCCAGCTCGCAGTTGTACGACGCCATCGGGTCCGACTACACCGCGACGCGGCGGACCGAGCCGCGGATCGCCGCGCGGGTCTGGGCGGCGCTCGGCGACGCGCGGACGGTGCTGAACGTCGGGGCGGGCACCGGCTCCTACGAGCCGCCCGGCCGGGAGGTCACCGCCGTCGAGCCGTCGGCGGTGATGCGGGCGCAGCGGCCGGCCGGCGCGGCCCCGTGCGTGGCCGCGAGCGCCGGTGACCTCCCGTTCGCGGACCAGTCGTTCGACGCGGCGATGGCCTTCTCCACCATCCACCACTGGCCCGACCCCGTCGCCGGGCTGCGCGAGATGCGGCGGGTCGCCCGCCGGGTGGTCGTGTTCACGCACGACTCAACCGGGGCCGGCTGGCTGGACCGGTTCTGGCTCATCCGCGATTACCTGCCCGAGGTCGCCGGCCTGGTCGCCGGGCGGCCGTCGCTGGCCGACCTGGCGAGCTCGATCGGGGCCCGGGCGGAGCCGGTGCCGGTCCCGTGGGACTGCGAAGACGGCTTCTTCGAGGCCGACTGGCGGCGGCCGGAAGCGTACCTGGAAGAACCGGTGCGCCGGGCGGTATCGGTCTGGACCCGGGTCGGCCCGCAGGCCGAGCGGCGGGCGGTGGACCACCTGCGGGCCGACCTCGCCTCGGGGCGGTGGGCCGAGCGCAACCGCGACCTGCTCGACCTGGACGAGGCCGAGCTCGGCCTGCGGCTCCTCACCGCTGGCTAGTCGAGCCGGGCGGTGAGCTTCTTCGGGGCGAGGATGCGGTAGCTCTCGGTCACGAGCTCGCGGATCTCGGTCCAGTCCGTGCCGATCGCGAGCAGCACCACGACGCGATCACGGCCCGCCCGCGAGGGGTAGAACGGCGGGCCGCCCGCCAGCAGCGCCGCCCGCTCCTCGGGCCGGGCACGCACCACGAGCAGCGCCAGCGGCTGCCCGGCCGGCCCTCGCCGGGCCACGAGCAGGCAGAACGACCGCTGGCGGATATCGAACGAGTGCGCCGCCGAGCGGGCGCTGACGCGAGAAGGATCAACCCGCACCGTCACCTCGGGCAGCGCCAGGCACAGCGCGCGGACCCGCTCGACAATGTCCGCCGGGATCTCCAGGGGCGCGTCCACGCGGGGCTGCCTCCCTTCGGCCGCAACCGGTAAGCAACACTCTTCCCCGGGCGGCGGGCGGGGTCAAGCGGGTTGACCGCGGGCTGGCGCGGGTAGCGCAGGCGGGTGACTGACGTCGATGCGATCGTGGTCGGGGCGGGGCCGAACGGGCTGACCGCGGCGGTGACCCTGGCCCAGGCCGGGCTGAGCGTGCGGGTCTACGAGGCGGCGGCGACGGTGGGCGGCGGGGCGCGGACCGCCGAGCTGACGCTGCCGGGCTTCCGGCACGACCCGTGCTCGGCGGTGCACCCGCTCGGGGCCGGGTCGCCGGCCTTCGGCACGCTCGGGCTGGAGCGGTTCGGCCTGTCCTGGGCGCACCCGGAGCTGCCGCTGGCGCACCCGTTCCCGGACGGGACGGCCGCGGTCCTCGCCCGCTCGGTCGCCGAAACGGCTGACTCGCTGGGCGCGGGGGGCCGGGACGGGCGGGCCTACCGGCGGCTGGTCGGGCCGTTCCTCGGGCGCTGGGACGAGCTGGCGGCCGACGTGCTCCGCCCGCCGCTGGCCGGCTGGCCGGCGACGCCGGGACTGTACGGGCGGTTCGGGCTGCGGGCGGGGCTGCCCGCCGCCGTCCTCGCCCGGGGGTTCGCCGGCCCGCGCGCCCGGGGCCTGCTGGCCGGGCTGGCGGGCCACGTGACCGCGCCGCTGACCTCGCCCGTCACCGGCGGGGCGGCGCTGACGTTCGCGGTGGCCGCGCACGAGGTCGGCTGGCCGGCCCCGCGCGGGGGAACCCAGGCGATCTCCGATGCCCTCGCCGCGCTGCTGGCCTCGCTCGGCGGGACGATCGAGACCGGGCGCCGGGTGCGGTCGCTGGCCGAGCTGCCGTCGGCGCGGGCTTACCTGCTCGACACCGACCCGGCCGAGGCGGCGGCGATCGCCGGGCAGCGGCTGCCATGGTGGTACGCGGCCGCGTTCCTGCGGCGCTACCGGCACGGGCCGGCGGTGTT
The DNA here is from genome assembly GCA_036276115.1 of Trebonia sp. GTDB lineage: Bacteria > Actinomycetota > Actinomycetes > Streptosporangiales > Streptosporangiaceae > Trebonia. The sequence goes on from DATBEM010000201.1 coordinate 5,993, forward strand.
CAAGGTCGACTACGCGCTGTCGGGACCGGTGCCGTGGACCGCGCCCGAGGCTCGTCGCGCGGGCACCGTCCACCTCGGGCCGACGATCGGGGAGATCGGGGCGGCGCTGCAGGCCGCGCAGCGGGGGGCC
>DATBEM010000202.1:0-7093 GCA_036276115.1 Trebonia sp.
GCATGGCTACCGCGCCCCCGGCAACGGGGCGTACGGCCAGGCCGAGCCGCCGGCCGACGCTGGCGCGCAGGTCCGCCACCTGCCACCGCGCGGCCCGGGTGAGCCCGCGGCGCTGACCGGTCCCGGGCCGCAGCCAGGGCCGGATCACCAGCTTCCGGGCGCGCAGCAGCAACACCCGCAGCTGCAGCCGCAGCCGCACAATGGCCTTCCGGGCGGACCGGGCGGGTACGTTCCCGGCTTCCAGCCGGGGTACGGCCAGCCCGCGCCCGTGCCACCGGGTGGGCCCGGCGGCCCGCAGCTGGCGCCCCCCTACCCGGTCGGGCCCGGCCCCGGCCAGGGCCAGGCGGGTAACGGCTTCGTCCCGCTGGCGCCGCCCAACGGGCTGATGCCCGGCGGCCCGGAAAGCGCCGCGCCGTTGAACGGGCTGCCGCCGGCGCCGGGCACCGCCCCGGAGACGCCCGCGGCCCCGGGCACGGGCCTCGCCCCGGGCACGGGCCTGATGCCGGGCTTCGCGAGCGCGCAGTCGCAGCCGGCGGTGTCGCTGGCCGACGCCGTGCAGAACGCGCACCAGGAAGGCCAGGAATTCGGCGGCACGGTGGCCCGTGACGCGCCCGCGCTATGGCTGGAGGCCGTCCTCGCCCGCAAGCCGAGGATGCCGTCTGACCTGGAGGCGCGGCTGCTGCAGGGCTCATCGCTGCCGATCGACTTCCTGCTGCACGACGAGGTCAGGCACGCGCTGCGCCGGGGGTTCTGGGACGCGCTCGAACGTGCACGTCGATAGGCTGGCGACCGATGGGTAAGCCAGCGGACCGGAATCCGTGATATAGCCGTGTATGGGCAAGATTGGCGAAGGGCCGCGTGGGTACGGTGGTGAAGGTGGCGAGCGTTGATGAGTTCGACGAGATCGAATTCCAGGCGGCGCGGACGGGAAACCACACGCGGGCAGCGGCCCGCATGGACGAGCTCGCCCGGCAGGCTGATAGCGGGTACCGCGCGGAGGCCTACCTGAGGGCAGGCGAGCAGTGGACCATGGCGGGCGAAGCCCAGCGGGCGGTGGATGACTTCCAGGTCGCCATCGACGACGGCGGGCAGACATCGGCCGACGCGCGCGTCTACCTCGCCCGGGCGATGTTCGACCTGAGCCTCGACGCCGAGGCCAATGCCCTGCTGGGCGAGGTCGGGGCCGAGCGCGATGAGGTGACCCCGCGGACATGCGACATCCTCGCGGAGGTCCTGACCGAGCGCGGCGACCTGCAAGGCGCGCTGGAATGGGCCACCATCGGGGTGGAGCACTGCATCCAGCGCGACGACGACGCCGAGCTGCAGCTCCTGCTCCGGCTGCGCTTCCGGATCCGGGTGGACCTCGGCCTCGATGAGGATGACTACGACAAGATGCTCGACGGCACCCGGCACCACTAGGCCGGCACCACTAGGCCGACGCCGCGGGCAAGCGAAACGGGCCCGGCCGGGCTGCCCCCGATGGGGGCGCCCGGCCGGGCCCGTCGCGTGAGCGGGCTTAGCTGACCCGGGCCGCCGGGCGGACGGACAGCGAGTCGGCCGGCTCGTCCGCATCGACGACGACCTCGTCGCCGTCGGCGATCTCGCCCGACAGCAGGGCCTTCGCCAGCTTGTCGCCAATCGCGGACTGGACCAGCCGCCGCAGCGGGCGGGCGCCGTAGACGGGGTCGAAGCCGGTCACCGCCAGCCATTCCTTCGCCGCCGGGGTCACGGTCAGCATCAGCCGCCGCCCCGACAGCCGCCGGGCCAGCCGGGCGATCTGGATGTCCACGATCCTCGTCAGCTCAGACGTGGTCAGCGCGTCGAAGACGATCACGTCATCGAGCCGGTTCAGGAACTCCGGCTTGAACGACGTGCGCACCGCCGTCATGACCGCGTCCCGCTTGGCCCGCTCGTCCAGGGCGGGATCGGCGATGAACTGCGATCCGAGGTTGGAGGTCAAGATGAGGATGGTGTTGCGGAAGTCCACGGTGCGGCCCTGGCCGTCGGTCAGCCGCCCGTCGTCTAGGACCTGCAGCAGCACGTCGAAGACCTCGGGATGCGCCTTCTCGACCTCATCGAGCAGCACGACGCAGTACGGCCGCCGCCGCACCGCCTCAGTGAGCTGCCCGCCCTCCTCGTAGCCGACGTAGCCGGGCGGGGCGCCGACGAGCCGCGCGACCGAGTGCTTCTCGCCGTACTCGCTCATGTCGACGCGGATCATCGCCCGCTCGTCGTCGAAGAGGAACTCCGCGAGCGCCTTGGCGAGCTCGGTCTTGCCCACGCCGGTCGGGCCGAGGAACAGGAACGACCCCGTCGGCCGGTCCGGGTCGGCGACGCCTGCCCGGGCGCGGCGGACCGCGTCGGACACCGCCTGGACCGCGGCGGCCTGGCCGATGACGCGGCCGCCGATCTCGGACTCCATCCGCAGGAGCTTGCCGGTCTCGCCCTCCAGCAGCCGCCCGGCCGGGATCCCGGTCCAGGCCGACACGACGTCGGCTACGTCGTCCGGGCCGACCTCCTCCTTCACCATCGGGATGGTGTCGGGGACCGGGCTGGCCTCCTCCTCGGGGCGGTCGGTCGCGACCGCCTCGGCGATTTCCGCGTCGAGCGTCGGGATCTCCCCGTACAGGAGCCGTGACGCCGTCTCGTAGTCGCCGTCGCGCTGGGCGCGCTCGGCCTGGCCCTTGAGGTCATCCAGCCGCTTCTTCAGCTGGCCGACGCGGTTCAGGCCGGACTTCTCCTGCTCCCAGCGGGCGGTGAGCGCGGTCAGCTGCTCCTGGCGGTCGGCCAGGTCAGCTCGCAGGCGGCCGAGCCGCTCCTTGCTGGCGGGGTCAGACTCGCGCGAGAGCGCGAGCTCCTCCATCTTCATCCGGTCCACGACCCGCCGCAGCTCGTCGATCTCGACCGGCGAGGAGTCGATCTCCATCCGCAGCCGCGAGGCAGCCTCGTCAATCAGGTCGATCGCCTTGTCGGGCAGGAACCGGGCCGTGATGTAGCGGTCGGACAGCGTGGCCGCCGACACGAGGGCCGCGTCGGAGATCTGCACCTGGTGGTGCGCCTCGTAGCGGCCCTTCAGGCCGCGCAGGATCGCGATCGTGTCTTCCACGCTCGGCTCGCCCACCAGGACCTGCTGGAAGCGCCGCTCCAGGGCCGCGTCCTTCTCGATCCGCTGGCGGTACTCATCCAGCGTGGTCGCGCCGACCAGGCGCAGCTCGCCCCGGGCGAGCATCGGCTTGAGCATGTTGCCGGCGTCCATCGCGCCCTCGGCCGCGCCCGCCCCGACGACGGTGTGCAGCTCGTCGATGAACGTGATCACCTGGCCGTCGCTGGCCTTGATGTCGTTGAGGACGGCCTTAAGCCGCTCCTCGAACTCGCCCCGGTACTTCGCCCCGGCCACCATGCTGCCCAGGTCAAGGGCGATGAGCCGCTTGCCGCGAAGCGACTCGGGGACGTCGCCGGCCACGATCCGCTGGGCGAGGCCCTCCACGACGGCGGTCTTGCCGACGCCCGGCTCGCCAATCAGGACCGGGTTGTTCTTCGTCCGCCGGGCCAGCACCTGCACCACGCGCCTGATCTCGGCGTCCCGGCCGATCACCGGGTCGAGCTTGCCGTCGCGGGCCTGCTGGGTCAGGTCGACGCCGTACTTCTCCAGCGCCTGATAGGTCCCCTCGGGATCCTCGCTGGTGACCCGGGCACTACCCCGCACCTGCGTGAACGCCGCGGTCAGGGCGTCAGCGGTCGCCCCCGCGTCGCGTAGCACCGCCGCGGCCTGGCCGCCCTCAGCCGCCAGCCCGACCAGCAGGTGCTCGGTGGAGACGAACTCGTCCTCCATCTGCCGGGCGCGGTTCGCCGCGGTGTTGATCACGCTCAGCAGCGGCCGGGAAAGCTCCGGGCCACTCGCCGTCGTGCCGCGGACCTGGGGCAGCCGGGTGATCCGGGCCGCCACCTCCTTGCCGACCACCGCCGGGTCGGCCCCCACAGCCTGCAGTAGCGGTACGGTCGTGCCCCCCTGCTGCTCTAGCAGCGCGGCGAGCAGGTGCAGCGGGTCGGCCTGGGGGTTGCCGTCCGCCGCGGCCCGCCGGATCGCGACCGACAGGGCCTCCTGGCTCTTCCTCGTGAGCTTGTCATCCATGGTCTGTCCTAGCCCCCTTGCTTACTTATTCACTTGTTCCTGGGTAGGCGCTTGTTCCTGGGCGGGCACCTGCTCCTGGGCCTGCGCGGGCCCGGCCTCGTGCGCGCGCCAGAGCGTGACGCTCGTGGTCGTCGCCCGGACGGGCACCAGCGCGGCCGCCGGGTCGGCCGGCGCCCGTCGCAGCTGCGCGAGCCGCGCCGCGACGGCCCGGGTCGACTCAAGCTCGGCCCGCAGCTGGGAGATCTCGCTGTGGAACTGGGCGGCGAGCATCCTCGCCTGCTGGAGCTCGCGCTCTAGGTCGAGGATGCGCTTGATGCCGTTGAGGTTGACGCCCTCTTCTTGCGATAGCCGCTGGATCTCCCGCAACGCGAGGATGTCGCGCATGGAGTACCGTCGGCCACCGCCGGCGCTGCGCCGGGGCGTCACGAGCCCGACCCTCTCGTAACCGCGCAGCGTCTGCGGGTGCATGCCGGACAGGCTCGCGGCTACGGAGATGACGTATACGGGCATGTCGTCCGACATGTCGTAAGGACTGTTCACGTGTCATCTCCCATCTTTGTCTCCGCCCCGCTCCTATTCCTGGGCGGCCCGCCGGAGCAGTTCCTCCCGCGGGTCGTCGCCGGCCGTCGCCGCGCGCAGGTCCTCCAGCGCGGAGCGGGCCTTGTTGTTCAGTTCCTGGGGAACCGAGACCTCGACGGTGACGAGCAGCGCGCCCGACCCGCCGTCCTTGCGGCGCACGCCCCGGCCCGGGACCCGGAACACGCGCCCGTTCGGCGTGCCCGGCGGGATGTGGATCGTCACGGCCGGCCCGTGGTGGGTCGGCACCTTGACGTCCGCCCCGAGGGCGAGCTCGGTGATGGTCACCGGCACGGTGACCGTGAGCTCGCTGCCTGACCGGCCGAAGATGGCGTGCGGCTTGACGCGGACCCGCACGTACAGGTCGCCCGGCTTGCCGCCGTTCTCGCCCGGGGCGCCGCGGCCCGGGATGCGGATCCGCTGCCCGTCGGCGACGCCGGCCGGGATGCGGGCCTGGACCGTCCGTGAGCTCATCGCCCGGCCGCTGCCATGGCACTCGGTGCACGGGTCTTCAACCACCATGCCGCGGCCCTTGCAGGTCTTGCATGGCTCTGCCAGGCCGAAGCCGCCCAGGTTACGGGCCTGCTGGCCCGTGCCGTGGCAGTCCGGGCACACCTTCGGCATGGACGGGGGCTTGGCCCCGGTGCCGTTGCAGACCGGGCAGGGCCCCTCCCCGGTCAGCCGCAACGACACAGTCGCCCCGTCGATCGCGTCGCCGAACGACAGCGACGTCTCGGTTTCCACGTCCGCGCCGCGCCGCGCCCTGGTCGCGGTGCCAGCCCCGCCGCCGCCACGGCGGAAGATGCCGCCGATCACGTCGCCCAGGCCGCCATCGCCGGCGTTCCCGCCGAACAGGTCGCCAAGGTCGAAGGTGGTGCCGAACCCGCCGGCCCCGGGGCCGCCACGGGCCCCGGATGGGGTCCGGAACCCGCCGAACATCGACCGCGCCTCGTCGTACTCCTTGCGCTGCTTCTCGTCGGAGAGCACGTTGTACGCCTCGGTGATCTCCTTGAAGCGGTTCTCAGCCTCAGCACTACCCTTGTTGGCGTCAGGGTGGTACTTCCGCGCGAGCTCACGATAGGACTTCTTGATCTCGGCGGCAGTCGCAGTCTTCGGCACTCCCAGGGTCTTGTAGTAGTCCTTCTGGTAGTCCTTCGCGCTCATCTGGCCTCGCTGGGCTTAGTTCTTGACTTCCGGCCGGCTATCCGGCTGTGCTGCTGTCGTCCCCCGGCGCCGTCTCCGGTGCCGCGACGGCGACTCGCGCGGGGCGGAGGATCCGCTCGCCGACCTTGTAGCCCGGCTGGAAGATCTCCACGCAGGTGTCCTCGGTCACGTCCGGCGAGTACGAGCTGGTCAGCGCCTCGTGGACCTTCGGGTCGAACGCGTCGCCCTTCTGGCCGTACGTCGCCAGGCCGAGCTTGGTCACCGCCGACTGGATCTGGTCCGCGACCGACTTGAAGCCGCCGGATAGCTCGCCGTGGTCCCGGGCGATGCCGATCGCGTCCAGCGCGGGCAGCAGCTCGGTCAGCACGCTCGAGATGGCGTACTCGCGCACGGTCGCCCGGTCGCGGTCAACCCGCTTGCGGTAGTTGGCATACTCGGCCTGCAGTCGCTGCAGGTCGGCGGTGCGCTCCGCGAGTTGCGTGCGCAGGGCATCCGCGTCGCCGCTGCCCCCGGTAGCGGCCTGCCCGTTGCCCGCGCCCTCGGCGGGGGCGGACGGGGCTGGCTCGCTGTCCCGGCTGGGCCGCGGGCTGGCCGGGGGCGGCGCGGGGGCCGGCCGGCCGGCACCAGTGGTGCCGGCCGGCGAGCTTGCCGCGTGCTTGCCCCTTTTCGCCTGGCCGCTGGCCGGGTCGATCCGACGGTTATCGCGGATCACCGGGCCGTTGCCCTGCTCGTCAGGTGCTGTCATCGGGCGGCTCCACTTTCACCCTCGTCAACGATCTCGGCGTCCACGACGTTGTCGTCGGACGAGTCCGTCGGCGACTCGGTGTCGCTGGCAGCGGCGCCCTCAGACGCCTGAGCGGCCTGCGACGCCTGGTAGATCGCGGTCCCCATCTTCTGGCTGATCGTGGCCGCGTGCTCGCTGGCGGTCTTGATCGTCTCCAGGTCGCCGCCCTCGATCGCCTTCTTCAGGTCAGCGATCGCGGCCTGCACCTCGGACTTGATCTCGGCCGGGACCTTGTCGTCGTTCTCGCCGAGGAACTTCTCGGTCGAGTAGACCAGCGTGTCGGCCGTGTTGCGGACCTCGGCCTCCTCGCGGCGCTTGCGGTCCTCCTCGGCGTAGGACTCCGCGTCGCGGACCATCTTGTCGATGTCGTCCTTGGACAGCGCCGAGCCGCCGGTGATCTGGACGGACTGCTGCTTGCCGGTGCCCAGGTCCTTGGC
>DATBEM010000203.1:0-7184 GCA_036276115.1 Trebonia sp.
CCAGCGCACCTGGCGTCCACGCCTCGATCGCCGGGGCGCTGCCCAGCCGCTCGGTCACCGCGCCGATCACCGTGTCCTCGAACGACGGCGGGGCGCTGGCCAGGCACACCCAGGCGTAGCCGAGCCACTCGCGCAGCGCGACCGGGACCAGGCCGCGCTCGCCCCGGTCGACGTCGGGCATCCGGGCGAGGTTCGGCGCCGCCGCCAGCCGCCCGTCCAGGTCGTAGGACCAGGCGTGGTAGGGGCACCGCAAGTACGTCGTGACCTGCCCGGACTCCTCCGCGCAGACGCGCGCGCCGCGATGCCGGCAGACGTTGAGGAACGCCCGCAGCCCGCCATCGCGCTGCCGGACGACCAGCACGCTCTCGCCCCCGGCCGACACGACCTGGAACTGCCCGGGCCGGGCGATGTCAGCCGCCCACGCGACGCATAGCCACCGCCCGCCGAAGACCGCCTCCTGCTCGCGCGCGAAGACCGCCGGGTCGGCGTACCACGCCCCTGGCAGCGTCGGCAGCAGGCTCCCGCCGCCGCCCTCGGGCGGGGGCGGGGCGGCCAGGGCGGTCGTGGGGGCGGAATGGGAATCAGGCTGCACAGTTCTCTCCTCGCGACGTCAGCCCAGGCCCGCGATGAGGGGGCAGCCGGGGCGCGGGCGGCTCCCGCGAGCTCGCCTGCCGCGCCGTCCGCTGCGCTATACCCGGCCAAAACGCCCGCTACGCGAAGCGCGAAGGGTGTTGCGCAATGTGGAACTGAGCTGACCGCCGACGCCAGGCCGGGCCTTAGCGGGCGCCCTGGCTGCGCGGCTCGGGATCACTGCGCGGCTCGGGGGTAGCGCGCGGCTCGGGGGTAGCGCGCAGCTCGGAGTCGAGCAGGTCCATCGCCTTGAGGAAGGCGTCCTGCTCGCTGGGGGAGAGCTGGTCCAGCACGCGGGCCAGCGGCCGGGCGGCGCCGTCGAGCCACTCGCTGACCTGCGCCGCGCGCGCGGGGACGACCTCGACCAGGGTGCGCCGCCGGTCGGCCGGGTCGGGGCGCCGCTCGATGAAGCCCGCGCGGTCGAGGTCGGCCAGCACCCCGCTGACGGTCGGCAGCGTCAGGCCCAGCCGGGCGGCGAGCTCGCCGACCGTCACCGGGCCGTCGAGGACCTGCTCCAGGGCGGCGACGTGGCGCGGGCTCAGCGGCGCCGCCACGGCCGGGGGGGCGCCGTCCTGCCAGCGCCGCATGCCCCGCATCACGCCGCGGAACACCGTCATCAGCCGCAGGCACATTGCCGAGTGCTGCGGCCCGGCCGCCTGGCCGCACCCGGCCGCGTCGTCCGCCATGGCGTGCTCCCCTCGGCTTGACACCACCGACCGGCAGTATATACGGTTCGCGTAACCAAATAGTTTTTATATCAGAAGTAATATGCGAGGAGACTGCGAATGGCACCGTCGGGACAGCTCACCGGCCAGGCGATCACGACGCTGCTGGGCGAGGGAACGCTGGCCGGGTCATGGACGCTCGACCCGGCCCGGTCGCAGGTCACCCTGAAGACCCGCCACACGTGGGGCCTGCTTCCCCTGCGCGGCGTCTTCACCCAGGTCAGCGGGCACGGCACGGTGACCGCGGCCGGCGCCGTGAGCGGCGTCCTCGCCGTGGGCGCCGCGTCGATCGACACGAAGAACGCCCGGCGGGACACGCACCTGCGGTCGGCCGACTTCTTCGACGTCGACAACCACCGGGACATCACGTTCACCGTGGAGGGGGCCGCCTCGGCCGGGGACGGCGCGCGGATCACCGGCACGCTCACCGTGCGCGACCAGGCCCGCCCGGCCGCGCTCGACGCGACGGTCTCGGCCGCCGACGGCGAGGTCACCCTCGACGGCGAGCTCCCGGTCAACCGGGCCGACTTCGGCCTGACCTGGCAGGCCCTGGCCGGGATCGCCTCCATGCACAGCGTCATCGCGATCCACGCGGTATTCACCCGCGCGGCGGCCTAGCCCGGCCGAGCCGGACGGGGCGGCCCTCGGCTTGACCCTCTCCCCGGGAGAGGGCCGAGAGTGGGAATCACCGGCCACCGGGCCGGGGACCCGAGCCGGCCGCAGGCCGCAAGGAGGACGCAGGACCATGAGTACCCAACTGCCCGCGATCGTCGCTGAGCACATCGCCGCCGTCAACGCGCACGACACCGAGCGGATCGTCGCCACGTTCGCTCCGGGCGCCCTCGTCAACGACAACCGCCGCGAGGCGTGGGGGACCGACGCGATCCGGGCCTTCGTGGCCAAGGAGATCACCGGCGACAGCGTGACGATGGACGTCCGCGAGGTCATCGAGCACCCGGGCGGCGTCGTCGTCCGCGCGCTCTACGACGGCACCTACGACAAGACCGGGCTGCCCGAGGAGCTGGTCCTGACCAACTACTTCACCCTCGGCGAGGGCAAGGTCACCAGCCTCATCATCATCTTCAACCAGCCCTCGCCCTACTGACCCGGGCGCGCCCCGGCCGCGGGCCGGCGTTGCCGCAGGCGGAGAGCCCGTGAAATGCCCAAAGGGCCGCCTCGCCGGGCACGCTGCCCCGTTTTTGGGCCGACCGGAGCGTCGCCCTCAGTAAGCAGGATGCCCACGGGGCGTGAGCCCGGCCGGGGGCGGACATCGGCTATGCCGCCGGGCGGGCCGTGCCATAGTGTCGAGGGCATGCGCGATGAGGACGAGCGGGCCCGGCGGCTGGTGGCGGCCCAGGGCCGCGCGGTTGCCCTGTTCGAGGAGGTCGGCCGGCGCGGGCTCGTCGCCGCCGGGCGCCGTGAGCGGGAGGTCAGCGACCAGATCCGGGACCTGGCCAACGAGATGTCCGGCCGGACCCGGCACTGGCACAAGCGGATCATCCGGTCCGGCCCCAACACCATGCGCCCCTACCGGGAGAACCCGCCCGACCGGGTCATCGCGCCCGACGACATCGCGTTCGCCGACTTCGGGCCGATCTTCGAGGAGTTCGAGGCCGACCTCGGCCGCACCTACGTGCTCGGCGGCGACCCGGACAAGCTCCGGCTCGCGGCCGACCTGCCCGGGGTCTTCGCGGCTGGCCGCCGCTACTTCGAGCTTCACCCGGACGTCACCGGGGAGGAACTGCACGCCGAGGTCGGGCGGCTCGCAGCCGGGGCCGGGTGGGAGCTCGGCGGCTGGCAGGCGGGCCACCTGGTCGGGGAGTTCCCGCATGAGCAGGCGGACGGGGAGGAGACCGAGTCTTACGTCACCCCCGGCAACGACACCCCGATGCGCCGCCACGACAAGGCCGGGAACCAGTGCCACTGGATCCTGGAGGTCCACCTGACCGACCCGGCGGGCCGCTTCGGCGGCTTCTACGAACAGCTCCTCGACCTCGCCTAGCCGAAGGTGAACGAGTAGGCCTCCAGGCCGGGGGAGGCCTTGATCGTCACGGTGCCCTCCTGGGCGGACGGCTCGGCCGCCACCGTGTAGATGTCGGGGGCGCCCGCGACGTGGATCACCCGGCTCGCGCTGCCGCCGCCGGAGAGGGTGAGCGTGCCGGCGCCGCCGATGTCCAGGTAGACCCGCGAGGCGTGGAAGGCCAGCGAGATGCTCGCCCCCGCCCCGGCCGTGATCGACTGCTGGGCGATGGTCCACGTGCCCGCCAGCGCGAACTCGTTCGGCGGGACGGTGCCCGGCGACGTGAACTGGTGCGTGCCCGCGGTGTAGGGGGCGGGGGACGCGAACCCCTGCTGCCGCTCGGCCCCGAGGTAGGTCTCCGGCGTCTGCTCCTGGTCGGTCGGCGTGGTGTCCGGGACCGAGGTCGCCTTGGGCAGCGTGGCCCCCGGGCGGGCAGCGGTCAGCAGCTGCCGGATGTACGCCTCCTCGGTGGGGTAGTCGCCCTCGCCGAGCGAGACGTGCCGGATCTGGCCGGTGGAGTCGATGAGGTACGTCGCCGGCCAGGACTGATTGTCGTAGGCGTTCCAGGTCCCGTACGCGTTGTCGAGCGCGACCGGGAACGTCAGCCCGAGCCGCTGCACGCCCGCCGCGACGTTGGACGGCACCTGCTCGAAGGCGTACTCCGGGGTGTGCACGCCGATGACCTCCAGCCCGTCGGCCGCGTAGTCCTTCGCCCACGCCTCGACGTGCGGCAGCTCCCGCTGGCAGTTGATGCACGAGTAGGCCCAGAAGTCGACCAGGACGACCTTGCCCTTGAGGCCGGCGATGGACAGCGGCGCCCCGCCGGGGGTGTTCAGCCACTTGGTGACCTGGCTGAACGCGGGGGCCGAGCCGCAGTCCTCCAGGCCCGAGCCGCCGTACTCGGCCGCCTCCTGGCAGTCCTGCAGCGACGCCGCCCCGGCGCCCCCGGCCGAGCCGCTGCCGCTGGCGCTAGTGCCGCCCCGGTTCGCGGCGCTGGCGCCGTTCTCGACCGAGTTGGCGACGGACTGGGTGTAGTTCGGGATGTCGCGCTGGACGATGTCGGACAGGTTGAACGTCAGCGCGACCGCCAGGCCGATCATGACGACGCCGCTGACCGCCCGGAAGCCCTGCTGGTGGCGGCGGAACCAGCTCAGCTTCTGGCTCATGCCCCGGCCCGCGAGGGCGAACACCAGCAGCGGGATCGCCGTCCCGACCGCGAACCCGAGCGTGAGCCCGGCCGTGCGCAGGCCGATGTGCCGGGTCGCGCCGGCCACCGTGATCGCGGCCAGGACCGGGCCCGCGCACGGCACGAACACCGCGCCGAGCGCGATGCCGAGCACGAACCCGTTCGAGCGGCGGGCGAGGTCGCTTTGCGGGAACCGGTAGAAGGGCCGCTCGATCAGGTGCCCGAGGGCCGGCACCAGCAGCCCCACCCCGACCAGCACCAGCAGGGCGAGGCCGGCCCAGCGGATCGCGTCCCCGGGCAGGTGCAGGTTCATCAAGATGAGGCTGCCGAACAAGGTGAAGACGGCGAAGGCGAGGCACAGGCCCGCGACGACGAGGTAGGGCCGCCGCCGGGCGGCCACCGCGTCCTCCCCGGCGCTGCCACCGCCGAGCAAGACGACCGGGAGCACCGGCAAGACGCACGGGGACAGCCCCGTGATGATGCCGCCTACCAGTCCGATCAGCACCAGCGTCACGCGCGAACCTCCAGCTGATGGCAGATTGCCTAAAGGCGGCGTCGCCTGAGGCAGCATTGCCGGGGAAAGCAGAGCCGGGACCCAGAAACGCCCCGTGAGAAGGCTACTGCTTGATCTTTAAAGTTAGCTCTGTCCTGCCTGACGGCCGAGCGGCGGGGACTGCACTGGAAGACCCGGACGATCCTCGGCTGGGCCGGCGGGCGCCCGTTCGCCTGGGTGGATGACGAGATCACCGGCACCGACCGCGACTGGGCGCGCGCGCACCACCCGGGGCCCGGCCCCGCCGCACCTGGCCGACCCGCCGGCCGGCCTGGTGGCGGCGGACTACGACGCCCGGGGCGCGTGGCTGGCGGTCCACTGCGGCTCGCCCGCCGTGGAGCGGTCGTTGCCCGGCTAAAATTCACTGGCGTCGCAGCAGGCTCAGGCCCGATCATGGTGCGGTGCGGATTCTGGTCACCGGGCATCGCGGGCACGTCGGCGCCGCCGTGACGGCCCACCTGGAGCGACTCGGGCACTCGACGGTCGGCTTCGACCGGGCCGACGGCGATGACCTGCGCGACTTCGACGCGGTCAGGCGGGCGACGGACGGCTGCGAGGCCGTCGTCCACGCCGGGGCGATCCCGCACGACAACATGGGCAGCCCGCAGGACATCATGGCGGTCAACGTCCAGGGGACCTGGCACGTGCTGCTGGCGGCCGAGGCGGCCGGCGCGCGCCGGGTCGTCTACTTCTCCAGCATCCAGGTGTTCGGGACGGCCGAGGGGGAGCGGCTGCCCGACTACTTCCCGGTCGATGACGCGCACCCGCGCCGGGCGACGCGGCCCTACGGCCTGTCCAAGGCCCTGGCCGAGGACCTGTGCGCGGGCTTCACCGCCCGGACCGGCATCCCGACGGTGGCGCTGCGCCCGTCGTGGGTGTGGAGCCCGCGCTGGTACGCGGCGATCGAGGAGCGCTGGCGGGCCGACCCCGCGGCCGAGTGGTCCCCGACCTGGGAATGGGGCCAGTTCATCGACGTCCGCGATGTCGCCGCCGCCGTGCGGCTCTCCCTGGAGCAGCCGCTGTCCGGCCATCATCGCGCCCTGCTGTGCGCGGCCGACATCGCCGCCAGCGAGCCCGCCCTGGCCATGGCGGCCCGGTTCGCCCCCTCGGTCCCCGTCCGCGACCGCGCCCGCTTCGAGCGCGAGCCCTGGCGGGCCGTGTTCGACCACTCGGCCGCCACCCGCCTGCTCGGCTGGGAGCCGCGCCGCACCTGGGCCGCCCGGGGCCAGGACCAGCCGGACTGAAATCACCCCATTGCCGCCGGTATCGGCGCCCGGTAACCTTCTCGCCGGTGCCCGGGCGGGGTGGGCCGGGGCAGGCTGAGGGGAGCAGGCCAGTGGGGAAGCGGGAGCGCGAGCGTGCCCTGAACTTCACGCAGGAGGACGTGACCGGTTCCGCGAGACGTTCCGGGACTCGCCCATGCGGCACGTCCGGTGCTTTCACGGGCACCCGGTCGACCTGTACCAGCAGCGCTGGGGCCCGCCCTACGCGGTCAAGCGCGGCTACGACCTGCCTGGCCCAGGCGAAGCTGCCGACTACTGAGAGTCATCGGCTAACTCCAATGGGTCATAGCTTACGTCTGGCCGTGCTTGCTTCCGGCGGACTGGCATGCAACCAGCGCAGATGACGGCAAGTGTCGATTATGTGGCTGATGTTGCGTATATGGACGTTTGGTTTTGGCTGAAGTCGCTTGACCTGACTGTTGGCGTGATTTACAGTTTAAAAAAGTAATTAAGAAACTTTCCTAACAATTAACTTGAGCTTCGCGCGAGCTCAGGGCCGTGGGTTGCCGATGACCACGACCCGCCATCGGGCATGCGTGCCGGCCGTGTGCCCGAGCAGTCACCCACCACTTCCCAAGGGACTCCTCATGCAGCTCCTTCCCGCTCTGCGGCGACCGCGCACCGCGCTCGCCGTCCTGGGCGCGGTGGCCGCCGCGGCCGCCTTCACCACCCTGCCGGCGCATGCCGCCGGCGCCCGGACGGCGGCGCCGCAGGCGACCGCCGCCGCCGCGACCGCGATGCCGGCCCACGTGTACTCGCCCTACTTCGAGGCCTACAACGGCGACAA
>DATBEM010000204.1:0-2736 GCA_036276115.1 Trebonia sp.
GGCGTACCCCAGGGGCGCTGGGGCATTGGCGGGAGGGCCGCCGACGACGCCGCGCCGGCGATCACGTTCGGCATCCGCGAGGCGGCCCTGACCCGCCCCGGCGGCAGCGAGACGGCGGCACGGCTGGTTGCCGGGCTGACCAACGCGGTAGCCGGCGTCCTCGGGGAGCAGGCGCGCGGCGGCACCACCGTGGAGCTAGTCGCGACTCCCGAGGGGCCCACCGGCATCGGCGGCACCATCGCCGAATAACCGGGTGACCCCGTTCAGGCCGCTCGCCAGGTTAGGCAGGCAAGTGCGCGACGATGGTGCCTTGGCGTCACCCGGCGGCAGGGGCGGGGAAGGCGGCGCCGACCAGCCTCGGGCCGGCCGGGCTGTGGCTCGCCGTCCGGGGCAGGCCGCCGGGGGCGCGGGTGACGCGGGCGGCGGAGGTGCCGAGCCCGGCCGGACGGCGGAACAGCTGCGGCAGCGCGGGACGGGTGCTTGCGAGCAGGTCCGCTTCGGCGTAGCGGCGGCAGCCCCGGTGCCAGTTGAGGATCCCCGCTAGCCAGTTCTGCAGGTTGCCTGCGTGGTCCCAGATGGCTTCCCGGGCCGCGGGGCCGAGGTTCATGGTGTCGAGCAGCACGGGGAGTTCCGCGGCGAGGATGTGCTGGAAGAGGCGCATCCGCGCGGCCATCAGGTCGCCCACCACGCGCATGGCGGCCGCCGCGTCGCAGCCGAGGAAGTTCTGCGTCACCAGCACGCAGTTGTGGACCTCCCCCTCGAACTCGATCTCCTTCTGGTAGGAGAACACATCGTTGAGCAGGCACGCGTAGTCGGCGGCGGCGTTTTCCAGCGCGGCGACCGGGCGGGAGCGGAAGACGTGCGCGGGCACAGTCCCCCGGTGGGCCAGCCGGGACAGGCTCATCGTCAGGTCCGACCCGAACGTCTTGCGGCGCATCTCTATGTAGTCGATGGGATCGGGGATGCGGTTCAGTGCCTGGTTGCCCAGCTCCCAGATCCAGCTGGCGATCATGTCCGTGATCGCGCGGCGCGCGGGCGGCTCCATCGGCCCGGCCGTGCGGGCCCACAGGTCAGCGAGGCCGCGTTCAAGCGCGGTGGCCGGAACCGGCATCGCGGCGAGGTCCAGCGGCATGAACTCATCCAGGCGGGCGTTGGTGGCCTTCGCGGCGGTGATGCCGCTTCCCCGGCCGAAGGCGACCGGGTAATAGTCGTCGCCGTAGGTGCCCCAGGTCAGCCAACCGCTGGTCAGGTCCAGCTGCTCAGCGGTGGCGCCGGGGTGGATGCCCGCGGCGCACAGCGGCAGGTCGAACGCGCGGAGCTTGCCCTCGTCCCACACGCCCTCGCTGAGGATGCCCACCTGCGCGGGGTCCAGGGCGTGCTCGTCGAACAGGGCGGGCACCTCGGTCAGCGCGGTGTGCTCGAACTGCTGCAGCCGGGAGGTGAGCAGGTCGTTCACCCGGTCGGCGGCCTGCTGGGGGTCGCAGCCGAGGAACCGCTCGAGCACCAGCACGCCGTTGGACAGCTCCCCCTCGTCATTGACCTCGCGCTGGTAGGAGAACAGGTCGTTGCGCAGGTGCACCGCGTCGGCGAAGGCGTCGCGCAGCACCTGCATCGGGCGGGACGCGGCGATGACGGCGGGTACCTCGGCGTCGCAGGCGTGCTCGATCAGGTTCGCCGACCAGGGCGCCCCGCCGACCTTGCGGCGCATCTCGACGTAGTCGACGGGGTCGGCGACCCGGCCGACGTTGATGTTGGCCAGTTCCCACAGCGACTCGTCCAGCAGGTTGCGGGTGCTCATCGCGAAGCGGGCCCGCCAGTCGGCCGAGCGGGCCGGCCCGGTGCGGGTCCACAGGTCGGCCAGGCCAGCCTCCACGGGATTGGCCGGGGACACGGAGATCTGCCCGTCTTCCGGCATGAACGCGCGCAGCGCGTCCAGGTGGGCCCGGCCTCCCGCCAGGTCACGGGTGCGCTTGAACAGCTCGAGGAAGTGGTCATCGAAGTAGAACACCCACACGTACCAGTCAGTGACCAGGTCAAGCAGCCGGGCCGACGTGTCGGGGTG
Source organism: Trebonia sp. (assembly GCA_036276115.1). Taxonomy (GTDB): domain Bacteria; phylum Actinomycetota; class Actinomycetes; order Streptosporangiales; family Streptosporangiaceae; genus Trebonia. The sequence continues at coordinate 2,063 of DATBEM010000204.1, forward strand.
GGTATAGGCGCACAGCAGCGCGTAGTCGTGCGCGTCGAAGTCCCGTTCGCTCCAGACCGCCGTGCCGCGCTGCGGGACGTCGATCATGTCCATCGACCGGGCCCAGGCCTTGCTGTGCGCCCTGGCCTGGGCCAGGTGCGGGTTACGCCGGGCCGGGTAAGGCGTGTAGAACTCGGGCAGCTCGAATGATGGCATCAGTGCGATCCTTCCCAGCATTGCGGCTCCCACTATGACTCTTCGCAGCCGTTTGAATACCTAAAGTTATCAACCGTCGGCCGGGCGGCGTCCCGTCCGCCTCGGCCGGCCGGATGAGTTGGCGTTACGGGGTAACGCCGCACCCGTTCGGGATCATAGAATTCGAATTTCTGGCCTTGCGAGTTCCGGCCGCGCCCGGGGCGGTAACCCGTTTGCCCGTGGTCCGGGCCGTCGGACATGATGGCGGCATGGGCCATCTGCAAGTCGCGCACGTCGACTACTACCTGCCCGACGGGCGGATGCTCCTGTCCGACGCGAGCTTCCGGGTCGGACAGGGGGACGTGCTCGCGCTCGTCGGGCCGAACGGCGCGGGCAAGAGCACGCTGCTGAAGATCATCTCCGGGGAGCTGAAGCCGGACGCGGGGACGGTCACGACCAGCGGCGGGCTCGGCGTGATGCCGCAGTTCGTCGGGTCGGTC
>DATBEM010000205.1:0-25622 GCA_036276115.1 Trebonia sp.
AGGAACGTCTCCTCGCCCCACCAGTCGCGACCCAGCTGTGAGGGGTAGCACTTGTCCAGCAGCTCGACCTTGCGCCGCGCGATGTTGTCAGATAGCGGGAAGTATACGTTCGGCCTGGTCAAATCCCCATCCCACTTGGGAATTTCGTAATTCAGTACGACCTGGTCGCGGAAGGCCGTCGGCACCAGGCCGCCGACGGTCCGGTGGTCCTGGTGCGCGTCGCCGGGCGAGGGCGCGAGGATGACGTCCGGCCGGAACGACCGCGCCACTCCCTCCAGGACCTCCTTGACCTGCCCGTAGACGGCGGGCAGGCGCCCGTCGGGCAGGTCGTGGAGCTCGGTCTCCAGGTCAGCGCCCGGGGTGAAGGCGCGGGCCGCGGCCCGCGCCTCCTCCTGCCGCTCCGGCACCCCGGTCAGCACCACGTAGCGGACCCGCAGGCCCGGGTGGCTCTCGGCCAGGTGCAGCAGCGTCCCGCCCGCCGCGATCTCGATGTCATCGGGATGCGCGCCGAGGGCGAGCACCGCCAGCGGCGCGTCGCCCAGGGGCCGGAGCGGCAGCGTGATCACTGGGCGGTCGCCGCCTGCACCACTTCGGCTGGGAGGGTGGCGCCGGGCTGGAGGGTGGCGGCCTCGGCCGCGGTCACGCCGCTGCGCTCGGGGTCCCAGACCATCCACGGGCAGTTGCCGCGGTAGTACATCTCCTCCATCTGGGCGCGCTCCTTGACCGTGTCGGCCGGCGACCAGTAGCCCTTCCACGGGTAGGCGATGGCCTTGCGCTGGGGAACCAGGCGGCGCATGATCGCGTCCTCCACCAGGTCCTCGCCCTCGTTGAGGTAGTCGAAGATCTCCCGGCGGAGCACGAAGTACCCGCCGTTCTCCCACTGCAGCAGGTCCCGGACCGGGGTGACGCCGGTGATGAGGCCGCCCTCGTTGACCTCGACCACGTGGTGCGAGGACTGGGGCTGGACCGCGATCAGGCTCACGATCGCGTCGGTGGCCTCCAGGCGGGAGACCATGTCCGGCAGCGGCGCGTTGGTGAAGACGTCGGCGTAGTTGGCCAGGAACATCTCGTCGCCTTCCACGAACCGGCGCACCCGCCGCAGCCGCTCGCCGATGGCCGAGTGCAGGCCGGTGTCGACGAAGGTGATCTTCCAGTCCGAGATGTCGGTCTTGAACAGGTCGACCTGGCCGTCGCCGCTGAGCGTGAAGTCATTGGACCGGGTCTCGTCGTAGGACAGGAAGAAGTCCTTGACGGCCGAGGCCCCGTAGCCCAGGCACAAGATGAACTCGGTGTGCCCGTAGTGGGCGTAGTACCGCATGACGTGCCACATCAGCGGGCGGTCGCCGATCATGGCCATCGGCTTGGGCGCGTTCGTCACCCCGTCCCGCATGCGCATGCCGAACCCGCCGCAGAACAGCACTACCTTCATGACCCACTCCCCTCAGTAGGAACAGTATTGCCGGTACACGACATGCCGGGCTAAACGACGTCGAGCGCCGGGATCGGGAAGACCAGCTGGGCGCCCCAGGCCCGCGTGTACTCCAGCTGCGCGCTGATCTCCTCGCGCAGGTTCCACGGCAGGACCAGGATGTAGTCGGGCTGGGTCTCGTGCAGCTTCTCCGGCGCGTGGATGGGGATGTGCGTCCCCGGCAGGAACATGCCCTGCTTGTGCGGCGACCGGTCGACCGTGTACGAGAGCAGGTCCGAGCGGATCCCGCAGTGGTTCAGCAGCGTGTTGCCCTTGCCCGGGGCGCCGTAGCCGGCCACCGTCTTGCCCTCGGCCGCCGCCTCGATCAGGAACGACAGCAGGTCGCTCTTGATCTTGAGCACGTCGCCCGCGAACCCGGCGTGCCCCTCGACGGTGTGCAGGCCCGCGGCCTCCTCCAGGTCCAGGACCGCCTTGACCCGGGCCGACGGCTCGCCCGCGGCCTCGGCCGGGCGGGCGTGCACCCGCAGCGACCCGCCGTGGGTCGGCAGCTCGTCGACGTCCACGACCGTCAGGCCGGCCGTCGCCAGCGCCCGCGAGGCGGTCAGCAGCGACAGGTACTGGAAGTGCTCGTGGTAGATCGTGTCGAACTGGCGCCGCTCGATGAGCCGCAGCAGGTGCGGGAACTCCAGCGTCACCAGCCCGGTCTCCTTGACCAGGGCGCGCAGCCCGGCCGCGAACCCGACGATGTCGGGGACGTGGGCGAAGACGTTGTTCCCGGCCACCAGGTCGGCCTGCCCGTACTCGGCCGCGATCGCCGCGCCGGTCTGCGGGCCGAGGAACTCCACGACCGACCGGACGCCCTTCTCGATGGCGACGGCGGCGACGTTCCCGGCCGGCTCGACCCCGAGGACGGGGATGGCCGCCGCCACGAAGTGCTGCAGGAGGTAGCCGTCGTTGCTGGCGACCTCGGTCACCAGGCTGTCGCTCGTGAGGCCGAGCCGCGTGGTCATATCCTCGGCGTAGCGCCGGGCATGCTCCACCCACGACGTGGAATACGAAGAGAAATAGGCATAATCAGAGAAAATGTGCTCGCCGGTAACGTAAGCGGGCAGCTGGACCAGCAGGCATTCCTCGCACATAAGCACGTGGAGCGGATAGAAGGTCTCCGGCGCGTCGATCGCGTCCGCGGCGAGGTAGCTCTCGCACAGCGGGGACATCCCCAGGTCAACGAACGATCGTGTAAGGTCGGCGCCGCACAAGCGGCACGCGTGTCCCGACGACATGTCCCCCCAAAAAACTCGTGGCTGGCGCCCCTACCCGGCTACCAGCGATTCGCGTGATGAACTTCTGCACTCATGTGATCATCGACCGAATCCGTTGATACAGTGGATTGCAGTGATTCCTCTTTTCATGAGCGTTTACTGGGGGCGGAGACGCAGATGACCGGACACCACACGTGCCGAGCCTGCCGGGGGCAGGACGGTCACTTGGTACTAGACCTGGGCAACCAGCCCGCCTGCGACTACTTCCCGACATATGACGATCCAGGGCCCGATCCGGTTTACCCCCTCCAGATGTGGCTCTGCTCGCACTGCGGCCTCGCCCAGCTCCTGGACGACCCGACCGTGCCCGAGGAGCCCAAGGGCGCCGAGCCCGCCGCCCTCATCGCCCAGGCGGCCGACGCCGTCGCCCGGGTCGCGGCGGCCGGGCTCCTGCTGCCCGGCGCCCGGGTAGCCGAGTACGGCAGCCCGCACGGTGGCTCCTGGCTGGAAATGCTAGAGGAGCGCGGCCTGAAGCCCGTCTGGGGCAAGGAGGAAGCCGACGTCATCCTCGACACGTTCGGGATGATGCACGCGGCCGGCCAGGCCGCCGCGATCGCCGAGCGGGCCGCCCGGCTGGCCCCGGGCGGAGTGCTGCTGCTGCAGTACCACAACGTGGACACGATCGTCCGGCTCGGCCAGTGGAACGCGCTGCGCCACGGCCACTACGCCTACTACTCCACCACCGCGCTGACGGCGATGCTGGCCGCCGTCGGCCTCGCTCCCCGCACCGCCTGGCACTTCGACCTCTACGGGGGCACCGTCCTGCTCGCGGCCGGGCACGCCAGCGAGGCCGAGGCGGACGGCGCCGAGGGCCTGCGGCCCGACGCGGTCGTCCGCGACCTGCTCGCGGCCGAGGCCGCCCACGGCATCACCACCCCCGCCGCCTACGAGCCGCTCCAGCGCGACGTGCGCGGCCGGGCCGACGCCCTCCACGCCTGGCTGTCGGGCCTGCGCGACGCGGGAACCTCGGTCGTCGGCTACGCGGCCGCGTCCCGGGCGGTCTCCCTGCTGCGCGCGGCCGAGGTAGACGCCGACCTGCTGCCCGCCGTCGCCGACGCGTCCCCCGGCAAGGCCGGCACCCGCATGCCGGGTACCTCCATCCCGGTCATCACCCCAGCCGAGCTCGTCCAGCGGTCCCCCGGCGCGGTCGCCCTGTTCGTGTCCGACCTCATGGCCGAGGTCCGGAGGTCCTACCCCGAGATCGAGGCAGCCGGCGGCCAGTGGGTCGACGCCGACGTGCTGCGCTAGCCGGCTGAGCCAGCCCTCCAGCAGTTGTGTTTGGGTTTTGCGGTGCTATGACCCCGCAAAACCCAAACGCTAACCAGCCGAGCCAGCGGCGATCGCCCGCAACGGCTGCGATCCCGCATGGACCGACAGAGTCGGGTCCTGCTGCGCGACGAACCTCCACAGGCTTGGTTCATCGTTGACGAGCTATCGCTGTACCGGTGCGTCGGCTCGGCCGAGATCATGGCCGAGCAGATGCAGCACCTGCTGGAAGTCGCCACCAGGCCCAACGTCACACTGCAGGTGCTCCCCGCCATCGGCCATCCCGCTGGCGCATCCGGCTTCGTCATCGCCGACGAGGCATCCTATGCCGAGCACGTGTCAGGCGGCTTCGTGTACACCGACCCGGAGACGGTATCTAAGACGATGCGGCTGTTCGATACGCTACGGGCGAGAGCTACAGGGTGTCCGAGTCCCTGCGCACGTTCGAGAGGCTGGCCGAGACATGGACTGGCGCAAGTCGACCTACTCCAGTGCTAACGGCGGAGACTGCGTGGAAACCGCGACCACCCGCGACGGCGTAGCGGTCCGCGACACCACCAACCGCACCGGCTGCACCCTGGCCATCCCCGCCGTCGCCTGGACAGCCTTCCTGACCACGCTCCGCTAGCCGCGCAGGCGAGCATCGCCCGCTAGAGTCGTCGCATGTACATCTCGCGCCTCATGCTAAGCAACATCCGCGGATTCTCCGGGGCGCGGAATGCAGACCTTACGCTCACGCGCCCTGACGGATCGCATGCGGGGTGGACAGTAATAGCTGGCCGCAACGCATGCGGAAAGACTTCGCTACTGAGAGCCATCGCCCTCGTGATCGCCGGGCCAATAGTAACTCAGAGCCTAATGCCTGATTCTCGCGGTTGGATTACCATCAATCAGAGGAACGCTGCGGCACTATTGCACCTAACCTTGGATTCGAACATTGACTGGCCACAAAACAGCGAGAAAAAACTTAGCCAAACGCGGCTCAGAATATCCTGGAACACCCCATCAGAAAAAGACTCATCAAAGCAACGCGGCACCCTACCCTCATGGACAGCATCAGCCACTTCCATGCGCGCCAGTAAGGAGGGCCCGTGGGCATCAAATCCAGTAGGCTGGTTTTGTGCCGCCTATGGACCATTTCGCCGCCTTACCGGTGGGGCATCCGACACGCAGCGTCTCATGGTGACGCCGGGGCCAGCGGCCCGCACGGCTAGCCTTTTCTACGAAGATGCTTCTCTCACTGAAAGCGTTCAATGGCTTATCGATCAGCACCTTAAGCAACTCGAAAGAAGGCCTGGCGCTGAAGAACTAAAGAACGCCGCGATCAGCATCTTGAGCGATGGCCTCTTGCCGGACGATTACCAAATATCAGACGTGGACTCAGATGGCCTCTGGGTTACTATGGAAGAACACCGATTTGCTCTTCAAGAGATGAGCGACGGCTACCGCACCGTGGCCGCCCTGGTGGTCGACCTACTGAAGCAGTTCAACGACTGCTACGGCAGCGTGGCCTTCGAGACCCGCGACGGCATCCCCACCGTCACCTGGCCCGGAGTCGTCCTCATTGACGAGGTAGACGCCCACCTGCACGTGTCGTGGCAGCAGCGCATTGGCGGCTGGCTCAAGGCGCACTTCCCGAACATCCAGTTTATCGTCACCACCCACAGCCCCTACATCTGCCAGGCGGCTGATGAAGGCGGCCTGATCCGCCTGCCCGGCCCCAACGAGGACGGGCCGCCGCGAGTGGTGGAGCAGGATCTCTATGAGCGCGTCGTCTTCGGCAGCGGCGACGACGCCGTTCTATCTGAACTGTTCGGCCTCGACAGCCCGTACTCCGAGCAGGCGGACAAGCTGCGCCAGGAACTGGTAGCACTAGAGGTAAAAGTGATCTCTGGCCGCGCCAGCGAACCAGAAGTCACCCGCTACCAAACCTTGCGCCGCCTGCTCACCAGTTCACCGGTAGCCCGCGTCGATGAGGTGAGTGCGCGCCTCCACGAGCCGGACGAATGATCCGAATTGCCCGCACCGCTCTCCCGCCGGGACTGAGCGGACGGCTCGCGACCCTTGCACAGCAGGTCAGCGACACCGATCACGACGGCCGGGCAGCAACGGCACGCGACCTCTGGAAGCACACCACCACGCGCAGGAATGTCCACGTTCCCCTAAGCGAGTGCCTGCGGCAGATGGCACCCGGCCTTGAGCAGTGCATGTACTGCGGCGAGGACGAGGGAACTGACATCGACCATTTCGAGCCACTCGCCCGCAACCCCCTGCGCACCTTCGACTGGCTGAACCACCTGCTGGCCTGCTCAACCTGCAACAGCCACAACAAGCGCAACCAGTTCCCGCTAGACGCCGACGATCAGCCGCTACTCATCGACCCAACGGCCGAAGACCCCTTCGACCACCTGCTGCTCACCTTGTCGCTCGGCCACTACGAGCCGCTAACCACCAAGGGAAAGGCCACGATCGAGGTCTGCGAGCTCAACCGCCCCCTCCTGGAACGCGGTCGCGTCCGTTCCCGCCGGGTCGTCAACTACTGCGTGCGCGCGTGGGCGAGCGCGCATCGGGAGAGCAACGCTAAGGCGATGGCAGAAGCGGTCACGACCGTCCAGGAGCAGCCCTTCGCCGACGTCTGCCAGGCCATGCTGCGCCAGGCCCAGTCCCCCGGAGCAGAGATCGTCTTCTCCGACTCCCCCGAGATCCTCGCCCTCCTGCGCGACCCCGAGCTCCGAGACGCTCTACTCAGCCGCTAGCAGCGGCTATTCGTCGTCGTAGCGGAAGCCGGGCACGATGGCGAAGCCCACCCAGGGGATGGTAGCGGTCTGCCGTCACAAGGTGGCGAGGTCCAGCGGACGGAACGTAGTCCGTGTCGCCGAGTAGATGAACGGCCCCTTCTCGTCCGGCAAGGCGCTGATGCGTCGCCACTGGCACATGATCACTTCCATCTGGGCGAAGCGGTCAATGGCCTCATCGCCGACCAGGTTCACCATCCGTGCGCCGCTGGAACGCACGGCCTCGATCTCGGCCCGGTGATCCTGGATGTGGTGGTCCCGCGTGATGATCAGCCACCCCTGACGGGCGGTCTCGGGAATCCAGACCTCGTCAAGGGTGCCCGCATCGGTGATGGTGCAGGGTGGCCGTACCCGGCCGCCCTTTACCCGTCCGCCGGGGTCGCCAGGGTAAGTGACGTCCGGCCGAAGCTCGGCGAGGATCTTCCCGACTCCCCAGCAGGTCGGCATCGACGTAGTAGCGGACAACGGCAGGCCTGGGCCTGTTGCTCATGCGGCTCGCGCCGAGGTCTCGTAGGCGATCGCCCACCGTACGTCCTCGTCCGCCAGGCCGTACTCCTCGGCGATCTCGCTGATCGTCTCTCCGGCCTGCTCGTGCTCCCAGAGGATTTCCGTGCTGATTCCCTTCACCGCAGGCCGCCCAGAACGCACCCCAGGGCGCATGAGGATGGGCGACAGCGGGTCATCATGCGGACGCCATGCAGCCGCTGTATCCCCCTCCCACGTCACGCGCTTGTAGAACGAGTCAGCCGCCGGGGTGAGAACGTACTGCCCCCGAACAGTCGCCACGAGGCACAGATCCGCATCCAGGCCCGTGTCGTCCTGGGCCACCGACAGGAGCTCCTTCCCGCTCGCGAAGGGCCGCTTGTGAGCCAGCGGGTACGGGGCCCCGAACTCGCTGCGCACCTGGCCGATGAACGCACGCAACTCGGCCATCGGGACACGGTGCGTCTGCCGGTATTCCCGCAGCAGCCCCGCCTCGACGAACTCGGCCCACGTCACCGCCGCGTGCCCGCCACGCGGCTCCACCCGGATCACCGGGCGATACGTCCGCCCCCGGACCGCGCCGCCCTCAAGCCAGTAGTTCAGCGTCCGCTGGGGCACATGCAGAAGCCGGGCCGCCTCAGCCTCACTGAACATCTCCCGCTCTAGAACGCTCATACTCATGCGGAAAGTGTTACATGGCCCGGAACCCGTCTGCGAGCAGGACACCGTTCCGCCGACGGCCCCAGCGATTGCTGGCGACTTAGGCGATGATGGCCGCATGGGCTATGAGGTAAGCCTCACCGGCGTCGAGGCGCGGGCGGCGCATGACGCCGTCGTCGCCTGGTGCCGCGAGCATGGCCATCAGCCCAGCGGGGTCCGCTGGGAGGTCTACGGCCCGCACGATGATGATCCGGCCCGGCAGTGGACCGAGGTCTGCTGGCTGCTCTCGGGCCCCCGGTGGCTGCTCCCGGCTGAGTGGGGCGGCTCGGTTAGCTGGTGAAGCGGGCGGTGAGCTCGGCTATGCGGCCGGGGCGGTGCTCCTGGCGCATCCGGCCCGCTCGTTCGAGCAGGCTCATGCCGTGCAGGGCGCTCCAGAGCAGTTCGGTCGCCGCTCCGTCACCGTCCTCGCCGAGGGCGGCGGCCAGGGCATCGAAGCCGGAGCGGAGCTCGGCCTCCGCGTCTTCCTGGGCGAAGCGGGCGTCGATCGGGAGCTGGAACATCGCCTCGTACAGCGACGGGTTCGCGGCGGCGAAGCCCAGGTAGGCCTCCGCGACGGCGGCGACCGCCTGCGGGCCGGGCTGGCCGCCGGCCGCCGCCCGGGTCGCCGCCGCTAGTTCCGTGAAGCCGGCCAGCGCCACGGTGCGCATGATCTCGGTCTTCCCGCCCGGGAAGTGACCGTAGAGCACTGGCTGGGTGTACCCGATCGCGTCGGCCAGGCGCCGGGACGTGACCGCCGTCCACCCGTCGGCCTCGGCCATGGCCCGGGCCGTGTCGAGGATCTGCTGCCTGCGCTCGGCCACCCGCTGGGCGCGGGCCCCTGCCTTCACCATGGTTCCTCCTCTTGCGCTCGGGCTGATGACAACTTATGTTAGCAGTGCTAGAAAATCTAGCATCGCTAGAAATGAGGATGCCATGCTCACTGCGCTCGCCGTCATCACCGCCACCGTCACCGGCCTCATGGTCGGCGTCGAGTTCGCCGTCCCGGTCTTCATCAACCCGTCACTGCGGCGACTGCCCGCCGGCGCCGCCTTGCAGGCCCGGGCCGACGGCGCCCGGGTCGGGGGCCGGGTGATGCCGTTCTGGTACTGCGGGTCCCTGCTCCTGACGGCCGGGCTGGCCGCCGCCACGTGGGGCGGGCCGGCCGGGGGCGCCGCCATCGCCGCGGCGATCCTGCTCATCGTGAGCGTCGTCATGTCGGTCACGCTGCTCGTCCCGATCAACAACCGCACCGCTACCTGGACCGCTGACCACCACCCGGCCGACTGGCGCGAGCAGGAGCAGCGCTGGGACCGGCTGCACTACGCGCGGGTGGCGGTCATCATCGCCGCGTTCGTGCTGATCCTCGTGGCCGGGGCCATTGCCTGAGCGCGGGCCGCCCCAGGACGATAACCGCTTTCCTAGCGGCCCTCGCCTGGCGTAACGTCGCAGAGGCAACTGACCAGCTCATCTAGGGAGACCCGAATGCGCCGACAGATCGACGTTCCTTCCGGACCCGACCTGTCATCCGCATCCCTGAGGACTCCTGACCTTGGCCACCTTGAACATTGGCATCCTGGCGCATGTTGACGCGGGCAAGACCAGCCTGACCGAGCGCCTGCTCTTCAACGCCGGCGTCATCGACCGCCTCGGCAGCGTCGACGGCGGGGACACCGCCGCCGACACGCTCGCCCTGGAGCGGCGGCGCGGCATCACCATCAAGTCGGCCGTCATCGCCCTGACCGACCCCGCCTCGGACGCCAGCGGCCCGCACGTCACGCTCGTCGACACGCCCGGGCACGCCGACTTCATCGCGGAGGTCGAGCGGGCGCTGCGCGCGCTCGACGGCGTCGTGCTCGTGCTCTCGGCGGTCGAGGGCGTGCAGGCGCAGACGCGCGTCCTCATGCGGACGATCGCCCGGCTCGGGCTGCCGACGCTGATCTTCGCCAACAAGACCGACCGGACGGGCGCCCGCGACGACGGGCTCATGGCCGAGATCCGGGGAAAGCTGACGGCCCGCGCCGTCGCGGTCACGTCGGTCGACAGCATCGGCACCCCCGGAGCCCGGACCGTCGAGCGCCCGGCGGCGGAGATCGGCGAGTTCCTGGCCGACGCGGACGACGCGTTCCTCGCCCGCTACCTTGACGACGCCGGCGGGCTCGGCGCGGCCGACTACCGCGCTGAGCTCGCCCGCCAGGTCGCCACCGCGCGGGCCTATCCCGTCTTCTTCGGCTCGGCCGCCACCGGCGCGGGCGTCGAGGCGCTGACCACGGGCATCCGCGAGCTGCTGCCCGCGCGGTCCCTGCCGCCCGACGGGCCGCTGGCGGGGACCGTCTTCAAGGTCGAGCGGGGCCGCGGGGGCGCGAAGATCGCCTACGCGCGCCTCGACAGCGGCACCATCGGCCCGTATCAGCACGTCGCCTACTTCCGCCGGGGTGAAGCCGGCTCGGTCACCGAGCTGGCCGGGCGGGTGACCTCCGTCGAGCGAGGCGGGGCCGGCCAGATCGCGCGGATCGCGGGGCTGCGGGACGTCCGGATCGGGGACCGCCTCGGCGCGGCCGACGGGCTGGCTCAAGGCGGCTTCTTCGCGCCGCCGAGCCTCGAATCGGTGATCACGCCGCAGGACCCGGCCCAGGCGGCGGCGCTGTTCACGGCCCTGGAGCAGCTGGCCGAGGCCGACCCGTACATCGGGGTGCGGCGCGACGACGCCACCGGCGCGATCTCCGCCCGGCTCTACGGCGAGGTGCAGAAAGAGGTCATCGCGGCGACCCTGGCCGAGGAGTTCGGGATCGAGACGGAGTTCAGCCCGTCGCGGACCCTCTGCGTCGAGCGAGTCAGGCAGGCGGCCAGCTGGGTTCAGGAACGCCAGCCGGAGATGGGGATCTTCGACTTCGCGACCGTGGGCCTGCGGGTCGAGCCGACCGCGCCGGGCTCTGGCGTCAGCTACGGCCTGGCGGTCGAGCTGGGGGCCCTGCCCTTGTCATTCCACGCGGCGATCGAGGAGGCCGCGCGCAAGCGCCTGCGCACCGGGCCGCACGGCTGGGAGGTCACCGACTGCCGGGTCACCGTCACCCGGACCGCGTTCGTCCCGCCGCTGTCGACCGCCGGGCACTTCCGTGCCATCGCGGCCCTCGCCCTGGACAAGGCGGTCCGCCGCGCCGGGACAGCGGTCTGCGAGCCGGTCAACCGCTTCGACCTCGACATCCCGGCCGATAGCGGCGCCCGCGTGCTGCCGCGCCTGATTGCCCTGCGCGCCGTCCCCGACGAGCCGCAGGCGGGCCAGTCGACCTGGCGGCTGACCGGGACGATCCCGGCCGGCAGCATCGCGGCGCTCCAGCAGGAGCTGCGGGGCCTGACCCACGGGGAGGGCGTGCTCATCAGCGAGTTCGACTCCTACCGGCCGTGCCTTACCGTCCCGGGGAGGCTCGCAGGCCATCGATAATGACCGCGACGATCACGGGTGCCCGCGTCCCACTCCGGCTCGGGGATGCGCGATAGCGCGCCGAGCAGGAGGATGACGTCGGCGGCGTCGATCCCGGGCCGCACCTGGCCGGCGGCCTTCCCTGGTCCAGCAGCAGCCCGAGCGCCTCATCGAGCCGGTGGTGCTGGTCGCCGTAGACATCGCCCGGCAGGGCTAAGTAAGCGAGCAGGCGCCCCGGGCGGGAGGCCCGCAGGGGCCGCTCAGGCCCGGAGGGATGACTCCGGGCCTTTCTGCGCGGTTCGGGTTAGCTCGCTTCGAGCAGGACCCGCAGCCGCGCCAGGCAGCGGCCCCGGGTCGGTCCGATGCTGCCGACCGGGAGGCCGAGCTCGTCGGAGATCACGGCGTAGGGGACCGGCGGGTCCGCCATCAGCATCTCCATGAGCCGCTGCCAGCGGTGCGGCAGGTGCGCCATCGCCTCGCGGACGACCTCGGCGCGCTCCTCGGCCAGCAAGGCCGCGTCGACCTCCGGCTCGTGCTCGGCCGGCCCGTCGAAGTTGACGTCCTCGTGCGCGAGCACCAGTCGCTTGCGGGCCGCCAGGGACCGCAGGCACTCGTTGCGGGCGGTGGCCGCCAGCCAGGAGCCGACCCGCTCGGGGTGCTCGATCCGGTCGATGTGCTCGATCAGCCGCATCCAGGTGGTCTGGGACACGTCGGCCGCGTCGCTCTCCACCAGCTTGAACTCGCGGGTGATGGACCAGATGAGCCGGTTGTACTGGTCGAACAGCCGCTCCCAGGCCTGCTTGTCGCCGGTGGCGGCCCGCCGGACCAGCCGGGCCACGTCCAGGCTGGCGACATCGCCCATCTTGCCTCGGTTAGTAGGCACCGGACCCCCGCAGGATTACCGAGACGGTCTTCCAGAGGATCTGCAGGTCCAGCGCGAACGACCAGTTCTCGACGTAGCGCAGGTCGAGCCGGACCGACTCGTCCCACGACAGGTCCGAGCGCCCGTTGACCTGCCACATGCCGGTCAGGCCGGGCTTGACCACCAGGCGGCGGCGGACGTGGTCGGCGTAGCGGGCGGCCTCCGACGGCAGCGGCGGGCGCGGCCCGACGAGCGACATCTCGCCCTTGACGACGTTGATGAGCTGCGGCAGCTCATCCACCGAGAACTTGCGCAGCTTCTCCCCGATCGGGGTGATCCGCGGGTCGCGGCGCAGCTTGAACAGGCCCCCGCCGTCGAAGTCGTTGGCCGGCATCAGCTCCTTGAGCCGCGCCTCGGCGTCCACGACCATCGTGCGGTACTTGTAGATCTTGAACGTCTCGCCGTCCTTGCCCACCCGGGTCTGGGCGAACAGGGCCGGGCCCTTGTCCGACAGCCGGATCGCCAGGGCGACCGCGACCATCAGCGGCGACAGCAGCACGAGGGCGACCGCGGCCATGGACCGGTCGAACAGGCCCTTGAGGACCTGGCGGGGGCCGGACAGCTGCGGGTGGTCGACGTGGAGCAGGGTCAGGCCCGCGGTCGGGCGGACGGTGGTGCGCGGCCCGGCCACGTCGAGCAGGGCGGGGGCGACGCACAGGTCGGTGCCGGTCTTCTCCAGCTCCCAGGCGAGCTGGCGCAGCGTGGCCCCGTCGATCTCCGGGCACGACAGCACGGCGACCGTGTCGGCGCCGCTGCGGCGCACCGCGTCGGCCACGTCGTCGACGTGCACCCCGCCGAAGACGGGGACGCCGGCCACCTTGTCGGCCGCCGAGCCCGATCCCGCGAGGCAGGTCGCGACCACGCTCAGGCCGTGGTAGCTGTCGCGCCGCAGCTCGTTGACGAGGTCGGCCACGGCCGTCTCGTAGCCGACGGCCACGACGGTGGACATGCACTTGCCCTGGCTGCGCTTGCGGTGCAGGCGCTTGCGCTTGGCGTAGCGGGCGACCATGCACAAGACGGTGACGCCGGGCATGGTGACCAGCAGGTACGCCCGGGACAGCTCGGTGTTGATCAGGTACGAGAACAGGGCCATCGCCGCGGTGAGGGTCACGCCGGCGTTCAGGACCTTGCGGAACTCATCCGACCCGGTGCCGATGAAGCGCGGGTCATAGGCGCCGGACAGCCGCAGGGCGGCTACCCAGAGCAGCGGGAATACCAGGCTGAGGATGGCGTACTCGTTCGTGATGTGGCCTGCGAAACGGAGCCCGAGGGCAGCCGTTGAGGTAATGAAGCCACATGCGACATCGACGAGGAACGCCTGGCGTAGGTACGCCCTCGTCCACACCGCCGTCCGCGTCGAGGCCCACCCACCTCGACTTTGACTTACCGTTACAACGGTATTACTCACTGTAGACCGCCCCGCCCCTAATGGTCCGGCCACCCCGCCAGACCAACAGTCCGTCTTAAAAGAAAGAAGCTTTTCCCGCTAAGAAAGACGCCTATCCCCGCCGCGCGGTTGACATGCCCAGGTCGTCTCTTGTCCCCTTAGATCGTACTCAGGCGCTTCTGACCAGCACGTATAACCGGATAACGATGACATCTCAGGGTTGCTGCAGTTCCCAGCCGCGCACGCTGGCCATCAGTTTCCGTACGGCTGCGCGCAACTGCGCCTCAGGGTCGGTCCCGTGCCTCATGGCGAGGGCCGCCAGGCGCAGCAGGGCATCCCCGATGTCCTCGCCGCCCTCGGCTCTGGCCTGGGGTTCTGCCCCCGGCGCGACCTCGGGCGGGGGCAGTTGCGGGCCCTGCGCCACGGCGTCGGCCGGGAACCCGGCCCGGGCCGCCCGCCGGAGCACTTGCGCGGCCAGCGAAAGCGCAGGCTGCCCGAACGTCACCCCGTCCAGCACCGACGGGGGCGCCTGGCCGGCTCCCTGCTTGGCGGCCCGCTCGGTCTTCTTGATCTCGTCCCAGTTGCGGGTGACGTCATCGGCCGAGCGGGCGGTGACGTCCGCGAAGACGTGCGGATGACGGCGGACGAGCTTGGCGACCAGGGTGTCGGCGATGTCGTCGATCGAGTAGCCGCCGGCGGCCGGCGGCCGCTCGGCGGCGATCCGGGCGTGGAACGCCACCTGGAGCAGGACGTCCCCTAGTTCCTCGCGGAACGCTTGCTGGTCCCCGGTCTCCAGTGCCTCAAGCGCCTCGTAGGGCTCTTCTAGCAGGTGCGGGGCGAGCGACTCGTGGGTCTGCTTGCGGTCCCACGGGCAGGACGCGCGCAGCGTGTCCATGGTGGCGACCACGTCGATCAGGTGCGCGCCGGGCAGGTCGCCCGGGCCGGGCAGGACCCGGGCCGCGACGCCGGCGGCCGACAGCGCCGCCAGCACCGCTGGCGGCGGCTCCTCCCCCGGCGGCGGCAGCCAGGCGGCCGGGCCGCCGGCGGCCGCCTCGGCCAGCAGCCGGGCCAGCCCGTCCGGGCCGCCCTGGCCAGCAGCGACCTCTACCGTGATCCCGGCCTCGGCTAGCGCCGGTCGCTGCGGATGTTCCGCCGGTCCAACGAGTACCCGGGAGGCGGAACGCAGGACGTCCCAAGCCTCCCAGCCGAGCAGCCCGGGGGCGACCCGGCCGCTGGTAAGCACGATCGTTAGCATGCGGCTCCTCACTGCGGGATGACGCGAGGCGGGATGACGCAAGCCCCATGCTACGGCGCGGACTGACCCTCAGTCCGGGGAATTGACGGGTGGCGAACTAGCAGGCCAGCGGGCTGCCGCCGGCGGTTGGGGTGGCAGCCGGGGTGGCGGCGGCGCCCGTTCCGGACAGCGGGTTGCTCGCCGCGACGACCGTGAAGTTACCCTGGGCCTTGGCATAGGCCAGGTTCCCGTACTGCGGGTTGACCTGAACGTGCAGGCTCTGGGCGGCCTTGCACTCAGCCGCGTTGAACTTGGCGATCTGCTGGTCGATGGCCGAGTTCTCCTGGGTGGGGAACTGGCCGTTGTTGACCCGCGAGAGGTAGACCAGCCAGATGGCCCAGTAGCGGCCGTACTGGCTCGCCATCTGGGGCGGGACCGCGCTGGCGACGATGAGCTGCTGCGGGTTGCTGACCGACTGGGAGTTCTGCTGGTACTGCCAGGCGATGGCCGCGTCGACCTGTGTCTGGGAGACCGTGATGCCGAGGTTCTCGGCCGTCTTGTTCCTGATCGCGAAGCTGACCAGGTTCGCGAGCACCAGGTTGGGGATCTTGGTCTTGTCCACCTGCACCGACCCCAGGTACTGCGGGATCGCCGCCTGCAGGTCCGACACGTCGCTGTCGAGCGACGCGGAGGTGATCCGCTGGCTGCCGACGACCGCCGCCGCCCCCAGCTTCACCGGGGAGCAGGCCGCCAGCATCATGGCGGCGACGGCGACCGCGCCGATGCCGCCCGCGACCCGCCGGGCCTTGCTCCCGAACGCCCTTCCGCCAGACACTAGCGTTCCCTCCAGTTAGCGGTCATGAGTTGCGCCCCGCCGGTACTCATGTCCGCGAAGGCATTGACATGTTAGTACGCCCCGTATCAGCGTTCGGTCGCGAGTCTCCTTCTGCGCTCTCGCCTGCGGTTTCCACGGCCAGCGGGGCGCTCGCTAGCCGCCGGCCAGGATCGACTTCACGACCTCGGCGCACCAGGCGAGCAGCTCGGTGTCGCGCAGCGGCTCGCCGCCGAAGCTGGTCGCGCCCGGGCGGCCGCCCCCGCCGCCCACGGCGCCGGCCTTGGGGACCGGGATCAGCATGGTCCCGCCCGCCTTGAGCAGGGTGCGCGGGTAGAGCCGCTGCAGCCGCACTACCCGCGAGTCAGGCAGGTCGACCGGGGCGAACCGCACGTGGTTGCCCTGCAAGGTGATGTCGGTGAGGCCCACCTTGCGGGCGGCGAACCGCAGCCGGGCCACCTGCAGCAAGGTCTCCACCGGCGTCGGCAGCGGCCCGTAGCGGTCGACGAGCTCGTCGCGCACGGAGGTGACGTCCGCCTCGGAGTCGATCGCGGCGATCGACGTGTACGCCTCCAGCCGCAGCTTCTCGCCTGGCACGTAGTCGTGCGGGATGTGCGCGTTGACCGGGAGCTCCACCCTGACCTCGGCCCGCTCGGTCGGCCCGTCGCCCTTCAGCTCCCGCACGGCCTCGCCGATCATGCGGATGTAGAGGTCGAACCCGACCCCGGCGATGTGCCCGGACTGCTCGCCGCCGAGCAGGTTCCCGGCCCCCCGGATCTCCAGGTCCTTGAGGGCCACGTACATGCCGGCCCCGATCTCGGTGTGCTGGGCGACGGTGGCCAGGCGCTCGTGGGCGGTCTCGGTCAGCGCCTTCTCCGGCGGGTAGAGGAAGTAGGCGTAGGCCCGCTCGGTGCCGCGGCCGACCCGGCCGCGCAGCTGGTGCAGCTGCGAGAGGCCAGCCGCGTCCGCCCGGTCCACGATCAGCGTGTTGGCGTTCGGGATGTCCAGCCCGGACTCCACGATCGTGGTCGCGACCAGGACGTCGTAGTTCCGCTCCCAGAAGTCGACCATGATCTTCTCGAGCTCATGCTCGTTCATCTGGCCGTGGGCCACGGCGACGCGAGCCTCGGGCACCAGCTCGTGCAGCGTCGCGGCGACCCTCTTGATCGACTGCACCCGGTTGTGCACGAAGAACACCTGCCCGTCGCGCAGCAGCTCGCGCCGGATCGCGGCGGCGACCTGCTTGTCCTCGTACGGGCCGACGAACGTCAGCACCGGGTGGCGCTCCTCGGGCGGGGTCAAGATGGTGGACATCTCCCGGATCCCGGCGACGCCCATCTCCAGCGTCCGCGGGATCGGGGTGGCGGACATGGCGAGCACGTCCACCTCGGTCCGCATCCGCTTGAGGTACTCCTTGTGCTCGACGCCGAACCGCTGCTCCTCGTCAATGATCACCAGGCCCAGCTGCTTGAACCGGGTCTCCGACGACAGGATGCGGTGCGTCCCGATCACCATGTCGACGTTGCCCTCGAACAGGCCGCGCTGGGTCTCCGCGATTTCCTTGTCCGTCTGGAACCGGGACACGGACTTGACGACGACCGGGAACGAGGAGTAGCGCTCGGAGAACGTGTTGTAGTGCTGCTGGGCCAGGATCGTGGTCGGCACCAGGATCGCGACCTGCTTGCCGTCCTGGACGGCCTTGAACGCCGCCCGGACCGCGATCTCGGTCTTGCCATAGCCGACGTCGCCGCAGATCAGCCGGTCCATCGGAACGGGCTTCTCCATGTCCTGCTTGACCTCGTCAATGGCGGCGAGCTGGTCAGGCGTCTCGACGTAGGGGAAGGCGTCCTCCAGCTCGCGCTGCCAGGGCGTGTCGGGACCGAACGCGTGCCCCGGGGAGGCCATCCGGGCGGAGTACAGCCGGATGAGCTCGGCCGCGATCTCCCGCACCGCCTTGCGCGCGCGGCCCTTGGTCTTGGCCCAGTCCGCGCCGCCGAGCCGGTGCAAGGCCGGCGCGTCGCCGCCGGTGTACCGGGTGACCTCCTCCAGCTGGTCGGTCGGCACGTAGAGCCGGTCCGGCGGGTGGCCGCGCTTGGCCGCCGCGTACTCCAGGACCAGGTACTCACGGGTCGCCCCGCCCGCGGTCCGGCTGGTCATCTCGACGAACCGGCCCACCCCGTGCTGCTCGTGGACCACGTAGTCGCCCGCCTTGAGCTGCAAGGGGTCCACCCCGCGGCGGCGGCGCGACGGCATCCGCCGGTCGTCCTTGTTCGCCGCCCGCCCGGTGCCCCGGGCCACCACGTCGCCCTCGGTGACGAGCGCGAGGCCGATCCCGGGCCAGGTGAACCCCTGGCTGAGCTGCCCGGTCGACACGTAGGGAACGCCGGGCTCCGGCAGCTCGGCCAGGTCCCCCAGGCGGGCGCCGAGCCCCTCCCCGCGCAGCACCTCCGCCAGCCGCTGGGCCGGGCCGTGCCCCTCGGTCACCAGCACCACGCGCCAGCCGTCGGCCAGCCAGCCGCGCACGTCGGCGACCATCCGCTCGGTGTCGCCCCGGTAGGCGGGGGTCGGGCTGGCGGCGACGAGGAACGTGCCCTCCGGGGCGTCCTCCCCCTCGCCGCTGTCGCCGGCGTCGGTGCCGAACGGGGCCAGCGTCCACCACGGGATGCCGAGCTCGCCCGCCGCCTCCTGGATGCTGGCCATCGGCTGGAACGCGGCGCCACCGAGGTCAATGGGCGCCTCGGCGCCGGTCGCGGCCGACGCCCAGGATGCCTCCAGGAACTCCTGGCTGGTCGCGACCAGTTCCTCGGCCCGGGTGCGGATCCGCTCGGGGTCGCACGCCAGGACCACGCCGCTGACCGGGAGGTAGTCCACCAGGAGCTCCATCCGGTCGGCCAGGACCGAGGCGAACGCCTCCATGCCCTCGACCGTGATCCCGTCGGCGACCTTCCCCAGCATCTCCGCGACCGACGGGTGCTGGTCGGCCAGCTCCTTGGCCCGGGCGCGGACGGCCGGGGTGAGCAGCAGCTCCCGGCACGGCGGGGCCCACAGGCCGTGATCGGCGGGGCCGGTGCTGCGCTGGTCGGCGACCTTGAAGGTGCGGATCTCCTCGACCGTGTCGCCGAAGAACTCCACCCGCAGCGGGTGCTCCTCGGTCGGCGGGAAGACGTCGAGCAGGCCACCCCGGACGGCGAGCTCGCCGCGCCGGGTGACCATCTCGACCCGGGCGTAGCCGATCTCCACCAGGCGCCCGATCACGTCGTCGGGGTCGGCGTCCTGCCCGGCCCGCAGGCTGACCGGCTCCAGCTCGCCCAGGCCGGCCACGATCGGCTGGAGCAGGGCGCGCACGGGGGCGACGACCGCCCGCAGCGGCCCCGCCACCGTGTCGTCCGCGCCGCCGGCCGAGCTGGCGGGGTGCGCGAGCCGCCGCAGGACCGCGATCCGCTGGCCGACGGTGTCCGACCGGGGCGACAGCCGCTCGTGCGGCAGCGTCTCCCAGCCCGGGAAGTAGGCCACCTGGCTCGGCGGCAGGAACGAGCCGAGCGCGGCTGTCAGGTCCTCCGCCTCGCGCGCGGTCGCGGTGATCGCGAGCACGAACCGCCCCGGGGAGGCAGCCGCGCCGGGCGCGGCGGCGCCGGCCCGGCCGATGCCAGTGGCGAGCGACGCCACGACCACGGGGCGTAGCGGCCCGGGGGCGACGAGGTCCCGCGGTCCCTGGCGGGTCTCCCCTGGCCCGGGAAGGCTGGCGATTACGGGATCTTCGGCGACGGCAGCAAGTAGTCCGGCGAGGCTCATAATGTCCCAATGTTGGCGATGCGAGCGGGGCCGGGCTCCAGGTAGCACCGAGTTTCAGGCAGCACCGAGTTCCAGGCAGCACGAACCCCCGCGTGCGCGGCCAAGGGGCACCCGCGGCCGCCCGCGACGTAACTCCCCAAGTTTACGTCGCCGCCGGCGGCCCCGCCCCGGTGGACCCGGAATCACGCGGGCCGGGGGCCAGTTGCAACTTCTCAGTAATCAATCAATTACTATCCGTAGCATGACGACTGTGGGGGGTGACGCTCCGGCCGCACGGGCGAGCACCGGGCGGTTCTTCGCGGAGCCGCTGCGCGAGTACGTGCAGGCGGGGCCGGGCCGCCAGGTCTGCGTGCTGCAGGCAGGATGCCTCGCGCCGCTGCGCGAGCTCGGCCTCGGCGAACTGGCCGAGGCCGGCTACGAGGTATCGGTCTCGGTCGCCGACGCCGACGAGCCGCTGCCACGGGCCGTCCTCGACCAGGTCCGCGACGCCTACGACGACGTGATCACCGGGGACCTGCGGACGGTGCCGCTGCCGCCGCGCGGCTTCGACGTCGTGTACTGCGGGCGCCTCATCGAGCGGGTCCCGAACGTTGAGCTCGTCCTGGACCGCCTGGTCAGCGCCCTGCGCCCGGGCGGCCTGCTGTTCATCAGGACCGCCGACCGCGACAGCGCCCGCGCCCGGCTCGACCGGCTGCTGCCGGGCGAGGCCCGGGCCGCCATCTGGCGGCGGTTCCACCCGGGCGTGCCGGGGCCGTTCCCGGCCGTCTACGAGGAGGCGGCGAGCGAGCGCGGCATCGCCTCCTACGCCCTGCTGCGCGGCCTGGTCATCGCCCAGCGCTCGGCCGAGCTCACCGCGCCCGGCGGTCCCGGCCGCCTCGCCTCGGCCGTGCGCCTGGCCTGCGCGGCGATCTCCCGGCTGTCGCGGGGCCGCTACGACGACGGCCACGACGAGCTGCTCTACGTGATCCGCAAGCCCGAGGACCGCTCCGCCCGCGTCGTCTGACGGCCCGCCGCCCGGGGGCCACGCCCGCGAGCCGGGCCCACCCGGCCGGGCGCTACTAGCGGGCGGCTCGCGGTCCGCCCGCGGCCGCCTCGGGAGCACGCGACCCGGCCGCCCCTGGCGGCTATCATCGTCGTGCGCGTCACCTGCGCCGCTACCCCCTGGTTGCCCGGTCACCGCGCCCGCCGCAGCCCAGGCGGGCCGGTCTTCGTGATCCGCGAACTGGCAGACCGATTCGCCCGCGTCGCGCGGCCTCCGAGCGGCGCAGTGCACGCGGGCACCTGACCCGAGGGGGCCATGTGACGGACGGCGAACTGCTATCGGCCGCGGGGACCGGCCCGGCACCCCCGGCCGGGGTGACCGGACCGGGCGCGCTGCCGGCCGACCTGGCCAGCTGGCCGGCCTGGACGCCGGACGAGGCTCGGCTCGGGGAGCTGGAACTGCTGCTGGCGGGCGCGTTCGCGCCGCAGCGGGACTACCTTCCCCCGTCCGGGGACGCCGGCGTGACCGGCCCCTGGCCGCTGCCGGTCACGCTCACGGTCCCGGCCGGAGCCGTGCCGGACGGCAGCGCCCACCTCGTCCTGGCCGACCCGGAGGGCTCGCCCCTGGCGGTGCTGGAGATCACCGAGCGCGCCCGGGCGACCGCCCCGGCCGGGCCGGGCACCGACGGCGCGCCGCCGGAGGTCGTGCGGCTGTCGGGGCCGGTGACGGCGCTGCGCGCCCCCGAGCACGGGCCATTCCGGGCGATGCGGCGAACGCCCGCCGACGTCCGGGCCGAGCTGGCCACGGCTGGCGCCCCGGTACTGGCGCTGGCAACCCGGGGGCCGGTTACCCAGCGGCACGTCGGCCAGCTGCGCCACCTGCGGCCCGCGGGCGCCCGGCTGCTGCTGCTGCCGCTCGTGGCCGGGCCCGCCCGGGTCGTGGGGCGGCCGGAGGCGCTCGTCCGCGCGGTCCGGGCGGCCGCCCGGCAATTGCCGGACGGCACCCTGGTGGTCCCGGTGCCGCTTCCCCCGCAGGCCACGGCCGAGCAGGAGGTGCTCGCGCGGGCGATCGTCGCCCGCGCCTACGGCGCCACCCACCTGCTGCCGGAGGACGGGCGGGCCGGCGGGGACGCCCGGCCGGTGCCGGGGATCACGATCATGAACGAGGGCGAGTGGGCCTACGACCCGGTGGCCGAGGTCTGGCGCCCGCTGGGGCGGATCGAGCCGGGCGTCGAGCGGGGCGAGCTATCGGACGGGGAGCTGGCCCGGCTGCTGGACGCGGGCGAGCCGGTGCCGGACTGGCTGCTGTCGCCGGACGTGGCCACCGAGCTGCGCCGTGCCCGGCCGCCGCGCTCCGAGCGCGGGCTGGTGCTGTTCTTCACCGGCCTGTCCGGGTCAGGCAAGTCAACGCTGGCGCGCGACCTGCGCGACGCGCTGCTCGAGCGGGGCGACCGGAGCGTGTCGCTGCTGGACGGGGACCTCGTGCGGCGGCTGCTGTCGGCCGGGCTGACGTTCTCCCGGGAGGACCGCGACCTGAACATCGCCCGGATCGGCTACGTGGCCACCGAGGTCGCCCGGGCCGGGGGGATCGCCATCTGCGCGCCGATCGCGCCCTACGCCGCCGCCCGGGCGGGCGTCCGGTCGATGGTGTCCGCAGCCGGGGACTTCGTCCTCGTGCACGTGTCGACGCCGCTGGCGGTGTGCGAGGCGCGTGACCGCAAGGGCCTGTACGCCAGGGCGCGGGCCGGGGTGATCGGCAGCTTCACCGGGATCTCCGACCCCTACGAGGAGCCGCTGGACGCCGACCTCGCGATCGACACCTCCGCCGTTTCCCGCCCCGAGGCCGTCGACCTAGTGCTCGGGCACCTGGTCAGGGGCGGCTGGCTCACCCGGGGCTAGCTCAGGGCTGGCTCGCGGTCACCGGCGGCGCCTCGCCGGGCGGGGCCGGCTCGGCGGCCTCATCGTCGTCGGCGTCCTCGGCGGCGGCGCCCTCCTCAAGGCGGGCGCGGAAGTCGGCCGCCTTCTGGGTGGTCTTGCTCACCCGGCGCGACAGCGCGCCCGACATGACGTCCCGCTGCTTGGACAGCAGGACGTAGCTGGCCAGGGCACTCACCGCGAAGGCCAGCACGAGCAGCACCCAGCCGCGCGCGCCCGCCAGGTACAGCAGGCCCATCGAGGCGACCAGCAGCAAGATCCGCGCGGACGTGTAGGCAAGTCCAGTTCGCATAGCACTACCTGTTGTAGGAGGCGGTTTCCTCCGACAATACCCGGGCCAGGGCGTCGGGTGCGATGTTCCCCCCGGACAAGATGGCCACGACGGGCCGGGCGTCGTCGCCGAGGCCGAGCGCGGCCGGGCCCGCCAGGGCGGCGGCGATGGCCGCGGCGCCCCCGGGCTCGGCCACCAGCCGCGCCTCCAGGGCCAGCCGCCGCACGGCGGCGCGGATCTGGTCTTCGGTCACGGTCACGATGTCGCTGACCAGCGCGGTCATGTGGGCGAAGGTAAGGTCGCCGACGCGCTCGACCCGCAGGGCGTCGGCCATCGTGCGGGCCACGTCGGCGGCGGGCCAGGTGACCGGGGCGCCCCGGCGGAGCGACTCGCGGGCGTCGGCCGCGAGCTCCGGCTCGACCCCGATGACCCTGGTGTCCGGCAGCAGCGCGCGCACGGCGACGGCGATGCCGGAGATGAGGCCGCCCCCGCTGACCGGGACCACGACGGCGGCCGGCCCTCGCCTGCCGTCCCCGCCCAGGTCCTGGGCGATCTCCAGGCCGATGGTGCCCTGCCCGGCGATGACCCGGGCGTCGTCGAAGGGCGGGATCTCGGCGTAGCCGCGCTCGGCCGCGACCTGGGCCGCCGCCGCCTGGCGCGCCCGCAGGGTGGGCTCGACCAGGATGAGCTCCGCCCCGGCCGCCGCGATGGCGTCGGTCTTGACGGCGGGGGCGGTCCGGGGGACGACGATCGCGGCCCGGACGCCCAGTAGCCTGGCCGCGTAGGCGACCGCGTAGCCGTGGTTGCCGCTGGAATGGGTCACCACGCCCCGTTCCCGCTCAGTGGCCGCGAGGGAGCTGATCGCCGCATAGGCGCCGCGCAGCTTAAATGCTCCCGTCGGCTGCAATGACTCGGGCTTGACCAGCAGGTTCGTCCCGGGAAAGGGCACCAGGGGGGTGCGCACCGTCACTCCCGTAAGCCTGCTCGCAGCGTCTCGCACGTCACCCAGGGAAACTAGTTCAGCCACCCTCGGTACCCTACCTGCATGGCGTTCACTCCTGAAGCAGTGGTTAATTTTGCGAAATCTAGGCAGAAAGTAGCCCTTAGCCGCCAAACTAGGGGCATAACTCCGACCGAGGTTTGAGGAGACAGAACGTGGACGGCAACAATGAGCGGCTGCTCACCCCCGGGGAAGTAGCCGCCCTGTTCCGGGTGGATCCTAAAACCGTCACCCGGTGGGCAGCATCAGGGCGGATCACGAGCATCCGCACCCCAGGTGGGCACCGCAGGTTCCGTGAGTCAGAGGTGCGCGCGTTGCTTCGGGGCGACAGTGAGGTTTCACCCGAGGGGCATCCCGCGGCCTCATGACCGCGTCCCTCGGGCTTCGGGGCCGGCACACCTACTCGGTGTCCGGCCCTGATGCCTTTCCGGGCCAGTCCTGGTCACCGACCAGCCGGGCGAACTCAAGGAACTCCTGCCGCAGGGCCTCGTCCCCGGCCACCCAGGACGCCTGCCGCTCCGCGGCCTCGTCCATGGTCACTGCCTGTGCTTGCAGCCGGGCATACTCAGCGTCCTGCGGGCTGATCTCCACGTAAGCGTCGCCAATGATCCGGCCGTCATGGATTGCCGACCGGGGAACCTGCAAGTTCCCGTTGGGTAGTCGAATGACATACATTCCGCGATCACCTAGATGCCGTAACGCCGATTGAAGTAAAGCATTACCCACAGCGCGCTGCGGGTGTTGCCGCCGAGCATGTCCACCAGCGCGGGCCGCTGCGCCGAGGCGATGGCGGCGAACGCGTCGGCGAAGAACTCCTTGCGGCCCAGCCCCCCGCGCTGCCGGTGGAAGTCGCTGACCAGATGCGGCTTGCACTGGTCGTAGACGGCCTTGAACTCGGGAGAGTCAGACTGCCACTTGCCGTGCGGCGCGTCAAGATCGTCAAGCGCGTGGCCGACCTCATGGCACATGACATCCGGGGTCGGCGACAGCCGGGACCCGACCACGAGTTTACGCTCGCCGTAGGCGCCCGCGCAGGCGTCCCAGGTCGCCCGGCCGGACGGCAGTGGCACGCCCCGCAGCGCCCCCATGTCGTCGAGCTCGGGAACGCCCCCGGGGCCGACGAAGATGCCGGTAAGGCCGTCAGCCAGCTTCTGCTGCAGGTGCCGGGGCAACTCGGCCAGCCGGTTGACGGCCAGGATTACCTGGCCGGGCAGGTTCGCGCCCTCGGTCCATTGCCGGTGCAAGATCCGCTCCAGCGGCCCGCAGTTGCGGCGGCCGTCGGCGGCGGGCGGGTGGCCGGCCGGGTGCGCCGTCACGTACGGGAGCCGCGCTCGCGCGGGCGGCAAGACCACCGGAGCCGGGGCGGCCTCGCGGACCTCGGCCTGCCGTGCCTCCGCCTGCCGGGCGGCCAATGCCTCGCGCGCCTGGGTCCGGGCCGCGACCTGCCCGCTGGCCCGCCGCGCCTGCTGGGCTCCCGGGACCACCGAGTACCACGGCTGGCGCGGGGCCTCGCGGACGGCGGACATCTCCACCGGTGCCGACCCGTACTCCGCCTCGGCCTGGGGCTGGCCCGGCGCCTCCCGGATGCGGGCACGGCCCGCGCCGCCGCCCGGCCGCGCAGCCGCGCCGAACGCGGCCCCCCCGTAGCCGGAGCCGCCCGCCGGGCTGGCACCGTTCCTGGCGCCGACCGGCACCACTTCCGGCCGCAGCCACGGCAGGTCCGGCTGCGGGGCGGACGGCTGCCGCACGACGGGATGCTGCGGCAGCCCCGCGGGGGGCTGCAACGCCGGCGGCGACACCAGCCCGCCGCGGGGCGCCGGAGCCGGCGCCGCCACCCGGGCAGTGACGTCCATCCG
>DATBEM010000206.1:0-28748 GCA_036276115.1 Trebonia sp.
GGACGCCCGCCGCGGTGGCTACGTCGCGCAGGGTCGCGGGTCGCTCGGTCAGGCCCATGGGCTCACCGCCTCTCTCCGTCGCCTGTGATTCCCGCCCCGTCCGGCGTGATCTGGCGCACGCTGAGTCCCAGGCTACCGCCCGGTGATAACGGCGGCCAGCCGATCACTCACAGTAGGCTTTGCCTGGTCCGCGGCCGTGCCCTCCTCCGGCCGTGGCCGGGGACGGGACGGGGCCGCCCGGGGCCTGCCCGCGTGAAAGGATGTGGGCATGCGGATCACCGGCGTGGAGTCCACCGACCTTTTCACTGGCAGCACCGGGCGGCCGCTGCAGGTCATCGTGGTCACCGTGGAGGGCGGCCCGGGCGGCTCCGGCGGGGTGTCGGTGCGCGTGGCCGGGCCGGGAGTCGAGTCACCCGGGCCCGCCGGGGCCGGGGAGATTCCGCCCGGTGAGGCCCGCGCCGTCGAGGTGGCCGTGCGGGTCGCCGACCATCACCGGGCCGGGACCAGCGTGCCGGTCACGGTCATCGCGCAGGCCGCGCAGTCCGCGGGCGGGCAGGTCCGGGCCTCCCGCGAGGCGATGATCACGGTCGCCGAGCCGGGCTGGACGACGTGGATGGTCAGCCACTTCCATTACGACCCGGTCTGGTGGAGCACCCAGGGGCAGTTCACCGAGGCGCGGCTGGTGCTGCCGGACGAGGACGGGAGCCTGCCCGACACCCGGACCGCGTTCGACCTCGTGCGCCTGCACCTGGAGAAGGCCCGGCGGGACCCGGACTACAAGTTCGTGCTGGCCGAGGTGGACTACCTCAAGCCGCACTTCGACGCCTTCCCCGAGGACCGCGCGTTCGTCCGGTCCCTGCTGGGCGACGGGCGCCTGGAGCTCGTCGGCGGGACGTACAACGAGCCGAACACCAACCTCACCGGCGCCGAGGTGACGATCCGCAACGCGGTGTACGGGATGGGGTTCCAGCGGGGCGTGCTCGGCGGGGAAGTCGGCTCGGCCTGGATGCTGGAC
The DNA here is from genome assembly GCA_036276115.1 of Trebonia sp. GTDB lineage: Bacteria > Actinomycetota > Actinomycetes > Streptosporangiales > Streptosporangiaceae > Trebonia. The sequence goes on from DATBEM010000206.1 coordinate 1,016, forward strand.
AGCTTCGGCCACGACCCGGGCTTCCCCGGCCTGATGGCGCAAGCGGGGCTCACCTCCTCGGCCTGGGCGCGCGGCCCGTTCCACCAGTGGGGCCCGGACCCGAACGAGCGGATGCAGTTCCCGGCCGAGTTCGAGTGGCTGTCCCCCGACGGCACCGGCGTGCTGACCGCGTACATGGCCAACCACTACGGGGCCGGCTGGGCGCTGCACACGGCCAAGACGCTGGCGGAGGCCCAGGCGGCCGCCCTCACCCAGTTCCGGTCGCTGGCGCCGGTGGCCGCGACCCGCAACGTCATGCTGCCGGTCGGCGCCGACCACGTGATCCCCGCCCGCTGGGTCACCGACCTGCACCGGTCCTGGCGCGAGCGGTACGTGTGGCCGCGGTTCGTGACCGCCGTCCCGCGCGACTTCTTCGCCGCCGTCCGGGCGGAGGCGGCGGCGGAGCCCGGGCCGGCCCCGGGCGGGCGGCGGCGCGGGATCACCCCGCAGACCCGCGACATGAACCCGCTGTACACCGGCAAGGACGTCTCCTACATCGACACCAAGCAGGCGCACCGGGCGGGCGAGACGGCCACCAGCGAGGGCGAGCGGCTCGCCACCCTCGCCTGGCTGCGCGGCGCCCGCCGGTACCCGGCCGAGTCGCTGGACAAGGCGTGGCGGCAGCTCGCCTACGGGGCGCACCACGACGCGCTCACCGGCACCGAGTCCGACCAGGTGTACCTGGACCTGCTGGCGGGCTGGCGGGAGGCGTGGGAGCGCGGCGACGAGGCCCGCCGCGAATCAGCGAGCGCGCTGGCCGGCGCCGGGGGCGACGCGACGGGCGGCTTGGGCGTGACGGTCTTCAACGGGCTGGCGCGCGAGCGAGCGGGCATGGCGACCGTGACCGTGCGGCTGGACGAGCCGGGCACGCCGTGGCTGGCGCTGACCGACCCCGGCGACGGCACCGAGGTTCCCGCCCTCGCCGACGGGATCACGCGGCACCCGGACGGGTCGCTGGCACAGGTGACGCTGACGTTCCGGGCGCGGCGGCTGCCCGCGCTGGGGTTCCGCCGCTATGGCCTGCGCCCGGCGGCGGCGCCCGCCGAGCCCGGCTGGACCGGCATCCCCGGCGAGGCCGGCCCGGCCGCCGGCAGCGTCACCGAGACCACCGCCATGGAGGGCACCGCCATCGAGTGCACCGTCATCGAGAACGAGGCCCTCGCGGTCACCGCCGACCCGGCCCGCGGGGGGACGCTGGCGATCACCGACAAGCGCAGCGGGCGGCCGGTCCTGGCCGGGCCCGGCAACGAGATGATCCTGCAGGAGGAATACGACAAGCACCCGCGCTGGGGCGAGGGCGCCTGGCACCTGTCCCCGGCCGGGCCCGGGACCGGCTCGGCGTCGTCCCCGGCCCGGGTGCGCGCCCAGCGGTCCCCGCTCGGCCAGCGCCTGCTCGCGTCGTTCCGGCTCGGGGACCTGGACATCACCCAGGAGACGCTGCTGTGGGACGGGGCCAGCCGGGTGGAGTTCCGCACCCACGTGGGCGGCTCGATCGGCCAGGACCACCTGCTGCGGGTCCGCTTCCCCGCCCGCGTCCCGGGCGGGCTGCCGGTCTACCAGACGGCGACGGCGGTGATCGGCCGCCCGCTCGGCGTCCCCGAGGCCGACACCGCCCAGCACTGGTGGACGCTGGACAACCCCGCCCATCACTGGTTCGGGGTCGGCTCGGTCGCCAAGGTCGCCCTGGTGCGGCCCGGCCGCCCCGACGTGGCCGCCCAGGCGATCGGGGTGGCCGAGGTCATCACGCCCGACCCAGCCGACGCGGTGCCCGGCAACACGGTGCCCGGCAATGCGGTGCCCGCCGCAGCGGTCCGCGGCCTGCTGACCGCCCTGGCCGGGGCGGGCGTCACCGCCACCAGCGCGCATGCCACCGGGCCGCGCTACGGGTCGGTGGACATCGACTCCAACCTGCCTGACTTCCGCATCGCGGTCGGCGGCCCGGAGGACAACGCGTTCAGCGCCGAGGTCCTCGCCGCGGCCGACCCGGCCGTCGCCAAGCGGCTCGCCACCGTGCTCGCCGAGCAGGGGACGGCCCGCCTGTGGGTGCCGGCCACGCGGCCGCGGGCGGACGCGTTCGGGCCCGGCGCGGACCTGCGCGGGCCGCGCGACCTGCCGGTGCTGATCGTGGCGGCCGCCCCCGGGCGCCTGCCGGCCGCGACTGGCGAGCTGCGCGCGGACCTGCGGGCGGGCGGGCTGATGGCGCTGGTCGAGCTGCCCGCCGACGCGCCCTGGCCGCCCGACACCCTCACCGACGGGACGGTGGCCCTGTTCAACCGGGGCACCCCGGGCGGGGTCGTCGCCCCGGACGGGTCGCTGTGGATGTCGCTGATGCGGGCGTGCTCGTCGTGGCCAAGCGGGGTGTGGATCGACGGCGACCGCCGGACCGTCCCCGACGGCAGCAGCTTCGCCTGGCAGCACTGGAGCCACACGTTCGCCTACGCGCTGGCGTTCACCGCCGGCGACTGGCGCGAGGCCGGCTTCAACGCCGCCGCCGAGGACTACAACCACGACCTGATCGCGATCGCGGGCCGCGGCCCGGCTGGCCCGGCCGGGGAAGCGGGCGCGGCGGCCGCCGAGGGCGTCCCGCTGCTGGCGGTCAGCCCGGCCAGCGTCGCGCTGCTCGCGCTGAAGCCGCGCGGCAACCCCCTCGCCGCGGGCCTGCCGGGCACGCTCCCGGCCGACGGCGAGTTCACGCTGCGGCTGCGGGAGACCGACGGCAAGCGGACCGTCGCCTGGGTCGAGCTGGCGGGCGGGATCGCCACCGCGCACCAGGTCGACCTGCTGGAGGAGGCGACCGGCGCCCCGCTGGCGCTGGCCGGCGGGGCCGCGCAGGTGGAGCTGCCCCCGTTCGGCACCGTCACCGTCGCGATCCGGCCGGCGGCATGGGCGCAATCGCCTTCCGCACCGCTGGCCGGGGACACGATGTCCCCGGCCGGGCCCCCGGCGTCGCCGGCCGGACTCCTGGTGTCCGAGGACGCGGAGCCGGTCCAGCCGGTGCCCGCCCGTTACTGGCTGCACGGCAAGGGCCCCGCCCCGGTTGGCAACGTCCCGGTCGCGGTGCACTTCTCCCCCACCCGGGTCTCGCTGCGGGAGACGGCCCTGGAGGGGTTCGGCCCGCCTGCGGGCGTCGCCGCCGACAGCGGGCGGCTGCGGCTGTCGGTCGCGGCCGGCCCGGCCGGCGGCCAGGGCGACGTGGAGCTCCTCGTCCCCGAGGGGGTGAGCGCCGAGGTTGACGGTGCCTCCGCGGCCGGGACGACGAGGCTGCCCTACCGGCTCGGCCCGGGCGAGTTCGCGACCTGGGACGTCACCGTGCGGGCGCTGTCGGCCCCGCAGTCCGGGGAGTCCACCCCGCCCGGCCGGTACTTCCTGGCCGCTCGCATCCGCGACGGCCTGGGACAGGTCCTGGAGGAGACGGCCCTGGTCACGGTGGGCGAGGCCGGGCCGCCGACCCCCGACGGGGACCCGATGGAGTCGTTCTTCCTCGTCCAGGCCGACGTGATGGCGCTGGCGGGCGAGGCCGGCCTGGAGCTCCTCACCCCCGCGCTCACCTTGGCGCCGGCCGAGTCCGGGCCCGTGATATTGCGGGTGGACAACCACCTCGGGTGCGAGCTGCGGGGCGAGGTGCAGTTGCTGTCGCCCTTCGGCTCCTGGGAGGCCGTCCCGTCGTGGGTCGCGCCGGTCCGGGCGGAGGCCGGGTCATCGGCGACGGTGAGCTTCCCCGTCACGATGCCCGCGACCGCCGCCCCCGGCTGGGAGTCCTGGCTCCTGGTCAAGCTGATGTACTTCGGCCGGGTCCGCTACTCCGAGGCCATCCGCCTGGCCGTGGCCGGCTCCGGCCGCTGAGCCGGGCCGCCGGCCCCCGCCGCCCGGGCGGGCCGCGGGGGGCCGCGGAACAGGAAGATCACCAGCACCAGCGTCGCCACGTCAAACAAGGTGGCGAGGCCGAAGGCAGCCGACATCCCGTGGGCCAGGGCGTAATGCTGCCGCGCGACCCCGGTCAGGCCCGCGGCCGGGCGGGCGGCCGCGTTCCTGCTGGCGGTGCCGAACACCGCGACCAGCACCGCGAGGCCGAGGGAGCCGCCGACCTGCTGCATGACGTTGACCATGCTGGAGGCGGCGCCGGAGTCCTCCGGCCGCACGCCCGCCAGCGACGCCTGGGTGAGGGGGACGAACGCGAGCCCGCCGCCGATCCCGAACAGGGTCATCGGCGCGAACACGCCCGTCCAGTAGTGCGTCCCGGGCGAGACGCGCCACAGCCATGCCATCCCGATGATCATCGGGATCATGCCGATGATCATCATCGGCTTGCCGCCGAGGACCGGGATCAGCCGGGGCGCCAGCCGCGACACGGCGAAGAGGGTGACCGTCAGCGGCAGGAACGCCACCCCGGCCCGCAGCGGGCTGAAGCCGAGCACGTCCTGCAGCAGCTGGGTGGCGAAGAAGAACATGCCGAACATGCCCGCCACCACCAGCAGCCGCGCCACGTAGGAGCCGGACCGGGTCACGTCGGCGAACAGCCGCAGCGGCGTGATCGGCTGGAGGACGCGGTTCTCGGTCACGATGAACGCGGCCAGCAAGACCGCGGCCGCCGCGAACGCGGCCCAGCCAAGGTGATCGCCCCAGCCACTCCCGGCGGCGCGGATGAAGGCGTAGACGAGGGCCGCCACCCCCGCGGTCGAGGTGACCGCGCCGGCCAGGTCGAAGCGCCCGGGCAGGCGGGGCGTCTCGGCCACGAACAGCGGGGTCACGGCCAGGACGGCGATGCCGATCGGCACGTTGATGAACAGCACCCAGCGCCAGGACAGCCACTGGGTGATGACCCCGCCCAGCACGAGGCCGAGCGAGCCGCCGGCGGTGACGACGCCGGAGTAGATCGCCAGCGCCCGGACCCGCTCGCGGCCCTCGGGGAAGCCGCTGACGACGAGGGCGAGGACCGCGGGCGAGGCGAGCGCGCCGCCGATGCCCTGGACGGCCCGGGCCGCCAGCAGCAGCCCGGCCGAGTCGGCGAGGCCGCCCGCGAGCGACGCGAGGGTGAAGATGACGATGCCGGCGATGAACATGCGGCGGCGGCCCAGGATGTCGCCCATCCGGCCGCCGAGCAGCAGCAATCCGCCGAACGTCAGGGTGTAGCCGTTCATGACCCACGACAGGCTGGTCGCGGAGAACCCGAGCCCGGCCTGGATGTGCGGCAGCGCGATATTGACGACGGTCGCATCCAAGATGATCATGAGCTGAGCGCCCAGCATGATCGTGAGGGCCACGGCCGGCCTGCTGGCAGGGCTTCGGGAGGGAGTGTGCACGGTACTATCACCCCACAGTGTCGGGCCGGGAGCACCATCCCGGGGCCGTGGATAAGATGAAGGAAGAGGCGGAGGAGAACTCCGGTTATGACTATACGGAGAGTTCCTCCGTTTTGGCAAGCCGGCCTCTAGGTTGACCATGAACGCAAGCACGACTGACCACCTCGCCCCCGCCGATGGCCGGGACGCTGAGCCGCGGATGCGGGCCGACGCGCGGCGCAGCCGAGCGCGCCTGATCGAGGCCGCGACGGCGGCCTTCGCCGAGAACGGCGCGGAGGCGCCACTCGATGACATCGCCCGCCGCGCGGGGGTCGGGATCGGGACGCTCTACCGGCACTTCCCCACCCGGATCGACCTGCAGGCAGCCGTCTTCCGCAGCCAGGTCACCACCGTGTGCTCCAAGGCCGAGGACCTGATCACCAGCTCACCGCCCGAGCAGGCGTTCGCCGCCTGGCTGCGGGTGCTGGCCGCCTACCTCGTGACCAAGCGAGGCCTGTCGCGGGCGGTCATGGACTCCCTGGGCAAGGACTCCGAGCTGGTGTCGACCTGCTTCATGGCGATGCGGGAGACCGCCGAGCGCCTGCTGGCCACCGGGCAGGAGGCGGGCGTGCTGCGGCTGGACCTGAACGCGACGGACGTGCTGCGCCTGGTGCACGGGGTGGCGATCACGACCGAGCAGGCCCCCGGGGAGACCGACCGGCTGCTGACCCTCCTGCTGGACGGGATGCGCCCGCAGCACCGGAACAACTAGCTCGCGGCGTTCCCCGGATGACGGCGCCCCTCAGGTGGCAGTGTCCCTCGGGTGGCAGTGTCCCTCGGGGAGCAGTGTCCCTCGGGGAGCAGTGTCCCTCAGATATCCGGGGGCCGGTTCTCGTACGGGGTGCTGAGGGCGACCGTGGTGCGCGTGGTGACGTTGGCCGCGATCCGGATCTGCTGGAGCAGGTCCTCCAGTGCCGCCGGGGAGGCCACCCGCACCTTGAGGATGTAGTTCTCGTCGCCGGCGACGCTGTGGCAGGCCTCGATGGCGGCCAGGTGGCGCAGCCGGTCGGGGACGTCGTCGGGCGCCGAGGCGTCGAACGGCTTGATCGACACGAACGCGGTGAGGGGGAGCCCGACCACCTCGGGGTCGCACAAGGCGACGTACCCGGTGATGACGCCCTCGGTCTCCAGCCGGCGAACCCGCTGGTGGACGGCGGAGACCGAGAGCCCTGCCTGTCTCGCGAGCTCGGTGAAGCTCATCCGCCCGTTGCGGGACAGCAGGGACACGATCCTCCGATCGATCTCTTCCACCACAGCACGTTAACGTGATTTGCGCTCCGCCGCGAGGCAACCCGGTCACGGAATGATCACACGATTTACGCTTTCGTAATGTCACAAAGTGCAACTTAGTCCCATGGATGCCTTCATTCACAGACGTCTCGCGTATGCTCCAGGCACCTGAGCAGGCCCTGAGCAGCCCCTGAGCGACGGTCGGGCGGTGATCGGACGGTTGTCGAGGCGCGCTTGACCGAGGCCGCCCGGGGGAGTCAGGAGCGCCCCGGGCGGGCAGGGCACCTGACGGCGCCCGGGGTGGAAGTTGCCGTCGCGGGCGTTGGACGGCCAAAGAACGCGGTACGTGGTGGGAGACTGGAAGCATGCAGCGGCAGCCGGAAGACCTCTATGAGCTCGATGAGGCAGTACTCGATGACGCACTGCCCGACCTCGGCGGTGCGGCCCTCCTGGTTCACCTGGAGGGGTTCATGGACGCCGGGTCGGCCGGGCGCCTGCTGACCGAGCACCTGCTGGAGGGCCTGGAGAACCAGCCGCTGGCCCGGTTCGACACCGACCGGCTGCTCGACTACCGGTCCCGCCGGCCGCTGATGACGTTCGACAAGACCCGCTGGGAGACCTACGAGGACCCCACCCTGGAGGTCCGGCTGCTGCGCGACGGCGACGCCAAGCCGCTGCTGCTGCTGACCGGCCCGGAGCCGGACCACGAGTGGGAGCTGTTCGTGGCGGCCACCCGCTCGCTGGCCGAGCGGCTGAACGCGGGCCCGATGATCACCTACTTCGGGGTCCCGATGGGCATCCCGCACACCCGCCCGCTGGGCGTCATGACCCACGCGACCCGGCCCGGCCTGGTCACCAGCCGGGTGCCGTCGCCGGGCAAGCTCCAGGTCCCCGCCAGCGCGGCGGCCCTGATGGAGTTCCGGTTCGGGCAGGCGGGCCGGGACGCGGTCGGCCTCGTCGTCCAGGTCCCGCACTACCTCGCGCAGGCCGCCTACCCGACGGCAGCGCTGACCCTGCTGGACTCGGTCCGCGAGATCACCGGGGTCGCGGTCCCGGGGGACGCGCTGCAGGCCGCCGCCGAGCGCACCAACACCCTGATCGACCAGCAGGTGGCCGAGTCCAGCGAGGTCGCCGAGCTCGTGCACGGGCTGGAGGTCCAGTGGGACGCGGCGTCGCCCACCGAGGGCAACCTCCTCGCGGAGGGCGAGGAGATGCCGACGGCGGATGAGCTGGCGGCGCAGTTCGAGCAGTTCCTGGCCGACCAGCAGCGCGGCGGGGACACGCCGGAGTTCTAGTTCCTCCCGGGGGCGACCCCCGGCACCCCGCCTGGCCTGGCCTGGCCCTAGACGATCACCAGGTCGCGGGGCGCGTTGTTGAGCCGCTCGGCGCCATCCTCGGTGCAGACGACGATGTCTTCGATGCGCGCCCCGTGCGGGCCGGGGTAGATGCCCGGCTCGACCGAGAACGCCATGCCCGGGGCGAGCGGGGTCGCGTTGCCGGAGACGATGTACGGGTCCTCGTGCGACTCCAGGCCGATGCCGTGGCCCGTGCGGTGGATGAACCACTGGCCGTACCCGGCCTCGATGATGATGTCGCGCGCGGCCGCGTCGACCGACTCGGCGCTCACCCCCGGGCGCGCCCAGTCGCAGGCGGCGTCCTGGGCCTGCTTCAGGACCGCGTAGTAGGCGGCGAAGTCAGCCGGCGGCTCCCCGATCGCGTAGGTCCGGGTGCAGTCCGAGCAGTAGCCGGACTCCATGGTGCCGCCGATGTCGACTACCACCACGTCCCCCGCCTGCAGCACCCGGTCTGACACCTCGTGATGCGGGCTGGCGGCGTTCGGCCCGGAGCCGACGATCGTGAAGTCAACCTGCACGTGCCCCTCGGCGAGGATGGCCTCGGCGATCCGCGCGCCGACCTGCCGCTCGGTCTGGCCCGGCTTCAGCCACCCCGGCACCTGGGCGTGCACCCGGTCGATGGCCGCGCCGGCCTGGCGCAGCGCCTCGACCTCGGCCGCGCTCTTGCGGATGCGCAGGTCCGACAGCACCTGGCTGGCGAGCACCTGCCGGGCAGCTGGGAACGTCTCGCGGAAGGCAAGCACGTTCAGCGCCCACATCCGGTCCGACAGCGCCAGCGTCGCCGGGTCGCCCAGCCGGGCCTTGACGATGGCGAACGCGTCCTCGGTCTCCCCCCACGTCACCACGTCGATCCCGAGGGCGGCCACCGGCGACGCCATCGCCGCCTTGTGCTCCAGCGCGGGCACCACCAGGAACGCCGCTCCCTCGGCCGGGACCGCCAGGCACGTCAGCCGCTCTAGCTGCTTGGCGTCGTACCCGGTGACGTAGCGCAGGTCCGGGCCGGGGGTCAGCAGCACCGCGCCCAGCCCCGCGCCGCGGACCGCGCCGGCGACCGCGGCCAGCCGCTGCTTGGGGTACAGGACGGCGGGGTCGATGCTCATGGTGCGCTCCTAGCTTTCTTCATTTCGTGACAACAGCACGGAACCGGGTGAGGGATGAGCCGAGCCCGAGCGCGGTCCCGATCTCCCCCAGCAGCTCCGGGTCGGGCGGGACGGCGGGCAGGCTCCCGTCCACCGGCGGCAGGGGCACGTCGGTCGCGGTGCGGACGACCACCGGGGCGACGTCGAGGTAGGCCCGGGCGGCCTCCAGCTTCTTTCGGCTCCCGGCCGGGAACCCGCCGTGGCCCGCGTCGAGGGCGCTCAGCAGCTCGTCCAGGCTGCCGAAGGCGGAGATCAAGGTGGCCGCCGTCTTCTCGCCGATGCCGGGGACGCCTGGCAGGCCGTCGCTCGGGTCGCCCCGCAGCACCGCGAAGTCGGCGTAGGCACGCGCGGGGATGCGGTACTTGCCGCTCACGGCCTGCTCGTCGAGCACGTCGAGCTTGCCCAGGCCCTTGACCGTGTACAGGACGCGGATGCCGCGGGCGTCGTCCACCAGCTGGAACAGGTCGCGGTCGCCGGTCACGACGTCGACCGGCGTCCCCTCGCCCGCGGTCCGGTCGGCAAGGGTCGCGATCACGTCGTCGGCCTCGTAGCCGTCGCACTCCGCGAGGGTGATCCCGGCCGCCTCCAGCACCTGGGTGATGAGCGGGATCTGCACGACCAGGGCGGGCGGGGCCTGCTCGGTGCCGTCCGGCTCGGCCCGGTGCGCCTTGTACGAGCTGATGGCCGCGACCCGGAACGCCGGGCGCCAGGAGGCGTCCAGGCAGGCGACGATCCGCCCGGGCGAATGCTCCTTGACCAGCCGGGCGATGGCGTCGAGGAGGCCGCGGATCGCGTTGACGGGCGTGCCGTCAGGCGCGGTCACGGTCTCCGGCATCCCGTAGAAGGCCCGGTAGTAAAGCGAGGCGGTATCGAGCAGCATCAGGCGGCCCGGCGTCATCGCCCCTCCCCCGGGCAGGCCAGGAAGCGTGCGGGGGTTCGTCCCCCCGGAAGGTAGCAGCCCACCCGGGCAATCCTAGCGGGACCGGGGGCGAGCGCCGCTGGCGCTAGGGCAACCTACTGCAAGTTGGCCTCCGGGTGCCCGACGCCGATGCCCAGCAGGGCGAGCGCCGCTGGCGCTAGGGCAACCTACTGCAAGAGGATGTCCCCGTCGGTGACGGCGATCGTGCGGGCGGGCAGCGGGGCGGCGGCGGGCCCGCTGACGACGGCGCCGGTGGCGATCGCGAACGTGCTGCCATGGCAGGGGCACTTGATGGTGCCGCCCGATACCGCGTCGCACAGGCAGCCGACGTGCGTGCAGATGGCGCTGAAGGCCTTGTACTGGCCCTGGACGGGCTGGGTCACGACGACCCTCTGGGCGGTGAAGACGACGCCCCCGCCGACCGGAACCTGGGCCGCACGGCCGAGCACCGTGCCGGTCACGCCCCCGCCCGCGCCGCTCCCGGTACCGGCGCCCGCGCTGGCCGGGGCGGCCGGGGCCGCGCCAGGGGCCTGCCCGTCCTTGTTCGCGAGGTACGGGACGGCGGCCGTGCTGCACCCGCCAAGCAACCCCGCCCCGGCCAGCCCCGCTCCCGCCAGGCCAGCCCCGCGGAGCACTCCGCGCCGGGTGGCGCACGCCGGCGCGCACGCGTCGTCACGCTGAGCCATGTACCCTCTCCCTCTGCTTACGGTCGTGTCTGTCGTGCTGCCCTGCCGCCCTGCCGTCTGGAACCCGTTCTACGTCGCCCGCCCGCGGTTCGCCGCCTGCCGCGACCGCCAGTAAGGACTCGGTAATACGCCACCCGGGCGCGTCCGCGGGCCGTCCCGGCGGGCGGGTCCGCCGGGACTGCTCGCCCAGCGGCCGGCCAGCCTCAATACACCCTGATCGCACCGGACAAGATGCCGCCCAGGATCGCGCTGAACCACTCGCGTCGCGGGTCCTCCTGCGGCCAGCTCGACCCGAACGTGGACTGGGTGCTCGCCAGCGTTTGCGTCGTCCCCGCGGCCGCCGTGGAATCGCCCGCGTCGCCCGCCGCCATCCAGTGCCCGGCCCCGGTCGCGGACCCGAGCACCATGACGCCGGCCAGGGTGGCGGCGACGGCCGACAGCGCAACGCGCTGGCCACCCGGCCCCGCCCTTCCCGGGGCGCCGGACCCTGCCACTCCCGGGCCGCCTAGCCCGCCACTCCCCGGGTCGCCCGGCCGTCGCCCGGCGACGGGCCCCGCGGCATGCCGCCCTGCCCGCCCGCCGCGCTCCGTCCTCCGCACCACCGGCCGCGCAGAATGCGACCCGCGCCCGGGCGCGGGCAGGGCCTGTCCCCGCGCATGAGCCGCCCGCACCAACGGACTCGCCGCCGCCCCGGGCACGCCAACGGCCTTCCCGGGCACGCCGGGCAAAACCCCGGGCGCAGGAGCTCCGCGCGGGCGGTCCAGCGCCGCCCGTGCCCAGGTCAGCGCGGACCGCGCTATCTCGTTGCCCTCCGGTCGCGGCACGTCCCGCGACGGCGGGGCCAGGGCCCTCGTGCGCTCCCGCTCGGGCACGACGGGACCCCACGCCGGCGATGAATGCCCTGCCTCGGCCCCTGCTAGGCCCGCCCCGCCACCAGCAGGCCGCGCCGCCGTGCGCCCTCCGCCAGGCTCGGCGGGATCCGGTGGCGGCGCAGGATGCCAAGGGCCGCCGTACGCCAGGCCAGGCCGGTCGCCAGCAGGCCGGGAAGCGTCCGTCGCACGCCCGGCGCCGGACGCGGTGCGGCCCCGCAGTGGCGCGGAATGCCCACGCTCCGGCGCGGCATGAGCCGGCGCGCTCCTAGCCGCCTCCCATGGGCTCGCGCCATGGCCCGGCCCATCGATGGCTGGCCAAGCGGTGTTCCGCGGGGCAGCGTCCCACGGGGCAGCGCCAGCCCAGCCGGGCGAGGGGGCCGCCGACGGGGCGGCACGAGAGCCGGGCCCGATCGCTTGCCCGGGCGCCCGCAGCAGCAGGCTAGGCCCGGTAGGCCACCCTTCGCCTGGCAGCCGCTGCCCGATGACCAGCCACTGGGCGCTGGCACGCATCCGCCGAAGCTTCCGGTACCTCCTGCGCAGTCGCCGTCGGTAACTGGCGAGCGTCCCGCCAGACAGTCCCATCAATCACGGTCCCTTCGAAAGCAAGCTTCGTCCTGGCCGTGACGTTCCCGAAATGGGAAGTTATCGCTGCGGGACCCCCCATGAGGTCAGTTCGTCATCAATTAGTCATTCGTGCCTATACGTACCGAGAAGTGCCTAGACCGCCTAGTGGTCAACCGGAGCACCATCACTGGCCTGACCCTCACCCGTCTTGCCCTCACCCGCCTTATCGCCACCCGCCTTACCTTCCCGCGCCTTGGCTTCACCTGCACTGCCCTCGGTGCCCGCATCGAGCCGAGACAGCGCGAGCGCCGCGATCCGCCCAGCGGCCTCCGGCAGGGACGCCCCCCGGCCGACCGCCACGCCGACCAGGTACGCGGTGAGCGGCGCGGCTGGCCGCGCCACGCCGTGGGCCGCATCGCGCGCCAGGTCCAGGATCGAGTCCTGGACAACCCGCAGGTCGGCCACCCCATCGCCATCCAGCGCCAGTTCCGCCCGCACCGTGGCCATCCACTCTTCGAGAGTGCCCATCGACCTGCCTCCCTGCCCCTACCGCGCCTTCGCGCGCCCCGCGGTCCCTTGCCGCCTACGCTGCCGCACGCTACTGCACCTGGCCAGTACCGGAGGACCAGCGAACCTCCGCTCGGGGCCGGCCGCCAACTAAGGTTTTTTTTCGATCAAACGTGCTTGCATGCGCTCACACTGGATAATATAGTTGGTAGTAATCAAAGTAGCAATTCAAGGAGCGGGGGTGATCATCATGCGGGCAACCGGGCCGGCGGCCGTGGATGAGGCGGTAGCGCTGGTGCATGCCGGGCTTGATCTCCTCCTGGCGACTGACTGGCGCGCGCTCGGTGCCGCCGCGCAGGCGCGGGCGCTGGGGGAGCTGGCCGCCGCGCAGTCCAAGCTGGGCGTGGCCCGCAGTGAGGTGTTCGGCGCCTTCGACCAGTCCGGCGGCTACAGCGCCGACGGGCACCCCTCGGCCCAGGCGTGGCTCCGGCACCGCGGGAAGGTAACAGCCAAGGCCGCGCGGGACACGGGCGCCTGGCAGCGAACGCTCGGCGCGCATCCCTTGCTGCGCGATGCCCTCGTCGCCCGGGAGGTCTCGGAGTCCTGGGCGGCCCAGCTGGCTCGCTGGAGCGATCGCCTGCCGCCGGCTGAAGTCGACAAGGCGGACGAGATCCTGCTCGACGCGGCCCGGTCCGGCCTGGCCCTGCGCCCGGACATCGCCCGGATCGCCCAGGCGATCTACGAGGCGGTACGCGGCCAGCGCCCCGACCAGGATCCGGATGACGACGGGTTCGAGGACCGAGACGCCCACCTGGCCACCACGATCGGCGGCGCGGGCCGGCTCCAGGCTGACCTGTCGGCCCGTTGCGCGGCACTGCTGGCGCAGGTGTTCGCGACGTTCGGCAAGAGCACGGGGGCAGGCGACCCGCGCAGTCAGGGCCAGCGCGACCACGACGCCCTGGAGGCGGCTCTCGGGCTCGCCCTGGCCAGTCCCGATATCCCCCAGTCGGGCGGGATGAAGTCGCGGGCGATGGCCGTAGTCTCGATCGCCGACCTGCTGGCCCTGGATGGCGCCCCGGCCCTGGTCGACGCCTGGCTAACCGCGAGGGCGGGCGAGCCTGGCTGGTTCTTCGGCCCGGCCGCCCGCGCCGCCGCCTGCACTGCCCAGGTGTCCCCCGTCGTCACCGGCGCCCCCGACTGGGATGTCTTGTCGGCCATGGCCGACGTCCTGCTGGGCGAGCGCGGCTCCCCGCATGCCCCGGCCCCGCCCGGTCGCGGCTTGCCTCAGCCTCGGTGGCCCGAACCCATCCCGCCGGAACCGGCCCTACCCGCCAGCTCCAGTCTCCCTACGAGCGAGCGCGGCTCCGCCCACGCCCCTCAGCCACCACAGCAGCGACTAGCACCGCCCGAACCGCCCCGGCCCTGCCCGGCCGTCCCCCAACCGCCCCAGCCCTGCCCGGCCCTGCCCGACTCGGTGTTGCCCGAACTGCCCCAGCCCCATCCAGCCCTGCCCGAACCGGCGCTGACCGAACCGGCCCTGCCCGAAGTGTGGCCGCCTGCGGCGGACCTAGCCAGAGCCGCCGGGCCGGTGCTTGCCCCAGCGGAGGCCAGCCGGGGGTGGCGCGGGCCGGGAGCGCCGCCGTTCCCCGCAGGCCCGCTGCCGCTCGACCCGCCGGCAACCCGGCCGTCTCCAGCAGGGAGGCTGGCGCTCGAGCGAACCCTGCTCGCGCTGGCGGTCCGGGCCTTGTCCGGGCCGGACGGGCTGGCCGGGTTCCTGCGCGCGAACCTGCTGGGCCGGCCGTTCGCCGGGAAGAGCCTGGTGCTCGACGCCGGGGATACCGACGACATCCCCGATCACATCCGCCGGGCGGTCATCCTGCGCGACCGGCACTGCCAGTGGCCGGGAGGCTGCGATCGCCCGGCGAGCCAGTGCGAGCCGCATCACGGGCGGCCGCGCTACGTGGGCGGCGAGACCTCGCTCGATAACCTCGACCTGTACTGCCTGGCGCATCATCACCACTTCATCCACCGCCTGGGCTGGCGAGTGGTCAGGCACCCGGACGGCACGCGCGACGCGATCTCCCCGGCGGGAAGGGTGATCCGGGGCGGGGGCGCCGGCGCCGGTGGCTAGCCTGGCCCGATGAGCGAGGTCAGGGAGGGCGCGTTCGCGCGGTACGTGGGTGCCCGGCTGGGCGGGTTGCCGGGGGTGCGGGCGGTCACGCTGGGCGGGTCCCGGGCGGACGGGCGCCAGCGGGACGACTCGGACTGGGACTTCTCGCTGTACTACCGGGGAGCGTTCGAGCCGGAGCGGATCCGGGACCTTGGCTGGGCGGGAGAGGTTTTCCCCATTGGCGGCTGGGGCGGCGGGGTGTTCAACGGCGGTGCCTGGCTGACGGTTGACGGCCGTCGCGTGGACGTGCACTACCGCGACCTCGACGATGTGGAGCGGCACCTGGCGGAGGCGGCGGCCGGGTGGTTCCGGGTCGAGCCGCTGGCGTTCCACCTGGTCGGCGTTCCGACCTACATCGTGGTCGCGGAGCTGGCGACGCGGCGCCTGCTCGCCGGGAGCCTGCCGTCCGTTGACGAGTACCCGCGGGCGCTACGGGCGGCCGCGCCGCCGCGCTGGCTCGAGCAGGCCAGCACCACGCTTGGCTACGCCCGGGCCGCGCACGCCCTCCGGGGCCATCTCAGCGACACTGGCGGCGCGATCGCCGTCGCCCTCGCCTGCGCGGCGCACGCGGTGCTGGCGGCGCGCGGTGAGTGGATCACCAATGACAAGCACCTGATCGACCGGGCTGGCCTGCGGCCCGCGGACGCGGCCCTGGCCGGGCTGACCGCCGATCCGGCCAGCCTCGCCCGCGCCATCGACAGGGCGGAGGCGTTCATCAACGCCGCGGTCGCCGGCATCCCGGCCGCCCGGCCGCGACGCACCCGCGACGACCGCGCATCAAACAGCGCATCAATCGAAGACGAGGGCTGACCACCGGGTAGTACGGCCCCTGACCTGCCCGGACTGGCACATCCGCTCGGCCAGGGGCACCCAGGGCGAGGGCTGCTCGACGGCTGGCACGCGGTCCGCGCAAGCACTGGACGCGCCGGCCGGGGTGGCCGAGCGGGCGGCAGTCCGCCGCAACGTGCCCCCGCGGCCGCATGACCGGGGAACGCCGCGCTGCCACGGGCGCTGCGGGCGGCCGGCCGCCCTGGCTGACGGGAGCGTGAACGCCGCCTGAGGCACGTGGCCCGAGCGCGGCTCGACGGGAGTCCTTAAGCTGGTTGTGATGAACGGTGGACCTGGCCGCGGGCATGCACCCGGGCACGAGGGCGGGCGCGAGCATGCCCGCGAACGCGAACGCGAACGCGGGCACGGGCACGGGCACGGGGCGGACGGCGGCCACGGGCACTCGCACGCGCACGGGGTGCAGCCGGGGGCGGACGCGCGCTGGCTGGCCGCGGCCGGGGCGCTGATCGTCGCGTTCATGTGCGGCGAGGTGGTCGCCGGGGTCGTGGCGCACTCCCTCGCGCTGCTGTCGGACGCGGCGCACATGCTGACCGACGCCGCCTCGATCGGCCTGGCGCTGGTCACGATGAAGCTCGCGGCCCGGCCGCCACGGGGCGGGTACACGTGGGGCCTGCGGCGCACGGAGATCCTCTCCGCCCAGGCCAACGGGATCACGCTGGTGCTGCTGGCCGTCTGGCTGGCCTACGAGGCGATCCGGCGGCTGGTCACGCCGCACCCGGTCACCGGCGGGCTGCTCCTCGGGGTCGCCCTCGTCGGCGTCGCGGTGAACGTCGCCGCCGCCGCGCTGATGGCCCGGGCCGCCCGGCCCGGGCGAGGGCGCCACCCGGCGGGCGACCACCACCCGGCGGGCGACCACCACGGGGCGGGCGACCACCACGGGGCGGACCACGGCCAGGCGGAATACGACCAGGCGGAATACGACCTTCCGGAAGGCGGACCAGGGGAACCGGTCCACGCGGACACGGCGGATCACCCGCGCGCGGGGCAGGCGGGCGAGGCGCGGCCACGCCGGAGCCTGAACGTGGAGGGGGCGTTCGCCCACGTCCTCACCGACTTGTACGCGTTCATCGCGACCGCGGTGGCGGGCGCGATCGTGCTGGCGACCGGGTTCAGCCGGGCGGACCCGATCGCGACGCTGGTCGTGGTCGCCCTGATGCTACGGGCGGGCTGGGGCCTGCTGCGGGCGTCGGGCCGGATCTTCCTCGAGGCCGCCCCGTCCGGGCTGGACCTGGCCGAGCTCGGCACCGCGATGGCCGCCCGGCCGTGCGTGGCCGAGGTCCACGACCTGCACGTCTGGGAGATCACCAACGGCATGCCGGCCGCGTCGGCGCACGTGCTGGTGGCCAGTGGCCAGGACTGTCACGGGGTGCGGGCCGACCTGGAGCGGCTGCTGGCCGGGCGCGGCATCACCCACGCCACCTTGCAGGTCGACCATGTCCCCGGCCAGGTCGTTGCCCTTGAGCCCGCTCGTCCCGCGGACGGCCTGCCCGGCCCGGCCCGGCCCGCTCATCCCGGCTCGGGCGGCGCCCGCCCCGGCCCGGCCAGCACCGGCCCGGCCAGCTCCGCCCAGGCGGGCCACGCCCCCGGCGACCCGGCCCAGGCGGATGGCGCGCACGCGAACGGCACGGCCAGCGGTTCCCCCGCCAACCCGGCCGGCAACGGTGCCGGCGAGGATCACGGCCAGCCCGCTCACGACCCCGGGCAGGCGGCGCCGGGCCCCGTCCGCGATGGTTCCGGGCACCCGGCTGACCCGCGCCAGGGCGACGAGCATGTCACCGACGCGCACTGCGATGACCCGCACGGCCCCCGTTACCGGCCGTCCGCGCCCCCGGCCGAGGGGCCGGGCGGGGCACCGGGCGATGCCGCCGCCGGTTAAGCTTGCCCGGATGGATGCTCCCGGCCGGATGATCAGCGTTGAGTAGCGAGGAGCGCGCCCGCCCGCTGCCGCGGACGCCGGTGGCGCTGTCGGTGCTGAACCTGCTGAACGAGCGGTCCATGCACCCCTACGAGATGCGTGCGCTGATCCGGGAGCGCGGCCATGACCGGGCCTTCAAGATCCGCGAGTCCTCGATCTACGACACCGTGGGCCGGCTGGCCGACCGCGGCTTCGTCGAGGCGGTCGAGGTCAGCCGCGAGGGCCGCCGGCCCGAGCGGACCGTGTACGCCATCACCGACGCGGGCCGCGATGAGCTCAGCGCCTGGCTGTGGGAGCTCACCAGCGAGCCGTCGCAGGAGTACCCCGCCCTCGCGGCGCCGCTGATGTTCATCTACTCCCTCGGCCGCGAGCGCGCGATCGCCGCCCTCACGCTGCGCGCGGCGAAGCTGGAGGCGCAGGTCTCGGGATCGGACGCCTACCAGCAGGCGCTGGCGACCGGGATGCCGCAGTTCCCCCGGATCTTCGCCATCGAGGAGGAGTACGCCCAGGCCATGCGCAAGGCGGAGATCGCCTGGGTGCGGGCCACGGTGGCGGAACTGCGCGATGGCACCTTCCCCTGGCCCGCCCCCGAGGACCTGCCCGCGTACCCCGTGCCCTAACGGCCGCCAGAACTCGCGATATACCTTGTTCCGCTCTGCCTGCTCACGATATACTCGACTTCGAGTAGTTCGTTTCGAATATTGGGAGCGCGAGCAATGACAGTACCCACCGGGCCGTGGGCGGTCCAGGTCACGGGGCTCCGCAAGAGCTTCGGGGCCGGGAACGCGGCGGTCGCGGCCGTGCGCGGGATGGACCTGGCGGTCGCCGAGGGCGAGATCTTCGGCCTGCTCGGACCGAACGGGGCAGGCAAGTCGACCACCTTGCGCATCCTCACCACGCTGCTGCCGGCCGACGGCGGCGAGGCCGTCATCGCGGGCGCCGACGTGCGGCGGGCGCCGGCGCGGGTCCGGGCCCGCATCGGCTACGTGGGGCAACTCGGGGGCGCCGACGCGGGCGCCACCGGGCGGGAGAACTTGCTGCTGACGGGGCGGCTGTACGGGCTCGGGCGGGCCGCCGCGCGGGCCCGGTGCGCGGAGCTCCTCGGCGTCTTCGACCTCAGCGAGCAGGCAGGCCGGCCAGTCCGCACGTACTCGGGCGGGCAGAAGCGGCGGCTAGAGATCGCGCTGGGCATCATGCACCGGCCCCGGGTCCTGTTCCTGGACGAGCCGACGACCGGCCTGGACCCGCAGAACCGGGCCAACCTGTGGGAGCTGCTGCGGCAGCTGCGGGCGGCCGGCTCGACGGTCGTGCTCACCACGCACTACCTCGACGAGGCCGATCACCTGTGCGACCGGATCGCGATCATCGACCACGGCGCCGTGATCGCCCTCGGCTCGCCGGCCGAGCTCAAGCAGCGCTACTCCGGCGAGGCGATCGCCATCACCCCCGACGTGCCCGCCCCGTCGCTGCCCGCCCTGGCCCTTGACCTCGCGGGCGCCCTGGCCGGCGATCCCCCGGCCGCGGGCGCCGCGCCCGGCGCTGCCTGGGCGGTCACCGGCGACGGGGCCATCCGGCTGGCGCTGGCGGACGGGTCACCCGGCGCCACCGAGGCGATGGCGGCCGCCTTCGCCCTGCTGGCCCGCCGGGGCGTCGCGGTCCTCGCGGCCGGGATCGCCCGGCCTTCCCTGGACGACGTTTTCCTTCACGAAACCGGGCGCACGTTGCGCGACGCCGGCTCGCCGCCCGGGGGCGCCCGGACGGACGGCGCGGCTGGCGTATCCGCGGCCGCGGCGGGAGTAGCGGCATGACGACGTTCACCGTCCAGACCGGCCTGTTCTTCCAGCGCAAGATGCTGGAGTCGCTGCGCCAGCCGGCGTGGATCGTCATGGGGCTGACGACCCCGCTGCTGTACCTGGCGCTGTTCACGCCGCTGCTGAACTCCCTGGCGGGCGGCCCCGGCTTCCCGCCCGGGCACGTCCTGGACGTGTTCGTGCCGGGCGTGCTGGTCCTGATCGCGTTCGGGGCCGGGATGGGGGCCGGCTGGACGGTCATCTGGGAGCTGGACTCGGGCGTTATCGAGCGGCTGCGGGTGAGTCCCGCCAGCCGCCTCGCGCTGCTGCTCGGGACGGTCGTGCGGGACATCGTCATGTTCGCCGTCCCGGCCGTCGTTGTCCTCGGCGTCGCCGCCGTGGCCGGCTTCCACGCCCATCTCGCGGGCCTGGTGCTGCTGCTGGTGCTGCTGTCGCTGCTGACGGCGGCCTGCTCGGCCGCGTCGTCGGCCCTCGGGCTGTCCCTGCGGCAGATCGGCAGCCTGGCGGCCGTGGTCACCGGGGTGCAACTGCCGCTCACGCTGCTGTCGGGGATCTTGCTGCCGCTGTCGCTCGGGCCGCCCTGGCTGCGGGTGCTCGGCCACCTCAACCCGATGTACTACGCGGTCGCGGCGGCCCGGGACCTGGCGGCCGGGACGGTGGGCACCGCCGTGGTCGGGGCCGGCTTCGCGGTCACCGCCGCCGCGGCCGCGCTCGCGATCTGGTGGGGCACCCGCGCCTACTCCCGCGCGATGGCGTAAGCGGGAGCGCTAGGACGGCTGCTGCAGGGGCCACACCTCCACGACCCCGTGGGCGACGGCGCACGGGGTCCCGGCGGCCAGCTCCACCGCCTCCGCCAGCGAGGCCGCCTCGATGATCGCGAAGCCCGCCACCGGGAGGTCCGCCTGCAGGAACGGGCCGGGCCGCTGCTCGGCCCCGGCCGCGTCATGGTTGCGGACCTGCACCGGCGGGCCGGCGATCCCCATCTCGACGCCGTCGCCGCGCATCCGCGCATCGTGCTCGTGGGCGGCGTCCCGCACGGAGGGGGCGGTACGGTCGTAGCCTGCCTTGTCGCCGTACCCGATCGTCACGAACCTGGCCACGATGCTCATCTCCGCACGGTTAGCCCCGGCCGGTTGCCAGGGCCTGCCCAGTGGTGACGCGTGGCGGCCGCGCCAGTCATCGGGCCGCCGGCGGCGGGCTAGCCGCCGATCGCCGACATGGGCCGCTCGGGCTGCAGGAACGTCGGGTCGTTGATGCCGTGGCCGGGCAGCTTGACCGCGACCGCGGCTCGCCATCGCTCGGCGATCGCCTCGTCGGGCGCGTCACCGCGCAGCAGGGCGCGCAGGTCGCTCTCCTCCCGGGCGAACAGGCAGTTGCGGACCTGCCCGTCGGCGGTCACCCGGACCCGGTCGCAGGAGCCGCAGAACGGCCTGGTCACCGACGCGATCACCCCGACCCGGGCGGGGCCGCCGTCAACCAGGAACATCTCGGCCGGGGCAGGGCCCCGGTCGCGGGCCGCCTCGGGGATGAGGGTGAAGTCCTTCGACAGCAGCGCGAAGATCTCGTCGGCCGTCACCATTTCCGACCGCTTCCAGCCGTGCTGGGCGTCGAGTGGCATCTGCTCGATGAAGCGCAGCTCATACCCGTGGTCGAGGCAGTACCGCAGCAGCGACGCGGGCTCGTCGTCATTCGCGTCGCGCATCAAGACGGCGTTGACCTTGACCGGCCCGAGCCCGGCGGCCGCGGCGGCGGCCAGCCCGTCAAGGACGTCAGGCAGCCGGTCACGCATCGCCAGCTTGCGGAACACCTCCGGGCGGAGCGTGTCGAGGGAGACGTTGACCCGGTCCAGCCCGGCCGCGCGCAGCGGGGCGGCCAGCCGCGCCAGCCCGATCCCGTTCGTGGTCAGCGAGACCTCCGGGCGCGGCGCCAGCGCGCTGACGGCGGCGACGATCGAGGGCAGGTCGCGGCGCAGCAGCGGTTCCCCGCCGGTGAACCGGACCTCGCGGATGCCGAGGAGCTCGACCCCGATCCGGACCAGCCGGATGACCTCAGGCGCGGTGAGCACCTCCGGCTTGGGCAGCCACTCCAGCCCCTCGGGGGGCATGCAGTAGGCGCACCGCAGGTTGCACCGATCGGTGAGCGAAAACCGCAGGTCGGTGGCTATCCGCCCGTATGAGTCAGCCAGCATCGCCTCAGCCTATGCGTCAGTTCCGGCGGCACAGCCACCGCGACGCCGCAGTTGCCCCGCCGGCGCGGGAAGTTGTCCCTTAGGACGTAACAAGCCCTCCGAGCCTGCTGTTCCGGGGCGGCGCGCCGCCCCGGAAGCGGGCGGCGTAGGTTTGGAGGCGGAGGCGGACGGGAATCGAACCCGCCGACCGCGCGGCGCGCGGCCCACTGGTTTTGAAGACCAGGGGGACCACCAGGAACCCAGACGCCTCCACCGCTGACTATAGGAGAACCCGTGGCCGCCAGGAACAGCCCATGGTGGAAGGACGCCGTTGTCTACCAGGTCTACCCGCGCAGCTTCGCTGACCACGACGGGGACGGCATCGGTGACCTGGAGGGCCTCCGCAGCCGCCTGGACTACCTGTCCGACCTGGGCATCGACGCGATCTGGCTGACCCCCTTCTACCCGTCGCCGCTGCACGACGGCGGGTACGACGTGGCCGACTACTGCAACGTGGATCCCCGGCTCGGCACCCTGGCCGGGTTCGACGCGCTGGTCGCGGACGCGCGCCTGCGCGACATCCGGGTCATCGTCGACGTCGTCCCGAATCACTGCTCGTGGGACCACCCGCTGTTCCGGGCGGCCCTGGCGGCCGGGCCGGGCAGTCCCGAGCGGGACTTGTTCATCTTCCGGCCGGGCCGGGGGCCGGACAGGGCCGAGCCGCCCAACAACTGGCCGTCGGCGTTCGGCGGGCCGGCCTGGGACCGGGCGCGGGATGTCCCGGGGAGTCGCTCCCCGCAGGCGGCCGGGCCCGACGACGACTGGTACCTGCACCTGTTCGACGGGAGCCAGCCCGACTTCAACTGGCGTCACCCGGCGGTGGTGACCATGTTCGAGGACGTGCTGCGGTTCTGGCTGGACCGGGGGGTGGCGGGCTTCCGGGTCGACGTGGCCCACGGCCTGTTCAAGGACTCGCGGCTGGCCGACACCCCCACGGCAGTCCGGTCGCACGCGCCCTCCGGCTACTACCACCAGCCGGAACTGCACGGCCTGTACCGGTCGTGGCGCAAGATCCTCGACTCCTACCCCACGTCGACGTTCCCGGGCGCGCGGACCGCGATCGGCGAGATCTGGTACGACAACCAGGAGACCCTGCGCCCGTACCTCGCCCCGGACGAACTGCCGCAGGTCTTCAACTTCGACTTCATCCTCGCGGCCTGGTCCGCCCCTGAGATCCGGGCCGCTATCGACACGACCTTCAAGATGACCAACGGGTCGCAGGCCCCGTGGGTGCTCGGCAACCACGACGTGGTCCGGCCCGCCACCCGGCTCGGCGGCCCGGCCCAAGCCCGCGCGGCGGCCCTGCTGCTGCTGGCGCTGCCCGGTTCCGCCTACATCTACCAGGGCGAGGAGCTCGGCCTGCCCGAGGTCACCGACATCGCGCCGGCGGCCCGCCAGGACCCCACCTTCCGCCGCACGGGCGGGCGGCTGCCGGGCCGGGACGGGTGCCGCGTTCCCCTGCCCTGGTCGGCGAGTGGCCCCTCGCTCGGGTTCTCCCGGACGAGCACGGGACCCGCCGCGCCCCCCTGGCTGCCGATGCCAGCCGGCTGGGGGGCCTTCAGCGTCGAGGCCCAGGACGGCGACCCGGCCTCGTTCCTGAGCCTGTACCGGGCGGCCCTGCGACTGCGCCGGAGCCATCTGGCGCTAGGGGGCGCCCGGGAGACGGGCGGGACCGGGGCGATGGGCGGCAGCGGGGACGGGCGGCTCCAGTGGCTCGACGCGCCCGCCGCGACCGTGCTGTGGTTCCGGCGCGAGCCCGGCTTTGAGTTCCTCGCCAACCTGGGGGCGGAGCCGGTGCCGCTCCCCCCGCACCGCGAGGTCCTGCTGGCCAGCGGCGAGCTGCCGGCCAGCAGCCCGGCGGCGGTGCCGCCCGGCACCGCCGTGTGGCTCGCGGTCTGACCGGCGATCCGGGCCGGGAACGGCGATAATCGGCCCGATATCCTCTGGCTACTGACTGTCACCTGATATCTTCCCTCCGTGACGGCCGATCTCGGGACCACTGCTGACGTGCGGCGCGTCCCGCTGCTGCGGGAGCTGCGCGGGCCGGCGCGGGACTACTGGGGTACCCCGTCGGGCCGGGTCGTGGTCCTGGCCGCCGTCGTCGCGCTGGGGCTGCGGCTGTTCACCTTGACCAGGCCGGGCTACCTGACCGGGATCACCGAGTACGACGACGGCGTGTACCTCGGCGCGGCGATCCGGATGACCGAGGGCGCGATCCCGTACCGGGACTTCGCCTTCATCCAGCCGCCGGGAATCTTGCTGCTGATGACGCCGGTCGCCTTCCTCGCCTCGCTCACCACCACCGTCAAGGCGCTCGCGGCGGCCCGGCTGCTGACCGCCCTCGCCAGCGCGGCCTGCGTGCCGCTGGCCGGCCGCCTGGTGCGGTCCCAGGGCCCGGCGGTCACGCTGGTGACCTGCGGTGTCCTCGCGGTCTACCCCGACGACATCGCGACGGCGCACACGCTCATGCTCGAGCCGTGGATGAACCTGCTGTGCCTGCTCGCCGTCACGGCCGCGTTCCGTCGGGGCCGGCTCGCCAGCCCGCGGCGGCTGCTGTGGGCCGGGCTGGCGATGGGGCTGGCGACGACGGTGAAGTTCTGGGCCGCCGTCCCGGCCGGGGTCCTGGCGGCGCTGCTGCTGGCCGCGTGCCTGCCGCGCGGGCACCGCCACCCGGGCGTTCGGGCGGCCTCGCGCTACGCGGCCGGGGTCGCGGCTGGGTTCGCCGTCCCGCTGCTGCCGTTCGCGGTGGCCGCCCCGGCCGCGCTGGTGCGCAGCACGATCACCGACCAGGCCGCTCGCACCGGCACGTACGTGCCGCTCGCGGCCCGGCTGGCCCACCTGACCGGCCTGATCGACGTCCTCAACGTGCATGGCTACCTCGACCTGAACGCCGGGACGACCTCAATCTACGCCGTCGGCAGCGCCGCCCCGCTGAGCCCGGGATCTACTCTGGCGTGGCTGCCCTACCCGGTCGCGGCGGGGCTGGCCGCCCTGCTGGCGGCCTGCTACTGGCGGCGGCTGCGGGCCCCGGTCGCGCCGCTCACCCCGCTGGACTGGTTCGCGGTCGCCACCGCGACGCTGGCCTGCATCGCGATCGTGAGCTACTCAGCGTTCTTCTACCACTACCCGGACTTCCCGGCCCCGTGGCTCGCGCTGACGGCGGGCGGGGCGATGGCGGCACTGCGCCGCGCCCCGGCCGTCCGGCCCGGCGCCCTCCGGGTCCGCGTGGTCAGCCCGCCGGGGTACCGTAGGCCGGCTGGTGACGGCCCGCGCGGGCACGGGGGACCCACGGGATACGGCGGCCGGGCGCGATACGGCGATCCGGCGGGATACGGCGATCCGGCGGGATACGGCGCCTGGGCCTCCGGCGGCGCGCTGCGGGCTGGCGGCTGGGCCGGGCTCGCGCCGCCCGGGGGCCGTGGCCGGCCGGCCGCGCGCGAGGGCGCGGGCGGGCGCTGGGTCGCGGCGGTCCTCGCCTTGGGACTGGCGCTCATGGCGGCGCTGCAAGTGCGCGAGATCTGCCCCATGACGCAGGTCACCGCGCAGGCGATCGCCCACCAGATCCCGCCGGGGGCGTGCGTGGTCACCGACGAGGTGTCGCTGGCGATCGCGGCCGACCGGTTCACCGGCTACCGGGCCGGCTGCCCGGTCATCGTCGACTCCCTCGCCCAGACGCTGGTCCTCAGCGGCGGCGCGAGCGTCCAGGGCGGCGCGGCCAGCCAGGCACCGGTCGTCGCGGCCTGGAAGTCATGGCTCGCGCGGGCCGACTACGTCTGGTTCACCCCCGGCCCCGGCCCGGGGCAGGGCTCGGCCCGCCGCATCCCGTGGACCCCGGCCCTGCTGTCGTGGTTCTACCGCACCTTCACCAGCGTCGGCAGCTACTCCTGGGGCACCGGCCAGCTCTACGCGCGCAACCCGCCCGCGCGCCGCTAGGCTCAGCGGACGCGGCGCAGGTCCCCGGGCAGGCGCTCGGTGACGCGGGCGCGGTCGAGGTACTCCAGCAAGGGGACCGCGACCCGGCGGGAGGTGCCGAGTGCCTGGCGGGCCTGCGAGGTGGTGAACGGCTGCGGGAGCTGCCGCAGGGCGGCGGCGGCCGCCTGGTCGGCCCCGGGGGCGAGGACGATCTCGGCCGAGACCCGCAGCAGCATCCCCGCCCGGGCGGCCGTCGCGATCGCCTTGCCGTCGAGGCCGAGCGCGCGCAGCCGGCCCGCGTCGGGCGCCGCGAACGGGTCGGCGGCCAGGTCGGCGAGCACCGCCCGGACCGCCTCGGCCACCCGCGGCGGCAGCGACCCGCCCGCCGGCGCCCCGGCCAGCCGCAGGTACCCCCCGCCGGGCTCGACGGCGGCCTGGCCCGGCCGCGGCTCCCGGCCGGCCCTGGCGAGGGCGGTGACTAGCTCGCGGGAGGGGAGGCCGAGGGCGGCGCGGGCGGCCTCGAGCGGCATGCCCGGGGCGAGCGGGTCGCGGGCGGCGAACTGCGCGACGACCTCGGGCAGGCGCGCGCGCAGGTCCGCCCAGCGGGCCGGGTCGACGAGCCAGTCTCCCGCGACGGGGGCGGGCCGGTCCGCGATGCCCATGGCCGCCAGGGTGCTCGCGCGCAGGAAGCCGTGCCGGGCGAGCAGGTCGGCCGCCCGGGGGACGGCGGGCCAGGCGGCGAGCTCACGGGCCGCGGCGGCGGCGGCGCCCCGGCGGCGCAGGGCGGGCGGGGCCGCGTCGAGCACCGTCGCGCCGAGGATGAGGGCGCCGCCGGCCCCGGCCGAGGACGCGGGCACCCGGGTTCCCGGGTCGCGCAACAGCAGCCGGTCGCCCGCGTGCAGCGGCAGCGGGTCGCGGAGCGTGAGGCGCGCGAAGGCGACCGCCCCGCCGCCGGCCGCTGCCCCGCTCCCGGGCAGGCTGCCGGTGGCCGGACCGTCGCCGAGCGCGCCGGGGCTGGCCGCACGAGTGCCAGCCGCACCGCTGCTAGCCGCACCGCCGCTAGCCGCACCGCCGGTCGGCTCGCCGAGCACCCGCAGCCGGGCCGGGGTGCGGGCCGAGCCGATGTGGACCAGGGGCTCGGCCGGCAGCCGCTGGCGCGTGGCCGGGACCCCGCCCGCACGCGACCCGGCCCCGTGTTCCCCCGGTCCCGCCTGGCTCCCGGGCCAGGCCGGGGCGGGGAGGTCAATGCGGATGTCGACCTGGGTGGTCAGCGTCCAGCGGCCGGCCTCGACGAGGGCCATGCCGCGCTCGGGGACGTCAGGGGCGACGCCCCGGAGGTTCAGGGCCACCCGGGCGACCGCGCTCACCGCGTCGGCGGGCTCACCCAGCGCCTGCAGGGAGCGGACCCGGACGGGCAGCAGCGCGGGCGCCAGCAGCAGTTCCTGCCCGGCCCGGACCGTCCCGGCGGGCAGGGTGCCGGTGACGACGGTGCCGCTGCCCTTGATGCTGAACGACCGGTCGAGCCACAGCCGGACCGCTCGCCCGTCAGCCTCGGTGCCGCTGGCAGCGCCACTAGCCGAATGCAGGGCGCCCGCCAGCCGGGCGAGGGCGGCCCGCAGCTCGGGCAGGCCCGCGCCGGTGACCGCGCTCACCGCGACCGAGTCGACCGGCCTGAGGCTGGTCGCGGCGATCTGGGCCGCCGCCTGGCGCAGCGCCGGGGCCGGGTCGGCCAGGTCGGCCCGGGTCACCACGAGCAGGCCATGGCGGACGCCGAGGGCGTCGATGGCCGCGAGGTGCTCGGCCGATTGCGGCATCCAGCCGCCGTCGGCCGCCACCACGAACATGACGGCGGGCACCGGACCGAGCCCGGCGAGCATGTTCGGCACGAACCGCTCGTGGCCGGGCACGTCCACGAACGCCAGCTGCTCGCCGCCGGGCAGCGTCAGCCAGGCGTAGCCGAGGTCGATCGTCATCCCCCGGAGGCGCTCCTGCGCCCACCGGTCCGGCTCCATCCCGGTCAACGCCCGGACCAGGGTCGACTTCCCGTGGTCGACGTGCCCGGCGGTCGCGATCACCCGCACGGGGGCTAGCCCCCGTCCGCGGCGGGCGCCGCCACCGGGACCGGCGCCACCTGGACCGGCGCCACCTGGACCGGCGCCACCTGGACCGGCGCCACCTGGACCGGCGCCACCTGGACCG
>DATBEM010000207.1:0-79178 GCA_036276115.1 Trebonia sp.
TTGAACCCCCGCCCGTTGAACCCCCGGCCGCCGGGTCCGGGGCTGGCGCTCCCGGGGATCCGGAAGGCACGGCGGCGGCTTCGTCTCACGTTAATCTCCGTCCAGGCGCGGCATGCTGTTGCTTGTCGCTTGGCTTCTCTGCTTGTTGCTGTTATCAGAGACCGTGACCGAGGATGCCTCGGGGCAGACAGCGCCAGGCGGGCTGCCCCGGCGGCGAGGGCCACTGATGAGATCCCGCACGGCGCTGGCCCCGGCCACGAGCGAGACGACTACCGCGCCCCGGGCGAGCGCGGGCGGCAGGAGCTCGCAGGCCAGGGCCACCAGTGAGTAGACCGCGAGCGGCAGCTCCGCTCGGCGGGCCCGGCGCCGAGCGCTTCCGGCAGGCCCTGCTCGCGGTGATCGCGCCAGCCGGGTGACCGGCACCCTAGCCGATGATGCCGTGCGCGGGAACCTGCCTGCCCTTGCCGCTTCTTGCTGTTATCAGCCATGCCCGGGGAAATGGCCGGCCGGCCATTGACTGCCCGGAAAATACGCATTCGGCAGGTATACGTAAAGTGCCATGGATGCACGTAATTGGTCAGTGCCGGCGATGCGGCTGGCGCGGGAACAGGGGGCGATCTCCGGGGCGGACGGGCCGCGCCACGTGGTATTCGCCGCGGGCTTCCCCTCGGTGTGCGCGCAGGAGCTCGCGGCGACGCGCCAGGTCGCCCTGGAAACGCAGGGCTCGGTGAGCCCGGCGGCGATCTGCCGGGGCACGGCGGCGGACGTGCGGCTGGCCCTGAGCGCGGTCCGCGGCGCGGCGCACGGGCGGGGTGATGCTCATCGTCGCGGCCTCGGGCTGGCCAACACCCTGGCCGCGCTGGAGGGCGGGGCGCGGGTGGCGGCCTGCTCCTGGCTGGGCATGGCCGAGCGCAGCGGCATGGTGGCCACCGAGCAGCTGCTGTTCCTGCTGGCCCACGACCCGGCCAAGGCCGCGCAGGTCCTGGGGCCGGGCTGCGAGCCCTGGTGGACGGCGCCGGACCTCACCCGGCTGCCCGGGATCGCCCGGATGGTGTCGGCCGAGACCGGCGTCCCGGTCACCGTCACCACGCCGATCGTGGGCGCCGGGGTCGCCACGATCTCTACCGGCACCCCGTTCACGCACCCGCAGACGTTCCGGCCCTACGACCCCCAAGCAGCACCTGGTCCTGGCCCCGACCGTGGTCCTGACCCACCTGGCGAGCCAGCGGGTGCTGCGCGCGGTCGCCGAGCGCCTCGGGCACGGCCTGGACCCGGCCCAGGCCCGCGCGGCCCTGGCCTGGGTCAAGGACCGCGCCTACCGGCTCGGCCAGGCCATCGTCCCCGACGCCGACTTCGCCACCTACCTCGATGGCCTCACCGCCGCCACCACCGCGCCCGCGCCCTGAAGGGACCTCCCCATGCCGGCCACCGCCCGGCTCGAGACCGACACCGCCGCCGAGGCCCTGGCCGGCGGCCGGGCCGCCATCTTGCCCAACCCCAGCCCGCTGACCTACGTCGTGGCCGCCACCAGCCCCCGCGCCGTCAACGACGCCAAGGCCCGGCCGGACGGCCAGAACGTTGCCCTGCGGGTCCACGGCGACACCACCTGGGCCAGCGTCAGACCCGCCCTGGAGCTGGAGCCCGCCGCCCTCGGCCGGGCGCTGGCCCTGCTCCGGGCCGAACTGGTCACCCTCCTGGTGCCCGTGCGCGCCAGCGCGCCGCTACCGGCCTGGGCACTGCCCGCCCTGCTCGATGGACACCTGCTGCTCTTCGGCGCCCGCTGGCGGCCCCTGGCCGCACTGCTGGCGCGCTTCCCGCGCCTGTACGTCAGCAGCGCCAACCGCACCGGGCAGGCCCCGGCGGCCACCGCCGCCCGGGCCGCGGCGATGTTCGGGCCCGGCACCCCCGTCACGGACGCCGACCACGCGCGCGACGCCGGCGCCGCCCACGCGGCCACCACCATGCTGCGCATCGCCCCCGACGGCGCCCTGGCGCACGTCCGCCACGGGGCCCAGGACCAGGCGCACGGGGCAGGCCCCGGCCGCTACCTGGACTGGCTGCGCGGGGACGGCTCGCGCTGACGCGGGGACGGCTGATTCCCGCCGCCCGCGCAGCCGGCTTTTGCTGTTATCAGTGGCAGGCCGGGTCCGGCGGGCGGTGACCGGGGACCGCGCTCGCGCATCTTGCTGTTATCAGTTGTCCCGCAGGCGGGGCCCCCGGCCGGGACCGCTCACGGCCCGGGGGCGGGCGGCGCGTGGTCGGGCCACGCGATCGCGTGGCCGGGGTCGCGGCCGGCCTGGAGGCGGGCGTGGCCCAGCAGCTCGCGGATGATGCCCGCGTTGCCCATGGCCCAGCCGGTGCGCGGGGCCAGCTCGGGCGGGGTGGCGCGGTGCTCGTGGTTGCTCCAGCGGGCGCCAGCCGCGTCGGTGGCGGCGCGGGCCGCGAGGTCGGCCGCCAGGACGGCCGCGAACGGGAGGCCGTCGCCCTGCTCGGCCTGCCGGTCGCACGCCAGGGCGAGGATCCCGGCGGTGCCGCAGCAGCGGCCGCTGTTGTCCCAGAAGCCGGGCCGCCGCCGGGGCAGGCCCGAGGCAGTGACGGTGCGCCAGCAGCGGTCGGCCAGGACTGCCCCGGCGGGGTCGCCGGCCACCTGCCCGAGCAGGCGGAACGCCTGGGCGCCGCCGGCCGGGCCATGGCACCAGCGGTAGCTGTAGCGCTCGATCCGCCCGGGCCGGTGCTGCGGGTCCGAATGCGGCACCAGGAAACGGCGAGCGTTCCGGCCACCGGGCACGCTTCTTGCTGTTATCAGGGGTTAGTCGAGTGCGGGGGCCAGGCGGGCCGCCGCTTCTTGCTGTTATCAGGCGGAGGGCTGGCTGCCGAAGACGGCGCGCATCTTCTCCAGGTGCACGGCCACGCCGTCGCGCTGCTTGGTCAGCTCGTCGAGCTCGCGCTGGATGGTCGCGCGCCGGTCGTCCGCGCTGGCCTCGGCGGCGGTGAGGGCCTTGCGGGCCTTCTCCTTCGCCTTGGCGAGGATCTCGGTCGCCGCCTGCCTGGCCTCGGTCACGATGGCCTCGGCCCGCTTCTCGGCGTCGGCGCGGGCCTGCTCGCTCTGCGTGCGGGCCTCAGCGGCCTGCTTGTCGGCCTCGGCGGCGCGCTTCTCGGCCTCCTGGACCATCTTGCGGGTGGCCGCCTGGGTGGTCTCGAGCTGCTCGGCCTCCTGGCGCTCGGACGCCTCCCGGCGGGCGGCCAGCTCGACTTCCCACTCAGCCGCCGCCTGGGAGCGCAGCGACTCGCTTTCCTCCATGAAGCGCTGGACCTTGGCCCGCAGCTCGTCGGCCTTGCGCCGGGCGTCGGCGATGACGTCGTCGTGCTCGCGCTTGCCCGCCGCCTTCAGCTGCGCGAGCTCCCGCTCGGCGGCGGCCCGCAGCGCGGCGCTCTCCCGCTCGCCCGCCGCCCGCCGGGCGGCGATGTCCTGGTCAGCCGCGGCCAGCCGCTCGGCGGCCTCCCGCTCGGCCCCGGAGATCATCTCCTCGGCCTGGCCGGACGCGCTGGAGACGACCTCGTCGGACTGCTGGACGGCATTGGCCCGGGTTGCCTCGGCTGACCGCTCGGCACTCGCCAGCACGTCCTGGGCGGCGGCGCGCAGCTCGGCGCCCTCGGCCCGCGCCGCCGCCCGTAGTTCCTCGGCCTCCAGGGCGCCTTCCTCGCGGACGCCAGTGGCATCGGCGCTGGCTTGCGCCCGGACCCGGTCAGCGTCCTGCTCGGCGGCCGCCCGCGCCTCCTGCGCCTGGGCCTGGGCCGCCTGGCGGGTGGCCTCGGCGTCGGCCAGGATCGCCGCGACGCTCCCCTCGGCCTGCTCCCGCGCGGCCTGCAGGAGCTGCTCGATCCGCTCGGTGACCGGTCCTTCAAGCTCCCGCAGCCGGTGCCGGGCCTCGGCCAGCTCCCGCTGGGCGGCCAGGGCCTCCTTCTGGTACTGGCGCAGGTCGGCCGTCAGCTGCCGGACCTGGTCGTCGCCGGAGCGGCGGCCCTCGTCGCGCGGGCTGGCCAGCCGCGGGCCGCTGTCGCGCAGGCCCGCTTCCCGCGTGCCCGGGCCTTGCGGGCCGGGCTCCCGGAGGCCGGGCTCGCGCAGGCCGGATTCCCGCGAGCCAGCATCACGGACGCCCGGGTCGCGCAGCGCCGGGCCAGCCGCCCGGCGGCCCGCGTCCCGCGGGCCGCCGTCGCGGCGGCCACCGCCATCGCGGTGCCCGTTGCCGTCCCAGTGCCCGCTGCCGTCCCGGTGCCCGCCGTCGCGCGGGCCGCTGCCGTCCCGGTGCCCGGCCTCACGGTGGGCCCCCTCGCGGGGACCGCCGTCCCTGAGCCCGGCCCCGTCCCGCAGCCCGCTGCCGTCCCTGGGCCCGCTGCCGTCCCTGGGAGCACCGCCGTCCCTGGGGCTGCCCTGGTCCCGCAGGGG
Source organism: Trebonia sp. (assembly GCA_036276115.1). Classification (GTDB taxonomy): domain Bacteria; phylum Actinomycetota; class Actinomycetes; order Streptosporangiales; family Streptosporangiaceae; genus Trebonia. The sequence goes on from DATBEM010000207.1 coordinate 4,448, forward strand.
GGCGCCGTCCCGGGGCTCGCCCTCGCGGTCGCGCGGGTCCCGCAGCGCCTCGCGGCGCTGGCCCGGCCCGGCGGGCAGGCCGGTCCCGCCGGGGTCGCGCGGCCGGTACCGGGGCTGGTCGCGCCGCGGGTAGCCGCCGCCGTCGCGGGGGCCGAACGGGCCAGGGTCGCGCGGGTCGCGGGGATCACGCGGGTCACGGGGGGCGGCCGGGTCGCGCGGGTCGCGCCGCCCCGGCTCGCGGCGGCCGTAGCCGGCCAGCTCGTCGCGCCGGTAGCCGTCGGCGTCCTCGCGGGCGAAGCCGTCGCGCGGGTCGCGGCCGTAGCCATCGTGCCCGTACCCGTTGCCCGTCCCGGGCCCGGCCTCGCGCTCATCGAGGGCCTCGTCACTCAGGCCGCGCTCATCGGGGTCACGGTCGGCGGGGTCGCGCTCCGGGGACTCGGCGGGCCGGTGCCGGGGCGTGCGCACGGGCAGCCCGCCCGCACCGGGGTGCGGGGCCGTCGTGGCGGGCTGGGGACCGCCCTGGGGCTGGGGGGCACTGGCATCGGAGCGCGCGCCGTCCCACTCGCGATGCCTCATGTCCCTCCGCTTCCTGGCCGATTGCCCGCCCGCAAATGCGGCTAGGACTTCCAGGGTAATGCCCCGCCGCCATCATGGGCCCGATCGAAGGTAAGGCGATCGCCCCGTCACCGCCAGCGGCGCCCCGCAGCCGGGTCGCGCCGCACGCCAGCCGCCAGTGCCCGGGGGCAAAATGACGGCCCGGCAACGGGAGAGCGGCCAGCCGCCTCCGCCCGCGCGGCGCGCGGGTGACCAGCGGTTATCCACAAGAACTGTGGAAATCTTGTGGGCAATGGCGTGCGCCACGCCGGCGCGGCCTGTGGCTAGCGGGCCGGAAACGGTGGACAACGGCCGCCCGGCTGTGCCTAAGTGCCCCTCAGCGAGCCTGCTACCTGGGCGAACGCGATGCGGATGGGCAACGGGACGGTGGACCGGCCCGGCGGGAAGCGGTTGCGCGCTGTCCTGGCCAGATCCGTCACCCTTCACGGGCCCTCCGCCTCCCCGTGGGCCGGCCCGCGGCCCGCCCAGCGTTTCAGCGACGGGCCCTCCCGGCCTGCGCTGCCAGGTGTTTCAGCGACCTTTCAGCCGCTTTTCCGGGCCCCGCGCGAAGCTCATAGCGCTGGCCGGAACGTAGTGAGGCGCCTTCGGCCAGTGACCTTCAGCGAAGCCTCACGCAAGAGAACCGGGGAAGCAAGTCATGAGCAAGCTCAAGCGAGCGCTGGCGCTCTCAGTTACGGGACTGGCGATCATCGGCGGCGCCGCCGTGGCCGGCACGACGCAGGCGAACGCCTCGGCCGGCAACGAGATGGCCGTCTGGAACGGCGCCCACAACCACTGCCTCGACAACGACACCACCAACGCCCAGAACCTCCAGATGTGGAACTGCACCGGCGGGGCCGAGCAGCACTGGCTCGAGGGCTTCAACACCACCACCGGCCTGTTCACCTTCCGCAACGCGAACACCGGCAACTGCATCACCTCCCCGCCCGCCGGGGCCGGGGCGGCCCAGGTGACGCTGGGCTCCTGCGACGCGGCGGACGCCCGCCAGCAGTGGGACGTCTTCGCCGCCGACAACCCGACCGGCGGCCCCGGCTGGTACGACGTGTGGGAGAGCACGACCGAGCCTGGCTACTGCCTGCGGGCGCCGAGCGTCGCCAACGGCACCCACCTGGAGACCTGGCCGTGCGACAGCAACGTCAGCTACGAGCGGTTCATCCAGCAGTAGGCACCACCCCTGACCCCGCGGGGACGGGGACGCCGCCGAGGACGGAGTGACCTCGCGCGGAACTGGGGCTGGCTCCCGGGACGGGCGGGAGCCAGCCTCGGCTCATGCCCGCCCGCGCGGAGCGGGGCACGACTGCTAAACCGGTTTATTGACCGGCGCATATCCCGCTGTTAGCGTCATGTCCAGAAATGGCCATAACGCCCCTCGACGTCGCGGGAGTCCCATGCGCATTATCTCGGCGAGCCGCCTGCTGCGGCCGGCATCGGTCGCGGCCGCGCTGCTGGCGGCCCTCATCACCGGATCAGCGGCGGCCATCCCGGCCGTCGCGGCGCCCGCCGGGCAAGCCGCCCCGGCGGCGGGCACGCCGGCCCGGGGCGTGACCCCCGGCACCCGGATGTTCGTCCCCCCGCCGACGGCGGGCGCCCCCCAGCAGGCCCTGGCGCTGCTCAAGGCGCGTGACCTCAAGGACGCGGCGCGGCTGGCCGAGATGGAGGCCTACCCCCGGGCCGCCTGGTTCACCAGCGGGACCCCCGCCCAGGTCCAGTCGCAGGTCCGGCAGACGATGGCGCAGGCGGCGCTCGAGCGGGCGGTGCCGGTCCTGGTCGCCTACGACATCCCCGGCCGGGACTGCGCCCAGTACTCGGCCGGCGGCGCGCTCACCGAGGCCGACTACGACGCGTGGATCAGCGCCTTCGCGGCCGGGATCGGCCACGGCCGGGCGGTGGTCATCCTGGAGCCGGACGCGCTCGGCAACCTCCCGTCGGGTTGCGGCGGGCCGACCGCGACGTACCCGTTCACCGACGACGAGCGCTACGCGGAGATCCAGGCGGCCGTCACCGCGCTGGAGGCCCAGCCGGGCGTGAGCGTCTACCTTGACGGCACCCACAGCGCCTGGCAGTCAGTCGGCACCATGGCCCAGCGGCTGCTGGCGGCCGGGGTGCAGGGGGCGCAGGGGTTCTACGTCAACGTGTCGAACTACCAGCCCAACCCCCAGCTCACCGACTACGGGACGTGGATCTCGGACTGCATCGCGATGGTGACCGACCCGGCCAACCCCGACTACGGGAACCCGGGCGCGTGCGCCAGCCAGTACTACCCGGCGACCCCGTCGGACTTCAGCACCTGGGGCCTGACCACCGCCTGGTACGCCCAGAACATGGACGGCGCGGTCGCCTCGGCCCACTTCGTCATCGACACCAGCCGCAACGGCGACGGCGACAACAGCATGGCGGCCTACGCGCAGGCCCCGTACGACCAGCCCGCGCCGGTGATCGCGGCGCTCGTGACCGGTAACTGGTGCAACCCGCCCGGGTCGGGCCTGGGCCTGCGGCCAACCGACTCGACCGGCGTCCCGCTGCTGGACGCCTACCTGTGGGTCAAGACCCCGGGCCAGTCCGACGGCCAGTGCGACGCGGCCGGCGGGGTGCGGGCCTGGGACTACGGCGCCTACAGCCAGCCCGGCTGGCCGGCCGACGCCGCCGGCCAGGCCACGTTCGACCCGCTGTGGGGCCTCGACGACCCGGCCGCGGGCGCCTGGTTCCCCCAGCAGGCGCTGCAGCTGGCGCAGGACGCCAGCCCGGCGCTCCCGTAGCGGCCCCGGGGCCGGGGGGCGGCGCGGGCAAGGTCCGCCCCCCGGCCAGGCCGGGCGCGAGGGTACCCGGGCCGGGCGTGGCCGGGCCGGCCGCGATGCCGGTAGCCTCGCGTCCATGAGGCTCCACGTCGGCTGCGCGATGTGGAGCCACGCGCCCTGGCAGGGCCGCTACCTGCCGCCGTCGCTGCCGCCGGGCGAGCGATTGCGCGCCTACGCGACCTGGTGCAACGCGGTCGAGGGGAACACGACCTTCTACGCGGTGCCCGCCCTCGCCACCGTCCGCACCTGGGCGGCGCAGGCCGGCCCGGACTTCCGCTTCATCCTGAAGCTGCCCAGGGCCGTGACCCACGAGCGCCGCCTGGTGGACGTGGCCGGGCCGATGCGCGCCTTCCTCGACGCGATCGAGCCGCTCGGGCCGCGCGCCCATGCCCTGTGGGCGCAGCTGCCGCCGTCGTTCGGGCCCGACGGCACCCCGGCGCTGGCCGCGTTCCTGCGGCGGGTGCCGCGCGGGTACCGGTGCTGCGTGGAGGTCCGGCACCCGGCGTTCTTCGCCGACCCAGCCGCGGGCGCGCTCCTGGAGCGGGCGCTGGCCCCGGTGGACGGCGAGTGGGCCACGTTCGACACGACCGCGCTGTTCGACGGGCCGCCGGCCAGCGACGCCGAGCGGGAGGCGCAGGCGAAGAAGCCGCGGCTGCCCCGCCGCGCCCGCGCCCTGACCGGCTCCCCGGTCGTCCGCTACATCGGCCGCGACGACCCGGCCCGCACCGCCGCCGGGTGGCAGCCGTGGGCCGAGGCGGTCGCCGGGTGGCTGCGCGAGGGCCGCTCCCCGACCGTGTTCATCCACACCCCCGACAACGCCGACGCGCCCGCCCTCGCCCGCCAGTTCCACGCCGCCGTCCGCGAGCGGGTCCCGGGCCTGGACCCGCTGCCCGAGCCCGCCCCGGCCGGGCAGCCGACCCTGTTCTGACGCCCTGTCCTGGCGACGCTGCCCGGAGCCCGGCCAGGGCCCTGGCGGGGGCGCGCCGGCAGGCGGCGGCGATGGCCGACGTGCCCGGCCGGGCCGCCGAGGTCGCCGATGACGAGCGCGGCCGGAAGGTCACCCGGCCACGGCTCGCAGCGGCACCCTGCCCGCGCTACGGCGGCGGTGCGGGAACGGTGCGGCGGCGGGCGGGCACGCGGCCCGCGCGGCGCTACAATACGACCGGCATGGCCGATACGGGCGGATAAGCATTTAAAGGACGTGATCTCATCATGGCGGGCGAGCTCACCGGGCAGGACCTGGGCTGGACGCACGCGGACCCGGACTACCTGCCGCCGGAGATCGACGTCACCAAGCCGAGCATCGCCCGCGTCTACGACGCGCGGCTGGGCGGCAAGGACAACTTCGCCGCCGACCGGGCGGTGGCGGCCGAGGTGAACAAGGTCTTCCCCGACGGCGGCAAGGCGGCCCGCAGCAACCGCGCCCTGCTGGGGCGGGCCGTGCGGTACATGGCGCTGGCGGGCATCACCCAGTTCCTCGACCTCGGCTCGGGCCTGCCGACCGCGCAGAACACCCACCAGATCGCCCAGGCGGTGAACCCGGCCGCCCGCGTGGTCTACGTCGACAACGACCCCATCGTCCTCGCGCACGGCCGCGCGCTGCTGGCCAACGACGTGTCCACCACCGTCGTGACCGCCGACCTGCGCGACCCCGACGCGATCCTGGGCAGGCCCGAGATCGCCGGGTTCCTCGACTTCACCCAGCCGACCGGCCTGATCCTCAACGCCGTGGTGCACCACGTGCTGGACGAGGAGGGCCCGTACGCGATCCTCGGCCGCTACAAGGAGCTGCTGGCGCCCGGCAGCTACCTGCTGCTCACCCACTTCTCCAACTACACCGAGGCCGCCCGCGGGCTGGAGCACGTGCTGCTGAAGGCGCTCGGCCGGGGGCAGCTGCGCGACCGCGACGAGATCACCCGGTTCTTCGACGGCTTCGACCTGGTGCCGCCGGGGGTCGTCCACCTGGTGCAGTGGCAGCCGGAGGAGCCGCTGCGGGAGCCGCTGGGCATCAGTGACGTGCTGTACCTCGGGGGCCTTGCCCGCAAGCCCTGATAAGGCGTCCCGGTCCGGGGGCGGCGGGCCCGCGCTGGGGGTGGCCTCCTCGAAGATCAGCACCGTCTGGGTCGAGCGGACCTCGGGGATGTCCTGCAGCCGCGTCAGCACGACGTCGCGCAGGAACGCGGCGTCGCGGGCGCGCACGCGCAGCAGGATGTCGTGCTCGCCGGACACCAGCGCCACGTGGTCGACCTCGGGCATGCGCAGCAGGTGGCCGCGGACCGACTTCCAGGACCGCTGGGCGATGTCCAGGTACACGTAGGCCGACAGGGCGTAGCCGTAGCGGACGGGGTCGATCAGCGCCGCGTACCCCGTGATCACGCCGTCGCGCTCGAGCCGGGCGACCCGCGCGTACGCGCTCGCCCGCGAGATGTGCACCAGGTCGGCGAGCGCGCGCATGGACATGCGGCCGTCAGCGCGCAGTGCCTCGACGATCTGCCGGTCGGTGTCGTCGATGGCGGCCATATGTCCACCGGGGCCGCCCGCCGGAAGGTCGCTGGTAGTCATATGGCCACCATAGCGCGCTGGATTCAGCACTATGTCTTGCGATGAGCGTCGATACTAGAAATTCGTCCACCAAAGGGGCAGGCTCTTAAGAAAGATCCCTTGAAGGGGGCAGCCGTGACGACTCTCGCCCACCCCGCCGTGCCCGGCCCGGGCGCGCCCAGTCCCGGCGAGGCGGCGGCCGGCGGCGGCCTCCTGCCGAGCGCGGCGCCGCTGCAGCTGATCGATCCCGGCGGCCGGCCCGGCGGCAACCCCGGGCCCCTGCGCCTGCCCGGGGCCGCGGTGCTGTCGGCGCTGCACCGCGCCATGGTGCTCGGGCGCCGGTTCGACGCCCAGGCGACCGCCCTGACCCGGCAGGGCCGGCTCGCGGTCTACCCATCCTCCCATGGCCAGGACGCCTGCCAGGTAGGGCCGGTCCTGGCGCTGCGCGACCAGGACTGGCTGTTCCCGACCTACCGTGACTCGGTCGCGATCCTCACCCGCGGCGTGCCCGCGCGGGAGACGCTGACGCTGCTGCGGGGCGACTGGCACTGCGGCTACGATCCGCACGAGTACCGGGTCGCGCCGCAGTGCACCCCGCTGGCGACCAACACCCCGCACGCGGTCGGCCTCGCCCACGCGGCCCGGCTCCGCCACCTGGACCAGGTCGCGCTCGTCCTGCTCGGGGACGGGGCCACCAGCGAGGGCGACACCCACGAGGCGCTCAACTTCGCCGCCGTGTGGCAGGCACCGGTGGTCTTCCTGGTGCAGAACAACGGGTACGCGATCAGCGTGCCGCTGGCCAAGCAGACCGCGGCCCCGAGCCTGGCCGCCAAGGGGATCGGCTACGGCATCCCGGCCCTGCTGGTCGACGGCAACGACGCCGCCGCCGTGTACGCGGCGGTACGGGAGGCGGCCGGGCGGGCCGCCGCCGGGGACGGCCCGACGCTGATCGAGGCGGTCACCTACCGGATCGAGGCGCACACCAACGCCGACGACGCCACCCGCTACCAGCCCAGCGCGGAGGTGAGCGCGTGGCTGGAGCGCGACCCGATCGCGCGCCTGGCGGCCTACCTCCGGGCGGCCGGGCTGCTGGACGACGCGGCGTCGCAGCGCCTGGCGGCCGAGGCCGAGCAGCTCGCCAGCGACGTCCGGGCGCAAATGAACGCCGAGGTGCGAGCCAACCCGGCCGACCTCTTCGATCATGTCTACGCGGCCCCGACCCCGGCCCTGGAGCGGCAGCGGGCAGCCCTGCTGGCGGAACTGAAAGAGCAGGCCGAGCTGGCGGAGGCCGCCCCGTGACCAGCACCCTGCCCGCTAGCGCCCCGTCAGCTGGCCCCTCGCCGGCCAGCACCGCCGCGGCCGGCCCGGCCCCGGTGACGATGGCGGCCGCCCTCAACCAGGCCCTGGCCGACAGCCTCGCCGCCGACGAGCGGGTGGTCGTGTTCGGCGAGGACGTTGGCCCCCTGGGCGGGGTGTTCCGGGTCACCGACGGGCTGGCCGCCCGGTTCGGGGACCAGCGCGTCTTCGACACGCCGCTGGCCGAGTCGGCGATCGTCGGGACCGCCATCGGCATGGCGATGAACGGCCTCGTCCCGGTGGTCGAGATGCAGTTCGACGCGTTCGCCTACCCCGCCTTCGAGCAGGTCACCAGCCACCTCGCCAAGCTCCGCAACCGCACCCGGGGCAAGGTCGCGCTGCCGGTCGTCATCCGGGTCCCGTTCGGCGGCGGCATCGGCGGGGTCGAGCACCACTGCGACTCCTCCGAGGCCTACTACGTGCACACGCCCGGCCTGCGGGTGGTGGCGCCGGGGACCCCGGCCGACGCCTACCGGCTGCTGCGCCAGTCGATCGACTGCCCCGACCCGGTCGTGTTCCTGGAGCCCAAGCGGCGCTACTGGTCGAAGGAGGCCGCCGCCCTGACGGCGGCGGGGCCGGCGATCGACCGGGCGGTGGTGCGGCGGCCGGGCCGCGACGTCACCCTCATCGCCTACGGCCCGATGGTCGCCACCGCGCTGGAGGCGGCGGCGGCCGCCGCCGCCGAGGAGGACTGGGACGTCGAGGTGGTGGACCTGCGCTCGCTGTCGCCGTTCGATGACGAGACGGTGACCGCGTCGGTGCGCCGTACCGGCCGGGCCGTCGTCGTGCACGAGGCGTCCGGTTTCGCCGGCTACGGCGCCGAGGTCGCCGCCCGGCTGACCGAGCAGTGCTTCCACTACCTGGAGGCCCCGGTCCTGCGGGTCACCGGCCTGGACGTGCCCTACCCGCCGCCGCACCTGGAGCAGTTCCACCTGCCCAGCGTCGACCGGATCCTGGACGCGATCGCCCGGCTGCAGTGGGAGGACGGCGATGCCTGACTTCCTGCTCCCCGACCTGGGCGAGGGGCTGACGGAGGCCGAGGTCATCGCCTGGCGCGTCCGGCCCGGCGACCACGTCGCCATCGACCAGGTGATCGCCGAGGTGGAGACGGCCAAGGCGGTCGTCGAGGTCCCGGTCCCCTACGCCGGCACGGTCGCCCGGCTGCACGCCGAGCCGGGCACCGTCGTCAGCGTCGGCCAGCCCCTGGTCACGATCACCGCCGAGGAGCCGGCCACGGGCCTGCGCGAGCCCGGGGTCGTCGTGCCCGGGCCGGCGGCGGCCAGCGAGGCGGCAGGCGGCGAGGCGGCGGGCGCGGACCCGAGCGGCAGCGTCCTGATCGGCTACGGGACGACGGCGGCGCCCGCCCGCGCCCGGCGCCACCGCCGCCGCGCCCTGGCCGGGGCGCCCGCCGGCCCTCCCCCGCCCGACCCCGCGCCCGCAGTGCCGGCTGACTCGGTGCCGGCTGACTCGGTGCCGGCTAGCTCAGCGCCGGCCAACCCCGCGGGCGCGGCTGGCGGCGGGCCGACTGGCCCAGCGCAGGCTGACTCGCTCCCGGCCGCCCCGGGGCCGGGCCGCCCGGGCCGGCTGGCGGTGGTCTCCCCGCTGGTGCGCAAGGAAGCCCGGGACGCCGGCCTCGACCTGGCCAGCCTGACCGGGACCGGCCCCGACGGCCTGGTGCGCCGCCAGGACGTCCGCCGCGCCATCGCCGCGCGGGACGCGGGCCCGGCGACGGCCCCCATTCCCCATAGCGGCACCGCCCCCGGTAACGGCACCGCCCCCGTTAGCGGCACCGCCCCCGGTAACGGCACTCCCCCCGGCAACGACGCTGCCCCCGATGCCGGCACGGCCGGCGGCGGCGCGGGCGAGCGGCGCGTGCCGCTGCGGGGCGCGCGGCGGGTGGCGGCCGAGAAGCTGTCGCGCTCGCGCCGGGAGATCCCCGAGGCCACCGTCTGGGTCGACGCGGACGCCACCGCCCTGGTCGAGACGCGGGCGGCCCTGAACGCGGCCGATCCCGCCCGGCCGGTCAGCCTGCTGGCCCTGCTCGCCCGGTTCGCGCTGGCGGGCCTGCGGCGCTTCCCCGAGCTCAACGCGCGCATCGAGGGCGACGAGATCGTCCTGCCGGGGCGGGTCAACCTTGGCTTCGCCGCGCAGACCGCGCACGGCCTGGTCGTGCCGGTCGTGCCCGACGCGCACCGGCTGGCCACCCGGGACCTGTCGGCGCAGCTGGCGCAGCGGGCGGTGGCGGCCCGCGAGCGGCGCCTGGCCCCGGCCGACCTGGCCGGCGGCACGTTCACGGTGAACAACTACGGGATGTTCGGCGTTGACGGCTCGGCCGCGATCATCAACTACCCGGAGGTCGCCATCTTGGGCATGGGCCGCGTCATCGACCGCCCCTGGGTGGTGGGGGGCGGCCTCGCCGTGCGGAAGGTCACCGAGCTGACCCTGGCCTTCGACCACCGGGCGTGCGACGGCGGCACGGCCGGCGGGTTCCTGCGCTACGTCGCCGACTGCATCGAGTCGCCCGCGACCGCCATCGGCGACATGTGACCGGCCGCCTCGCGGCTGGCGGGGCCGGGCCGCTACCGGTGGCGCGGGGCGAGGACGGCCGCCACGCCCGGGTCCGGTAGCAGGTAGGGCAGCGCCAGCAGGACGCCGCCGGGGTCGGTCATGCGGCCGTCCAGGGCGAGCCGCACCAGCTCGGCCGGGGTGACCTCGTGGACGGCGACGAACTCAGTCGGGTCGAGGCGCTGCTCCGCGCGCCGCTCGCAGCCGGTGGCGAGGAAGTAGTTGCGGGTCCCGCCGGAGTAGGCGTCGTAGCGCATCGCGCCGAGGAACGTCAGCTCGGCGGCCGCGTAGCCGGTCTCCTCGGCCAGCTCGCGGGCCGCGGCGTCGGCCAGTTCCTCCCCCGGGTCGACGCCGCCGCCGGGCAGCTCCATCATCAGCCGGCCCGGCCCGGGCCGGTACTGCTCGGCCAGCACCACCGTCTGGCGGGGAGTGAGGGCGACGCAGGCGGCCGCCCGGCTCTGGGCGTCGCCGATGATGGTGAACACGGCCCGGGACCCGTCCGGCATCCGGTAGGACTGCTCGGTGACCGGCCGCCGCCCGACTCGCTCCTTGTGCTCCTGGCCCGTCTGCTCCCACGCGATGCTCACCCGGCCATGCTACGGCGCGGCCGCCGGCGGCCGTTCAGGGCAGGCACCCGTGCTCCGCTCAGCACGCGGCGGCACCGCGACCGGGGCCGGCCGCCAGGGGCGGCGGCCAGGCGGCGGGGCCGGCCGGGTCGGCCGGCGCGGCCGGGCAGATGACGTAGTAGCGCGGGGTGATGGCCGTCGGGTGGCCCGCCAGGGCGGCCAGGCAGCGCGCGTGCGCCTGCTGCGGGGTGCGGATGCCGCCGGTGGCGGCCAGGTAGGCGACCAGCGGGCGGTCGGCGGCGGCGGCGAAGACGCGGCCCGTGGCCGGGGCGACCGCCTCGTCGAGCAGGCGCTGCACGTCGGCCACGTCCACCCAGCAGTGATCGACCAGGATCCGCCCGGCCGGCTGGGCGAGGGGCGCCAGCCTGGTGACCTCCGGCATCCGGCTGGCGGGCACGTCGCCCCGCCCGGCGGTCACCAGGAGGCGCTCGGCCGCCAGCAGCAGCGACTCGGCCTCGGCCCGGGGCAGCAGGCCGTCGTCGCCGCACCACAGGTCCAGCCGCAGGCAGCCGTCGACCTGGCCCAGGGTGAAGCGGATCGGCGACTCGTTGGGCGGCATGGGGCGCCAGCGCAACGTGGTCCGGGCGAGGGCGGCGGCGGCCTCCTCGGGCGCGACGCTGACGCCCGCGGTGAGCGCGGACCATGACTCGGGCAGGAGGCTGTTGAAGAACGGGTCGTAGTTGAGGCGCAGCCCCCGCTCGCGGGCGATCACCCGGTCCCCGGCGTCGCGCCGGGCGGCGTCGTAGCGGCCCTGCCGGCTCGCCTCCAGCGCCCGCAGCCAGGTGTGGCGGACCAGCTCGTCCAGGCTCCGGCCGTCGGTCTCGATGGTGGCCATGGATCCCTGGGCGAGGGTGCCGACGTAGTTGGCCAGGTGGGGCTCGAACCGGTCGCTGGATGACATGGGGAGCACCAGCTCCCCGTAGCCGGCCCGGCGGGCGACCACCGCGCAGAGGGCGGCCAGCACGACGCTGGACCGGCTCGCCCGGGTGCGGGCCGCGACGTGGCGGACGGCCATCGCGGCGGCCGGCGATGAGAGCTCCACCGCCAGTGACTGCCCGCTGGGCCGGGCGCCGGGCAGCGCGTACAGGCAGTGGGGGATCCGCCACGCCTGCTCGCGCACGTAGGCCAGGGCCGCCTGGGCCTTGGCCCGCTCGGCTGGCGTCGTCTCCAGCTCGGCCTGGTCGAGCGGCTGGTGGCCCGGTGGTCCCAGCGGCCGCCCCCCGGGCGGGGCGAGCAGGGCGGCGAAGTCGCGCTTGAGGAGCTCGATCGCGGCCTGGTCGGCGGCCAGGTGCGAGAACGCGGCCGCGCACGCGATGACCTGATCGCCCCCGGCGGGCGCGATGGCCACCACGACCCGCATCGCGCGCTGCTGCGGGTCCGGTGACTCGCGCAGCCAGCGCAGGAGCGCCTCGGCCACTGCGGGGCGGTCCTCCGGCCCCCACTGCCCCTCGCCCAGGGAGCACACCTCCAGCGGCTGGACGCCGGAGGCGGCCACGTGCTGGCGGGGCTGCCCAGGGGGCCGGTAGGTCGTGCGCAGGCCCTCGTGCCGGGCGACCAGGGCCGCGATGGCGCCGGCCGCGTCGGCCAGGGTCACCGGGCCGGCCGGCCCCGCCGCCGGGACCGGGAGCTCGGCGCACAGGAGGGCGTACAAGTGGCTGGGCATCTCGCTCAGCCACATGTGAATGTTGAGCTGCCCCATGGTGAGGGGCCCCTCGCCCGCCCGCTCGCCCGTGAACTCGACCGGGACCGGTGGCACCGGGACGAGCCGCACGCGGCGCCGGTGGCGCGGGGCCGGCACTGGATCTTGCCCCGGCTGCGCACCCCCGTGGGTGACAAGATCGAGCGCCGGCGACTCCATGCCCCACACGGTACGGGCCTGCTCAGATCACCGTCATATCCTATGGTGCGAACTTCTTGCGTCTCTAATCATGCGATATGCGCCGATCCGGGCATCGCCGCGGGCGCGTGCATGTGCCACGGAATCGCCAGCGGGCGATCAGGCTCGCGATTTACTGCGGCTCCTGATAATCACCGGCGCCGCGGAGGTTATCGCTTCACGGGGGTAATCGCCACGCTTCCCGCGCCGAAGGCCTGCCCGGCGCGGGCCGGGCAGGCCTTCGTTAGCAGGCAGGCGCCGCCGTTAGCAGGCAGGCGCCGCCGTCAGGAGGCGGGACTGCCCGCGCGGCGCGGGAGGCGCCAGCCGGGGCGCACGAAGTGGCACGTGTACCCGTCCGGGTAGTGCTGCAGGTAGTCCTGGTGCTCGGGCTCGGCCTCCCAGAACGGCCCGGCCGCCGTGACCTCGGTAACGACCTTCGCCGGCCACAGGCCGGACGCGTCCACGTCGGCGATCGTGTCCCGCGCGGCTTGCTCCTGCTCGGCGCTGGTGTAGAAGATGACCGAGCGGTAGCTGGTGCCGACGTCGTTCCCCTGCCGGTCGAGGGTGGTCGGGTCGTGGATCTGGAAGAAGAACTCCAGCAGCTCCCGGTAGGACACCGCCTCCGGGTCGAAGGTGATCTCGATCGCCTCCGCGTGCCCGTGGTGGTTGCGGTAGGTCGCGTTGGCGACGTCGCCGCCGGTGTAGCCGACCCGGGTCGTGAGCACGCCGGGGATCTTGCGGACGAGCTCCTGGACTCCCCAGAAGCAGCCCCCGGCGAGAATGGCCTTCTCCGTTGTCATGACCCGCTCCTCGTGTCATCCGCTGTCGTGCTGCCTGCCGCCGCCTCGACCAGGGCGCGGTAGGCGCCGTAGCCCTCGCGCTCCAGGTCCGCCAGCGGTATGAACCGCAAGGCGGCCGAGTTGATGCAGTACCGCAGGCCGCCCTGGCCGGCCGGCCCGTCGGGGAAAACGTGCCCGAGGTGGCTGTCGCCGTGGGCCGAGCGGACCTCGGTCCGGACCATCCCGTAGCTGGCGTCCCGGTGCTCGACCACGTTGCCCGGCTCAACTGGCACGGTGAAGCTCGGCCAGCCGCAGCCGCTGTCGTACTTGGCGGCCGACGCGAACAGCGGCTCGCCCGAGACCACGTCCACGTACAGGCCGGGCTCGTGGTTGTCCCAGTACTCGTTCCGGAACGCCGGCTCGGTCGCGCCCTGCTGGGTGACCCGGTACTGCTGGCGGGTCAGCCGGGAAACAGCCGTCGCGTCCTTGGCGTAGGTGTCCTTGGTGTTGCTGCCTGCGGTGTTGATGTCTGGCATGCCCAGCTCCTTCGCGGCTCGTGCCCGCTGGCTGCGGGCCACTGCCGCGTGTAACCAGCCGCCGGGGCCCGGTATTCCACGACCTGGCCGTCATTCCACGCCGCGCGGGACGCCAGCCGGCGGGGTCAGCCCGCCGTGATGGCGCGGGGCGCCGGGGCCGGGGCCGCGATCGCCTGCCCGATGGCCGCCGGGCTGGCCAGCCTGCCACCCGGGCCGAAGACCGAACGCTTGCCCGACGGGTCGTAGTACAGCCGCAGGTGCGCCCGGACCAGCTCCAGGTCGCCTCGCTTGGCGGGCTGCTGGCGGGCATCGTGCATCCAGTTGCCGAGTGCCCGGTCCAGGGCCTCGCTCAGCTCGTGCGCCCGCAGCCGGACCGCGTCGGCGTAGGCCGCCGCGAGCGGCTCGCTCGACATGAGCTCCGCGAGCTGGCGCCGGCGGCCACTCGGCTCGATGACCTCCGGCTCCGGCCTTGCTTCTGGCTTCATGGCCGCCCTCCTTGGCGGAAACGATCGGCTGGTTGCGTCACAGCTTGCCGTGCAATCGCGTACGCGGACGGGCTTACGATGCCATATCGATCTGTCATGCATACTTGCTGGTGTCAGATGGGAGGTCATCGTGGAATCGGTGGCAACGATGCTGGCCATGCGGATACGGCGGTTGCGCGAGCGATCCAGGATGAACCAGACCGAGCTCGCCCGTAAGGCTCTCTGTTCGAAGTCCCACATCTCCGACATCGAGCTAGGCCACGTGCTGCCCACGGCAAGCGAGATCCAGCTCATGGAGCAGGCACTCGACGCCGACGGGGTGCTGGCCGACCTGCTTGACCTGGTGAGCACCGGGGTCCAGGAGTCCGCGATCGTGGCCGACGCCGAGCATGACGCGCTGGGCATGACCGTCTGGGAATGGCGGATACCCGGAGTCCTCCAGACCCCGGAGTACATGCGGGCGCTCATGAGTCCCGCCGTGCCCGCCGACCGCCTAGAGCGGGAAGTGGCGATACGGAAGGCCAGGAGGCGCGTACTGGGATCGCTGGTGGCCGGCTGGTTCATCCTCGACGAGGCAGCCCTATGGCGCGTGTACGGCGACCGGGAGGTCATGCGCGGGCAACTCGCGCACCTGGAGGAAGTCGCCATGCGGCCCAGCATCGACATTCAGGTCATGCCGTTCACGAACACGCGCCATCCCGGTGGGGACGGCCCGCTGACCGTCGTTGAGTACGCGGACAGGCCTTCCATCTGGTTCACCGAGGGGCCACGGGCGGGCCGCCTGAGCGACGACAAGCGGGAGGTTATGCGCTCTATGCAAACGCTTAACCAGATACGCACGGTGGCACTGTCCCCCCTAGACTCGATCCCGTACATGCGACAGCTACGGGAGTCGAGATATGAGCAGTGAGTGGCGCAAGTCCAGCTACAGCGGCGGGGCCAATAACCAGTGCGTCGAGTGCGGGACTGCCACCGGCTCGGTGCTGGTCCGCGACGCGACCGACCGCGACGGCGCCGCCCTGAGCGTGAGCGCCAGCGCGTGGGCGACGTTCACCGGCGCGCTCAGGTAGCGGGGCCAGCCAGCCGGCGGCGGTCGGGCTGCTGGCTGGCCAGCCAGCCGGGTGCCGGGCGGTGCCGAGAGGCCCGCGGCTAAGCGTCCCGCAGGCGGAGCAGTATCCCGCCGAGCAGGAGCGCGCCGCCCGCCCAGGCGGCGAGCACCCCGATGCCCGCCCACGGGCTGATCGGCTGGGAGCTCAGGCCGGTGGTGGCCACGATGGCCATCCCGGCCGTCATGGGGCCGATCTGCTCCAGGTGCCGGGACACGGTCGCGGTGCCGACGGCGGCGATGATCGGGAACAGGTACAGCAGCCCGAGGACGACCCCGATGGCCGTGGCGGCGTCCCGCAGCGCGGTGGCGGCGCCGAGGCTGAGCAGGGCGATCAGCACGAGGTAGAGGACCGACCCGAGCCCGGCCCGCAGTACCGGCCCGTCGCTGAAGGACAGGGCCGGGTAGCCGTGCGACGGGCCGATGCCGTGGCCGGGGAGGATGAGCCGCCCGGCCAGCAGCGAGGCTCCGGCGGCGGCCGCCGCGGCGGGCACGGTCAGGCCGGTGACGACGATGGCCTTGGCGGCCAGGACGGCGAGCCGGCGAGGCGTCGCGGCCAGGGTGAGGCGGATCAGGCCGGTGCCGTACTCGCCGCTGACGGCCAGCACCGCCAGGACCGCGATGACCGCCTGGCCCAGGTAGATGCCGGTGAGGCTGATCCTGGCCGGGTCGTCGGCGCATGCTCCCGCCGGGCAGCGGGTGGCCGCGGCCGCCGCGGCGCTGACGACGATGGTCAGCAGCGCGGCGGCCAGCAGCAGCCAGGGGGTGCTGGCGAGGCTGCGGAGCTTCGTCCATTCCGCGTGCAGCGCGTGCCTCACGCGTCCCTCCGGCGCAGCAGGAACGCGGCCAGGAGCAGCGCGATCGCGGCCCAGGCGCAGGTGACGGCGAGCCCGGCCCACGGCGCCAGCGGGAAGTAGTCGCCCGACGGCGTGTAGCTGCCGGCTACCTGGGGGTAGGCCGGGATGACCTGCCTGATCGCGAAGCCGGCGGCCGGGGTGATGCGCAGTACCCAGTCCGCGGCCCCGGCGGGCAGCACGGGGAGCCCGGCGGCCAGCAGGTAGGGCAGGATGACCGCGGTGATGACGACGGTGACCGTCGCGGCGCCGTGCCGCAAGATCGCGCCCACGCCGAGGGCGAAGACCGCCAGGACGGCGACCAGCGCGGCGGTCCCGGCGATGACGCGGACGTCGGTGAGCCTGCTCGCCGGGTAGATCGCCCCGCCATTGCCCGTCAGCAGCGGGATGCCGAGCAGGACCGCGCCAGCCGACCCGGCCAGCCCGGCGGCGAAGGCGACGGCGCCGACGACGATGGCCTTGGCGGCCAGGACCCGGCCGCGCCGCGGGCTGGCCGCCAGGGTAACGCGGATCAGGCGCCGCCGGTACTCCGCGGTGATGAACAGCGCGCCCAGCACGATCACCGCGATCAGCCCGACGAACAAGCCCGCCAGCAGCGCGTCGGCAGGCGTGGCGCCGGTGACGCCCGGCGCTATGTCGCCGGAGCCGGTGACGGTGAAGGTGCCGCCGGCCTGGTGGTACCCGGCCGTGGCCCCGGCGGGGTAGGAGATGGAGGTGGGGCCTCCGTTGACCGGGGTGCCGGCCCAGGGACTACCGGGCCAGCCGCCCCGCAGGCTGACGCGGTCGAAGGCGGCGGTGGCGTCGGTGGGGGCGCCGCTGCTGGATCCGCCGGTGAGCTGCTGGCTGCCCGGCGCCGTGTATCCCGGCGAGGTGGCGAACAGCCCGGCCTGCACCGTCGGTGCCAGCCCGGGCAGGGTGACGGCGGCGATCGTGGCCCAGCTGGTCCCGTCGGCGGAGTCGGAGCCGGTGATGACGTCGCCCGCCCGGGCCAGCCGCAGCCAGCGCGGCGCCGCCGCGGACACGCCGCCGGCCAGCCCGGGAGCGTCGCCGGCGTAGTTCCACTGCATCCGGGTGCCGTGGGCGCCGGTGACCATGACGGCCGCGTACGCCGCTCCCTGGCCGGGGCCCGCGGTGATGATCAGCCCGGCCTTGGACCACGGCACCAGCGCGGGCTGGGTGCCGGACGGCCCCTGCGGGCTCAGGCCGCTGTCGATCACGGTCGCCAGCGAGGTCACCCGCACGGTGATGGTGCCGTGGGCGGCCAGCGGGCGGTGCACCAGGTAGTAGGCGTCGGTCACCGCCTCGCCGCCCGGCCCGGTCGCGATCGTGTAGTGGCACGGGCCGCCGGGGCAGCCCTCCTGGCTGCGGGCCCCCGCGTACACGCCGAGGAGCATGGTCACCAGCGCCGCGACGATGACGGCGATGACCCAGCCGCGGACCGTGCGGAACTTGGTCCACTCCGCGTGCAGCAGGCGCGCGAAGCCGTCGTGCCCGCAGGCCGTGCCCGGCCGGGGCGGCGTCAGCGTGGCCGCGCTCATCGGGTGGCCTCACCGGCGGGCTCGGCCCGGAACTCCACGGCGTCCCTGGTCAGCTCCATGTAGGCCTCTTCCAGCGTCGCCCGGTGGGCCGATACCTCCGAGAACGGCACCCGGCTGTCGCCGAGAACGGCGGTGATCCGCGTCGCCGGCAGCCCGGACACGTCAAGGATGCCGCCGCCGGGATCAGCGACCTCGGCTCCCGCGTTCGACAGCGCGGTCATCGCCTCCCGCCGGGCGCTGGTCCGCACCGTGACCCGGGCGGCGGACACCGACGCGATCAGGTCCGCGACGGACGTGTCGGCGATCACCGTGCCGCGGCCGACGATCACCAGGTGGCCCGCGCTCTCCTGCAGTTCGCTCATCAGGTGGCTGGAGACCAGCACCGCCCGGCCCTCGGCCGCCAGCGCGGCCAGGAACCCGCGCATCCACACGATGCCCTCGGGGTCCATGCCGTTGAACGGCTCGTCCAGCATCAGCACCGGCGGGTCGCCCAGCAGCGCCGCGGCGATCCCGAGCCGCTGCCGCATGCCCAGGGAGTAGCCGCCCGCCTTCCGCCGGGCCGCCTTGCCCAGCCCGGCCTGCGCGATCACCTCATCGACCCGGCGGGCACCCAGCCCCTGGGAATGCGCCAGCCACAGCAGGTGGTTGCGGGCGGTCCGGCTGGGCTGCAGCGCCGCCGCGTCCAGCAGCGCCCCCACCCGGGTCAGCGGGCGCCGCAGGCTCCGGTACGGCCGGCCGCCGATCAGCGCGGTGCCCTCGTCCGGCCGGTCCAGGCCGAGCACCACCCGCATGGTGGTGGACTTCCCGGCCCCGTTGGGGCCGACGAACCCGGTGACCTGGCCGGGAGTGACGGTGAACGTCATCGCGTCCAGCGCGAGCGTGGGGCCGAACCGCTTGCGCAGCCCGGATACCTCAATGGTTGCCTCGTTCATGGATGCGGTTGTACGCCGGGGCCGGTCCCGGCCCGGTGCGGCCGGGCGATACCCGGGCGATACCGGCCGGCTGGCATGCTGAAGGCCCGGTCAGCGGATCGCGGGAAGGGCAGGCGCAGTCATGAGGGTGCTGGTGGTCGAGGACTTCGAGCCCATGGCCCGGGGGATCGTGACCGGGCTGCGCCGGGAGGGCATGGCGGTCGACGCCGTCTACGATGGCGGCGACGCGCTCAGGCAGCTGGCCCACACCCGCTACGACGTCGTGGTGCTCGACCGGGACCTGCCCGGCGTGCACGGCGACGAGGTCTGCCGGCGCATGGCGGCCGAAAGGTCGCCGAGCCGGATCCTGATGCTCACCGCGGCCGGCAGCCTCACCGACCGGGTCGAGGGCCTTAACCTCGGCGCCGATGACTACCTGCCCAAGCCGTTCGACTTCCCCGAGCTGACCGCCCGGGTCCGCGCCCTTGGCCGCCGCGCCGCCGACGCCGTTCCCCCGGTGCTCACCCACGCCGGCATCAGGCTGGACCCCGCCAGCCGGACCGCGTCGCGGGCCGGGCAGCGGCTGGACCTCGGCGCCAGGGAGTTCGCCGTCCTGGAGTACCTGCTCGCCCGCCCCGGACGGGTCGTCTCCGCGGAGGAACTGCTGGAGCGGGTCTGGGACGAGGCCGCCGACCCGTTCACCACCGCGGTCAAGCAGGCCATGCACCGGCTGCGGGCCAAGCTCGGCGACCCGCCCGTCATCGACACCGTCCGCGAGGGCGGCTACCGGATCGGAGCACGCTGATGCCCGCACCCTCGATCATCGCGCCCGGTGCCCGCCGGCTCACCCTGCGGGCACGGCTGACCCTGCTGTACGCCGCCCTCATCTGCACGTCGGGCATCGCCCTGCTCGGCGTCACCTACCTTCTCGCGCCCGGCCTCGTGCAGCACCGGGCATCGCAGCCGGCGCCGGGGCAGCGCCCGCCGCCCGCCATCGCGCCCGGGCACGCCTCCGGCATCTTCTCGGCGTTCCTCGGATCTGGCTCGTTCCGGGCCGCCGTGGGCGCCGTCGCGATCATGGCGCTGGTTTCCCTGGCCCTCGGCTGGCTGATCGCCGGCCGGTTCGTCCGGCCGCTGCGCGCGATCATCAGCGCCGCCCGCGACATCTCCGCCAGCAACCTGCACCGGCGCCTCGGCCTGCGCGGCCAGGGCGATGAGTTCACCGAGCTCGGCGAGACCCTCGATGACCTGTTCGCCCGCCTGGAAGCCTCCTTCGACTCACAGCGGCACTTCATCGCCAACGCCTCCCACGAGCTGCGGACCCCGCTGTCCGCCGGGCGCGTCCTGCTCCAGGTCGCCATCGCCGACCCCGCGCCCACCGTGGAGGCACTGCGCTCAACGTGCGAGGAACTGGTCGAGCTGAGCGACCGGCAAGAGCGCCTCATCGCCGCCCTGCTCACCCTGGCCAGCGGCCAGCGCGGGCTCGAGCGCCCCGAGCCCCTCGACCTCGCCGGCATCACCCGCGAGATCGTCCAGGCCCGGAGCCGCGATGCCGACCGCCATGGCGTCCGCCTCACCGCCAGCCTCGCCCCCGCCCCGGCCACGGGCGACCCGCACCTGGCCGAGAGCCTGATCGCCAACCTCATCGACAACGCCATCCGGCACAACCTCCCCGGCGGCCAGGCCGAGATCGCCACCGCCCTGGCCGGCGCCGGCGCCGTCATCACCGTCGCCAACACCGGCCCCCGCATCCCCCCGCACGCTGTCGACGACCTCTTCCAGCCGTTCCGGCAACTCGGCCCCCAGCGCATCCGCCACGGCGAGGGACACGGCCTCGGGCTGGCCATCGTCCGCGCCATCGCCGATGCCCACGGCGCCACCATCACCGCCAGCCCCCGCCCCCAGGGCGGCCTCTGCATAGAAGTGGCCTTCCCCTGACCTCCGCTCGCCATCAGCGCCGGCTACTCAACGTGCTAGCGGGGCGTGATTGACAGCAGTTGCGGGTGCTGCGTTCGATACCCCTATGGCAATGAACCCTGACGCGTGCGTCGATATCGGCGGCGGGTGCCTGCTCCCGCTCGTCGGGCTGGGCACCTGGAACGTCACCGGCGGCGACGTCGCCCCGGCCGTGCGGGCGGCCCTGGAGTGCGGCTACCGGCACATCGACACCGCCTACGGCTACGGCAACGAGGCCGGGATCGGCCACGCCCTGCACCAGTCCGGCGTCCCCCGGGACGAGGTCTTCCTGACCTCCAAGATCCCGCCCCGCCGCATCGGCTCCGAGGAGCAGACGCTGGCCGGCTGCCTGCGGAACCTGCGGACCGACCACGTCGACCTGTGGCTGATCCACGCCTGCCCGGACACGCCCGAGCAGTCGCTGGGCCTGTGGGAGTTCGCGATCGCCGCCCGCGAGCAGGGCCGGGCCCGCGCGATCGGGGTCAGCAACTACAGCACCGCGCAGGTCGACCACCTCATCGCCGCGACCGGCGTGACGCCGGCGGTGAACCAGGTTCGCTGGAGCCCGGCCCTGTACGACCCGGCCCGGATGGCGCAGATGCGCGAGCGCGGCATCGCGCTGGAGGGCTTCAGCGCGATCCGGCTGACCGACCTCGATGACCCGGCCCTGGCCGCGATCGCGGCCGCCCACGGGGTGACGGCCGCCCAGGTGCTGGTGCGCTGGCAGGTGCAGCACGGCATCGTCGTGCTCCCCCGGTCGGTGCGGCCGGAGCGGATCCGGGCGAACTTCGCCGTCTGGGACTTCGAGCTGGCCGCAGCGGAGATGGCCCGGATCGACGCGATGGCGGGCTGAGGCCGGTCCCGGCCGCGCGGGTAACGATCCGGAAGCGGCCGGCCTCGCAGGCGGGAACGGCCGCGTCGAGGAGGCCTCGCGCCACCATGTCCTGCCACGCGGCGGTGAGCATGAGGATCCCGGCCCACCGGCTCAGCAGGCCGGCCTGCGACCGCTCGAAGACGGTTACCTCGTGGCCGGCCCGGTGCAGGAGCGCCGCCGCCGCGCATCCGGCGATCGACCCCCGATTATGCCCACTCTCATGTCCCTTGCCTCCAAGCCCCTAGTGGGAGTCGCGGCCTACGTCCGCGCCGCTCGCGCCGGTGAGGAAGTCCAGGTCGGCGCCGGTGTCGGCGCCTTGCACGTGCTTGGCGTAAAGCCAGGTCCAGCCGCGGGTGGCCGGCGGCGGGGGCGGCGCCCAGTCCTCCCGGCGGCGGGCGAGCTCGTCGTCGGGGACCTCCAGGGTGAGGGCGCGGGCGGGCACGTCGAGGCTGATCCAGTCACCGGTCGCGACCAGGGCCAGCGGCCCCCCGGCGGCCGCCTCGGGCGCGACGTGCAGCACGACGGTGCCGTAGGCGGTGCCGGACATCCGCCCGTCGCAGATCCGCACGATGTCGCGGACGCCGCGCTGGAGCAGCCTGGCCGGGACGGGGACGTTGGCGACCTCGGGCATGCCCGGGTAGCCCTTGGGGCCGCAGTAGCGGATTACCAGCACCGTGTCCTCGTCGGCGTCGATGTCGGGCGAGGCGACGACGGCGTAGTAGTCCTCCGGGCAGTCGAAGACCAGCGCCCGCCCCCGGTGCCGGAGCAGGTGCGGGGAGGCGGCCGACTGCTTGATGACCGCCCCGCCGGGGGCGAGGTTGCCGCGCAGCACGGCGGTGCCGGTGCCCGCCGGCTGGACGGGGGCGGCGAGCGGGGCGATCACGTCCCGGTTCCAGCAGGGCGCCTCGCGGACGTTGTCGCCGGCGCATTCGCCGGTGACGGTACGGGCGCCGGCGTGCAGCAGGCCGCCCTCGACCAGCTCGCGCATGACGGCGGGCAGGCCCCCCGCGTAGCAGAAGTCCTCCATCAGGTACTTGCCGCTCGGCTGGAGGTTCACCAGGGTGGGCACGTCGCGGGCGAGCTCGTCGAAGTCGTCGAGGCGCAGCGGCACGCCGAGCCGGCCGGCGATCGCCAGCAGGTGGATGACGGCGTTGGTCGAGCCGCCGATGGCCGCGTTGACCCGGATCGCGTTCTCGAACGCCTCCCTGGTCATGACCTGGGCCGGGGTCACGTCCCGCTCGATCAGGTCCACGATCACCTGCCCGGCCCGCTGGGCGGTGGAGTACCGCCGGGCGTCCACCGCGGGCCAGGTCGCGGAGTAGGGCAGCTGCATGCCGAGGGCCTCGGCCATCGACGCCATCGTGGACGCGGTGCCCATCGTCATGCAGTGGCCGTTGGAGCGGGCCATGCAGCCCTCGGCGACGGCGCACTCCTCGGCGGTCATCCGCCCGGCGAGCAGGTCCTCCTCCCAGCGCCACACGGCGGTGCCGGAGCCGACGTCGCCGCCCTGGTACTTGCCGCTGAGCATGGGGCCGCCGGTGACCATGATGGCGGGCAGGCCCACGCTGGACGCCGCCATGAGCAGGCCGGGGGTGGTCTTGTCGCACCCCGACAGCAGGACCACCCCGTCGAGCGGGTTGGCCCGGATCAGCTCCTCGGCCTCCATCGCCAGCAGGTTGCGGTACAGCATGGCGGTGGGGCGCAGCAGCGTCTCGCCCAGCGCCATCGCCGGGAACTCCAGCGGGAAGCCGCCCGCCTGCCACACGCCGCGCTTGACCGACTCCGCGACCCGGTGCAGGTGGACGTTGCACGGGGCCAGCTCGGACCATGTGGTCGCGATGCCGACCACCGGGCGCCCGTCGAACACCTCGGGGGTGAATCCCTGGCTGCGCATCCAGGACCGGTGGTTCATCCCCGCCCGCCCCGAGGCCCCGAACCAGGTGGCGCTTCTCCTGCTCGTCGTCATGGTTCCATGTGTAGCCCCTCGCCGACGGCGGCGGAAGGGCAGCCCCGGGCGGGCCGCCCCGGGCCTCGCGGGGCGGGCGGGGCGCGGCTAGGCTCGGCGGCATGACTTCTGCGACGGCGCCTCGGCGAGTATGCGTGACGGGAGCGACCGGCAAGGCCGGCCGCGAGACGGTGCGGCACCTGCGCGAGCGGGGCCATGACGTGCTGGCGACCGACGTCGCGGTGCGCGACGCCCGCGAGCAGGGCGCGCTGCGGGCCGACCTGACCGACTACGGGCAGGCGACCGAGGTGCTGCGCGGCTGCGACGCCGTCGTGCACCTGGCCAACATCCCCGCCCCGGGGCTGGCCACCCCGGCGGTGACGTTCAGCGACAACACCGCGATGAACTTCAACGTGTTCCACGCCGCCGCCGCGCTCGGCCTGTCGGCCGTGGTGTGGGCCTCCAGCGAGACGACGCTCGGCCTGCCGTTCGGCCTCGGCGCCGAGCAGTTCCCGGGCGCCCCCGGCGAGGTCCGCTACGCCCCGGTCGACGAGGCGCACTTCCCGTTCCCGTCCACCAGCTACGCGCTGTCGAAGGTGGCCAGCGAGGCGGTCGCCGCGCAGCTGGCCCGCTGGTCCGGCCTCCCGCTGATAGGCCTGCGGATCTCCAACATCATGGAGGAGGGCGACTACCAGCGGTTCCCGTCGTTCTGGGGCGACCCGCACCTGCGCAAGTGGAACCTGTGGGGCTACGTCGACGTCCGCGACGTGGCCGCCGCGTGCCGCCTGGGCCTGGAGGCGGGCCTGCGGGGCGAGGTCGCCGGCAGCCCTAACGTCATCATCGCGGCGGCCGACACGGTCATGAACCGCCCCTCGCGCGACCTGCTGGCGGAGGTCTTCCCCGGCCTGCCGCTGACCCGGGAGGTGGGCGAGTTCGAGACCCTCCTGGCCATCGACGGCGCCCGCGACCTGCTCGGCTACCAGCCGGCGCACTCCTGGCGCGACCACGTCAAGGAAGGCTGACCCGGCCCGCCGGCCGCGCGTCGCCCGGGGCCTGCCGCCTAGCATGTGACCGTGCGCTCACCGGATCCCCCGCCCGCCGCAGGCGGCCCGCTTCTTGCTGTTATCAGATTAAGGCCTAAAGTGCCGTCGGCTAGCGTCATATTCGCGGCTAACTGACGGCACTTCCGCCCGCCCCGCTGCGGGGCGGGCGCCCGGCTTCTTGCTGTTATCAGATTGGCATCGAGGCGTGCGATAACTTTGCGGGGGCGGGCGCTATCCTGGCCGGGGAATTAGAACTGGTGAACGCCAAGCGGGCGAAAGGGATGGGCACCGATGGCTTACGACGAGGACCTGGCCGCCCGCATCCGGGACACGATCGGGCCCGATCGCGACCTGAGCGAGCAGAAGATGTTCGGCGGGCTCGCCTTCCTCATCCGCGGGCACATGGCCATCAGCGCCAGCGGCCAGGGCGGGGTGCTCGTCCGGGCCGACCCGGCCCGGGCCGGGGAGCTCATCACTACCACGGCGGCCACGACCGCGGTGATGGGCGGCCGGGAGATGCCCGGGTGGCTGCGCGTGCCGGCCGCCGACGTGGCCGGGGACGCGGAGCTGGACCGCTGGGTGGACCTGAGCGTCGGCTACGCCCGCTCGCTGCCGCCCAAGAAGCGCGCCGCCCCGCGCCCGCCCCGCGCCCGGTAAGCAGGCAAGCCCGCCCTGGCCGGCCGGCCCGCGCGGGCCGGCCGGCCAGGGGGCAAGCGGCTTACTCGAACGACGGCTTGCGGTCGCGGCTGCGCTTGATCTCGAAGAAGCCGTCGGCCTTGCTCACCAGGACCAGGCCGTCCCACAGCTCGCCGGCCGCCTCGCCCTTGGGGGCGGGGGTGATGACCGGGCCGAACAGCGCCTTGCCGCGGATCCGGAGCACGGGCGTGCCGACGTCGAGGCCGACCTCGTCGAACGCCTCGTGGTGGGACTTCTTGATGAAGTCGTCGAACTCGGCGGTCTCGGCCGCGTCGGCCAGGAACGCGGGCAGGCCGGCCTCGGCCACGGCCTCGCCGATGATCGCCGGGTCCTGGCCACGGCCCTGGTTGTGGATGCGGGTGCCGAGGGCGCTGTAGAGCGGGCCGAGCACCGCCGGGCCCTGGTCGAGGGCGGCGGCGGCGCAGACCCGGACCGGGCCCCACGCCTTGCCCATCCGCTCCAGGTATTCCTCGCCCAGCCCCTTGCCCTCGTGCTGCACGAGGTTGAGGTAGGCCAGCGACATGATCCGGAAGTCGGCCCGCACCGGGCGGACCTTCTCTACCTCCAGGATCCAGCGGGAGGTGATCCACGCCCACGGGCACAGTGGATCGAACCAGAACTGCACGTCTTCGGGCGAGTCGGCAGGCGACTGCGGCTGTGCTGTCATTACCCCGGCAACCTCAGCGCCCGCGCCCGTATTCCGTGTTCCCGGCCGGGCAACCTGCCGGCGTGCGGGAAAGGCGGCACTATTGCCAGGCGATGGCATCGTGCCACACTGAACAGCGTGCGGAGCGACCGGCCCCTGCGGACGTACGGGCACCAGTTCGACGTCAACTGCTCGATCCTGTTCACCGAGCTTCCGCTGCTGGAGCGGCCGGCCGCCGCCCGGGCGGCCGGGTTCGAGGGGATCGAGCTCTGGTGGCCGTGGGAGGCCCCCGAGCCCGCCGACAAGGACGCCGACCAGCTCGTCACCGCCATCGCCGATGCCGGGGTCCACCTCGCGTGCCTCAACTTCATCGCGGGCGACATGGCGGCCGGGGAGCGCGGCCTGCTGTCGGTGCCGGCCGGGCGGGATGCCTTCCGGCGCAACGTCCCCGCCGCCACTGAGCTCGCGGCCCGGCTCGGCTGCCGCAACCTCAACGCCCCGTACGGGAACCGCGTCGACCCGGCCGACGCGCGGCTCATCCGGCGGCAAGACGAGCTCGCGATCGAGAACCTCCAGCTCGCGGCGGACACGGCCGCGCGCGCCGACCCGGGCCTGCGCGTCCTCATCGAGCCGATCAACTCGGCCGACGTGCCGCGCTACCCCATCGACAGCAGCGCGAAAGCGAGATCCGTAATCGATAAGTCACGAAGGGTCAACGTACGGATGCTCGCCGACCTGTACCATCTGGCTACCATGAGCGAGGATCTGAGCGCGGCGCTGGAGCAGCACGCCGACCTGATAGGCCATGTCCAGGTCGCGGACGTGCCCGGCCGGGGCGCCCCGGGGACGGGCGGGCTGGACTTCGAGCCGCTGTTCGCGCAGCTGGCCGGGCAGGGCTACGAGGGCTGGGTCGGGATCGAGCACGTCCCGGCCGATCCCGGCGACAGCGCCCCGAGCCTCGCCTGGGCGTCGGCGTGAGCCCCGAGGCGGCCCCGGCTGACCTCGTCGTCAGGTCCAGGCGGGTCGCCCTGCCCGACGGGGTGCGCGAGGCGGCCGTCGTCGTGCACGGGGGGAAGATCACCGCGCTGGCGGGCTACGCGGAGGCCATCGCGGCCAGCTCGCAGGCTGACCTGGGCGACATCGCGCTGCTGCCCGGGCTGGTCGATTCCCACGTGCACGTCAACGAGCCGGGGCGGACCGACTGGGAGGGGTTCGCGTCGGCGACGGCGGCCGCGCTGGCCGGCGGGGTCACCACGATCTGCGACATGCCGCTCAACTGCGACCCGGTGACCACGACCGTGGCCGCCCTGGAGGCCAAGGTCGCCGCCGCCCGCGGCCAGTGCGCGGTCGACGTGGCGTTCTGGGGCGGGGCGGTGCCGGGCAACGCCGATCAGTTCGGCCCGCTGCTGGACGCGGGCGTCATCGGCTTCAAGTGCTTCCTGATCGACTCCGGCCTCCCTGAGTTCCCGCCGCTGGACAAGGCGGGGCTTAGGGCGGCGATGCGCGAGCTGGCGGCGGGCGGGGTGCCGCTGATCGTCCACGCCGAGGACCCCGGCGAGGTCAGCGAGCCCGCGGGCACCTCCTACGACGCGTTCGTGGCGTCGCGGCCGCCGGTCGCCGAGCGGCGCGCGATCGAGACCGTGGTCGCGGCGGCGGCCGGGACCGGCGCCCGGGCGCACATCGTGCACCTGGCGGCGGGCGAGTGCGCGGCGCTGATCGGCGCGGCCCAGGCGTCCGGGATCGAGCTGACCGCCGAGACCTGCCCGCACTACCTGTTCTTCTCCGTCGATGACGTGCCCGCCGGGCGCACCGAGTTCAAGTGCTGCCCGCCGGTCCGCTACGGCCCGAACCGGGAAGCCCTGTGGCGGGCGCTGGAGGCGGGGGTCATCGGCGGCATCGTCTCGGACCACTCCCCCTGCCCGGCCGCGATGAAGAAGCTGGACGAGGGCGACTTCGCCGCCGCCTGGGGCGGCATCGCGTCGCTGCAGGTGTCGCTGCCGGCCGTGTGGTCGGTGGCCCGCAAGCGGGGCCGCACGCTGTCCGACATCGCCCGCTGGATGTCGGAGTTCCCGGCCGGGCTGGCGGGCCTGGACGCGGTCAAGGGCGCCATCGCCCCGGGCAAGGACGCGGACCTGGTCGCGTTCGACCCGGAGCTGGCCGCCCCCGTGCGGGCGGCGGACCTGCTGCACAAGAACCCGCTCACCCCCTACGACGGGCGCACGCTGACCGGGCGGGTCACCCGCGCCTGGCTGCGGGGCACCGAGGTCACGCCGGGCGGGCCGCCCCGGGGCAGGCTGCTGCGGCGGGGCGGGGCGGCCCTCGATGGCTGACGACGGCCCGCTGGCGCCCCCGCCCGATGGCCTGGGGCTGCCCGACGTCGCCGCGCGGGCGCTGCGCGGGTCGGTGGCGGCGGCGTCGGATGAGTTCTTCGCCGAGAAGGAGAACCTGATCAAGCCGGGCCCCGCCACCTTCTCCCCGGCCACGTTCGGGCACAAGGGGCAGCTGTACGACGGCTGGGAGACCCGCCGCAAGCGCGGCCCCGACGGCGGCCTGCCGGGCGCCGGCGAGCACGACTGGGCCATCGTCGCCCTCGGCGCGCCCGCGATCGTGCACGCGGTCGTCGTCGATACCGCCTGGTTCCGCGGCAACTACCCCCAGTCCTGCTCGGTCGAGGCCTGCTACGTCCCCGGCTACCCCGATGCCGCCGCCCTGGCGCGGGCGCCGTGGGCCGAGATCGTGCCGCGCAGCCCCCTGCGGGGCGACGCGGCGCACGCCTTCGCGGTGGCGCCGCGCGCCCGCTACTCCCACGTGCGGCTGCGCGCCTTCCCCGACGGGGGCATCGCCCGGCTGCGGGTGCACGGGCAGGTGATCCCCGACCCGGCCCTGCTCGACGGGCTGACGTTCGACCTGGCGGCGCTGGAGAACGGCGGTGACGTCACCGGCTGCAGCGACCAGTACTACTCGGTGCCGCGCAACGCCATCTCCCCCGGCCTCCCGCGGGTCATGGGCGAGGGCTGGGAGACGCGCCGGCGGCGCGCGGCCGGGAACGAGTGGCTCACGGTCTCCCTCACCGGGCGCGCCGTCCCGCTCCTGGCGACGATCGACACCTCCGGCTACCTCGGCAACAGCCCCGGCGCGGCCCGGCTGACGGGAACCGACGGCGCCGGCGGCGAGTGGTTCGACCTGCTGCCGCGCACCGCCCTGCGCCCCGACACCGAGCACCGGTTCCGGCTCGGCGGCGCCCGCCCGGTGACCAGCGTCCGGCTGGAGGTGTACCCGGACGGGGGCATCGCCCGGCTGCGGCTGCACGGCTCGCTGACGCAAGACGGCCTCGCCGCGCTCGCCCGCCGCTGGGAGCAGGCCGCGCCGGCGGGCGGGTGACCAGCCCGCCGGCTGGCCGCTACGCTCGCCCCATGGGCCCCTTGTCACCGCATGACCGATCACCGCGTGACCGATCGCAGCATGACCGCCCCGCGCAGGCCGCCGGCGAGCGGGCCGGCCCCGGCGCCCCCGCGGCGCGGGGACGGGTACTGATCGCGCCGGACAAGTTCAAGGGGACGCTGACCGCCCGCGAGGTCGCCGCGCACGTCGCCGCCGGGTTGCGGGCGGCCGGGGTCGCGGCGGGCGACCTGGTGCCGGTCCCGGTCGCCGACGGCGGCGACGGGACGGTGGACGCCGCCGTCGCCGCCGGGTACCGGCTAGTCGAGCTGACGGTGCGCGGCCCGGCCGGGCTGCCCGTGGTGGCGTCGTTCGCCCTGCTGGAGGAGACCGCCGTCATCGAGGCGGCCCAGGCGTGCGGCCTGTCGCTGCTGCGCGGCGCGGGCGACGGGGAGCTGGCCCCGCTGACCGCGACCTCCTGGGGGGTCGGGGAGCTGATCGCGGCGGCGGCCGGCCAGGGCGCGAAGACGATCGTGCTCGGGCTCGGCGGCTCGGCCACCACGGACGGCGGCGCCGGCCTGGTGCAGGCCCTCGGCGGGCGGCTAACCGACGCCGACGGCATCGAGCTGCCGCCGGGCGGCGGGCCGCTGGCGACGCTGGCGGCGGTGGACACCAGCGGGCTGCGGGACCTGGCCGGAGCGGAGGTCCTGCTGGCCAGCGACGTGGACAACCCGCTGCTGGGCCCGGCCGGGGCGGCGCCGGTGTACGGCCCGCAAAAGGGCGCGTCCGCGGCTGACGTCCCCGTCCTGGCGGCGGCCCTGGCCCGCTGGGCCGACGTGGCCGAGGCGGCCGTGGGCCAGGCGGCCCGCGACCAGCCGGGGGCGGGGGCGGCGGGCGGCCTCGGCTTCGCCGCCCAGCTGTTCCTGGGAGCGCGGATGCGGCCGGGCATTGACCTGCTGCTGGAGATGGTGGGGTTCGAGGACCGGCTGGACGGCGCCCGGCTGGTCATCACCGGCGAGGGGTCGCTCGACGCCCAGTCGCTGCACGGCAAGGCGCCGGTCGGCGTCGCCCGGGCGGCCGCCGCCCGCGAGCCGGCGATCCCGGTCGTGACCGTGTCGGGCCTGTGCCAGCTGACGCCCGAGCAGATCCGGGCGGCCGGGTTCGCGGCCGCCTACGCGCTCACCGACGTCGAGCCGAACGCGGCCGCCTGCCGGGCCAATCCCGGCCCGCTGCTGGAGCAGCTGGCGGCCCGCATCGCGGCCGACTGGCTGCGCTAGCCCCGCCGCGGCGGGTCGGGCTGGCTCCAGGGCGCACTTGCCGAGTTGGGCCGGTCAGGGCGCGAGCGACTCGATGCTGGCCGCGGCGACGGTCTCGCAGTCGGCGGCGTAGCTGAACGTCGCCCGCAGCCGCTCGCCGGCCAGGACGCGCGGGAGCCACTGGCGGGCGTCGTCCCACATGCGCTCCAGCGGGAGGTCCGCGAGGGGGAACCACTGCGGGATGATCTCCGGGGTCACGGCCGCCTCGCCGGTCCACTCGCCGCTGGTGAAGACGTTGACCGTCATGTCCCACGCGGGCCGGACCGGGAACAGGAACGTGATGAACGCGACCTCCGTCAGCGTCCCCGGGTCGACGCTGATCCCGGCCTCCTCCTTCACCTCGCGGGCGGCGGCCTCGGCGGGCGACTCCCCGTCCTCGACGTGCCCGCCCAGGCCCACCGTCTTGCCAGTGCCAAGGCCGGTCTTCTTCTGGCCGAGCAGCACTTGCGGCCGGCCGTCATCGCCGGTCCTGGTCAGCAGGCACAGGCAGGTGGAGGTTAGCGGCACGCCCCCCAGTATCCCCGATCCCCGGCAGCGCCCGGGCTTGCGGCACGCCCGCGGGCCGCTTCTTGCTGTTATCGGATAGAAGGCCCGGGAGCGGAAGGCGGGGCCCAGACGTAGGGGGTGGTGGTCGTGACGGCGTGCAGGCCCAGGCGGCGCAGGATCGGGGCGCTGTCGCCGGAGGCGTCCACCTGCAGGTAGGTGACGCCCCGGGCGGCGGCCCGCTGGGCGCGGGCGGCGACCAGGGCGCGGTAGATCCCCCGGCGGCGCCACCCGGGCACGGTGGAGCCGCCCCAGAGGCTGGCGAAGTCGCGCCCGGGCCAGAACACCAGCCAGGCCGCGCAGGCGACCTCGCCGCCGGCCTCGGCCACCAGCACGTCGATGCTGCCGGGGGCGGCGGCGATCCGCCCGATCAGGTCATCGGCCAGCCAGCTCCAGTCATCGCCCCAGACGGCGGACTCCATCGCGGCGACGCGGTGCATGTCGGCGTCGGCGGTGACCTCGCGCAGGGTGACGCCGCCGGGCAGGACCGGGTCGGCCGCCAGGTCGGCGGCCACGCCGATGAGGACGGTCTCGGCTTCCTCGGGGACGAACCCGGCCGCCCGCAGGCGGCTGGCCAGGTCGGCCGGCTCGTCGTGGGCGCGGGTCTTCCATTCCACCGCCTCGCCCCGGGCGGCGAAGTAGTCGCGCTGCCGGGCGATCAGCTGGTCGAGCTCGGCCCCGCGCACGCCCAGGTCGGGGGCGGTCGAGACCATGCCCCGGCGCCGGCCGACGATCCGCAGCAGCGGCCCCTCCTGCTCGTAGCGGACCCCGGCGGGCGGCGGGGTCACCGGTGCCTCGCGCATCTGGAGGTCATAGGCGCGCAGCAGCGCCGAGGGAGTCATCATGCAACCGACCCTACGAGCCGCCGCAACCTGTTTCGCGCGCTAGCGCCCGCCCCGGCGGGCCCGCCCGGCGGCCTCGGCGTAGGCGGCGAGGGCAGCGGCGATCGCGTCGGCCGCCGTGGGGAGGGTGGCGGCCCGGCGGCGGGCGGCGGCGCGCAGGCGGGTCGTGAGCGCGTGGTCCCGGAGCACCGCCCGGACGCCGGACGCCAGCCCGGCCACGTCGCCCGGCGCCACCAGCCGGGCGGCCTCCGGGCCGGCCAGGGCGGGAATGCCGCCGGCCCGGCTGGCGACGATGGCCGCCCCGGCCCGCAGCGCCTCCTGCAGGACGAGGGGCTGGCCTTCCCAGCGGCTGGGCAGCACGAAGACGTCGCAGGCGGCGAGCAGCGCGGGCACGTCGTCGCGGTGCCCGAGGAACGCGGCGTCCACGCCGAGCCGGGCCGCCCGGGCGCGCAGCTCATCGCCGAGCGGCCCCTCCCCCGCGATCACGACGCGGGGGCGCGGGTCCAGGTCGTCCCAGGCGGCGGCGGCGTCCAGCAGCACGTCGAGCCCTTTCTGGGCCGCGAGCCGCCCGGCCGCGAGCACGACCGGCCGCTCCCGCCCGGGCGCCGCACGATCAGGGCCGGCCGCCGGCGGCGCGGCCGGAGCGGCGATGACGGCCTGGTCAACGCGACGGGCGCCCGCCCTGCGCAGGCGCGCCGCCAGGTCCGCGGAGACGGCCAGGACCAGGCCGGCCCGGCGGGCGACGACCGCCTCCAGGGCCCGGTAGACGAGGGCGGCGGCGCGACCGCCGGGCGGGGCGTTGTGCACCGTCACCACGAGGGCCGGGCGGCCTCGCCTGCCCGCGAGCGCCAGCGCGCACAGGGCGCCGGCCCGCAGCCCGTGCGCGTGGACGACATCGGCGTGGCCGGCCAGCAGCCGCCGCAGCCGCGCCACCGTCCGGGCGTCAGCCGGGCGGGGCCGCGGGCCGATCGCGACCGGCAGGAAGCTGGCCCCGGCGACCGGGGCGCCGGGCGGCCCCAGCACCGTCACCGCCACGCCCGCCTCCGCCAGCCCGCTGGCCAGCATGCCCACGTGGGCGCCCATGCCGCCGGCCGCCTCCCCGGTCACCAGGGCGACCCGCTCGACGCTCACCCCGGCCGCCGGCCGCGGCTCGCGGCGGTCCCGGCCGCCGCCCGGCCCGTTCGCACTGGCCTGCGGCGGCCGTTACCGGGAGCGCCCCTCCTGGTGAAGGAGACGGACGCGATCAGGCGGCGGGCCGCGGGAGGCCTCCGCCGGCGGGCCAGGCCCGGGGCTGACGCGGGCGGCAGCGGGGTCACCGGGGGCGGGGGGCGCGCAGGCGGCGGAAGGCGGCGCGGGCGTCGCCGCCGTCGAGGTTGACCACGACCAGGGCGAACACGACCGCGACGATCGCGCTGACCAGCAGGGAAAGGCCGACGTTGGGGAGGAAGCCGGCGGCGCGGACGACGAGGGCGACGGCCGAGCCGGCGATCGCGGCCGCCGCGCAGCCCGCGAGGCCGGCGCCGAACGCGCGCCCCAGGCCCGCCAGGGGCGCCCGGCCGCGCTCGCGGTACACGAGCACGAGCAGGGCGATGCCCGCCGCGGTGAGGCCGATCGTGGTGCCGAGGCCGAGGGCGGGCACGACCCGGGCGCGCGGGATGAACGGCACGATCGCCACGTCAGCGGCGATCACCAGGAGCCAGCCGCCGGCGACGGCGAGGGCGGGCGCCCGGCTGCGGCCGAGGGCGTACAGGACCCGGGACAAGTTGGCCGACAGGCCGTAGCCGACGAGGGCGGGGGCGAAGAACGCGAGCGAGGTCGCCAGCACCCAGGCCGAGGCCGGGGAGTGCGACTCGAACACCCGCGACAGCGGGGTGCGCGCCCCGGCCAGGGCGGCGGCGCCGAGCATCGACGCCAGCAGGACCGCCCGGGTCGATGCCGCCGCGGTCAGGTCGAACGCGGTGCCGCCCCGCCCGCCCCGGGAGGGGGCCGCCCCCGAAGGCCATGCCACGGCCTGCCCGGGCACGATTGCCCCGGCGGGCGAGCGCCCCGGGTCGCCCTCGCTGCCTGGCGCGTGCCCTTGGCTGGCGCTTCCCCCGGCCGCCGCCAGCGAGCCGACGACGGCCGGGCCAGCGCCGGCCGGCCCGGCGGCGGCCAGGGCGACCGCGCCCCGGCGGCCGCGGCCGGCCCGGCGGCGGGCGCCGAGCGACCCGGCCATCGCCGCCCGGGCCTCGCCCGAGCGGGCCGACAGCTCGGGGAACGCGCTGGTGGCGATGGGGACCGCGAGGACCGCGAAGGGAACCACGAACACCGACCAGGCGAAGTTGTACAAGACCAGCGCGCCGGAGTGGCCGAACCGGTTCGCCAGCACGATCACCACCGCGACGGAGGCGTCCTGGGCGACCAGGGCCGCGACGCCGGCCAGGGCCAGCTTGCGGACCCGGCTGCCGACGCCGGGCGGGAACCGCAGGGTGGGCCGGGGGGCCAGGCGCAGCCGCCAGGCCGGCACCAGCGCGGTCGCGACCAGGGCGACGACGCCGAGGGTGGTCCCGCCGGACAGGAGGTACTCGGGGAAGGCCGGCAGCGCCGTCAGGTCGCGGGCGGGCGGGCTGGCGACCAGGCCGAACCCGGCGTAGGCGCCCACCACGACGAGGCTGGACAGCAGCGGGGCGAGCGCAGGGGCGCCGAAGCGGCGGTGCGCCTGCAAGATGCCGTACAGCACGACCGCCAGCCCGTACAGCAGCACCTGGGGGGCGAACACCATCAGCATCCGCGCTCCGGCCCCGGCCAGGGCGCCGGGCGGGCAGCCGCCGGCCCCCGACAGCGCGGCGGCCAGGACCGGCCGGGCGGTCACCGCCAGCAGCCCGCTGACCGGCACCAGGAGCAGGACCGTCCAGGTGAGCAGGGCCGAGGCGATCTGCCGGACCTGGGCGCGCGACAGCTCGGCCGGCCCGGCCAGGACGGGCACCACCACCGAGCTGAGGGCGCCGCCGAGCACGATGTCGTAGATGATGTTGGGGACCATGTTGGCCGTGGTGTAGGCGGTGCCGAGGCAGCTCGTGCCGACGGTGTGCGCGAACACGACCTGCCGGCCGAACCCGACGGCGCGGGCCACGACGGTGATGACGCCGATCGTCAGGGCGGCCCGCCCGATCTCCCGGGGCCGCGGCCGGGTGCCGCCGCGCTCGGCCGCTGGCGCGATCACTTGGCCGGCGTTGCCGGCGGGCGGCGGCCCAGCATGTCAAGCCAGTTCAGGGCGGGGACGCGGGCGATCACCGTGGTGAAGCTGACCTTCTCGCTGGCGGCGGTGAGGCCGACGATGACGGCCAGCAGGCCGGCCCGGGCGGCCCGGGGCAGGGCCGCCGCGGCGGCGAGGCCGAGCAGGGCGCCGAGGGCGTTGGCGCCGCCGTCGCCGAGCATGGCCCGCTCGCCCAGGTCCTCGGGAAGCACCGCGAGCGCCGCCCCGGCGGGCGCGGCGACGGCGGCCAGCCCGCTGGCGCCCCGGCCGCTGCCGGCCGACACGGCGGCGATCAGCCCGGCCGACAGGGCGGCGACCTTGATCGCGCGGCCCGGGCGCAGGTCGAACAGGTTGAGCAGGTTGGCCCCGCCGGCGATGAGGCCAGCGTCGATCACCAGGTCGCCCGCGGCCAGCCGGGCGCGGCCGGGCAGTGCCAGGGCAGCGAGCGCGGCGGCCGCGCCGATGCCGGCCAGCTTGACCGCGCCGGTCGTCACCTCGCCGTGGCGCAGCGCGCCGAGGTGGCCCCGCAGCCCCCGCCGCTTGCCCGAGCCCTTCAGGTCATCGAGGACGCCGAAGGCCGCCGCCCCCCCGCCTGCCAGCGCGGCGGCCACCGCCAGGCGGGGCGCGAGCCCCGCCGGAGCCAGCGACGGGGCGCCCGGCGCGCGGGGCGCCTCGTCCCGGGCCGGCCAGGCAGGCGCGGCGAGCAGGGCGGCGGCAAGCGCCCCGGCGGCGGCGGCCGGGCCCTCCAGGAGGGTGACGGGCTCGCCCCGGTGGTTGACGCGGGACCACGCCTGCTCCCCGCCCGGCGGGCGGCGGACCAGCACGCGGTAGGCGACGCGGGCGGCGGCCGACGCCAGGGCGCCGGTCGCGACGGTCGCGGCCAGCGTCCGGTACGTCACTTGCTCCTCACCTGCTTCGCGGTCTTCGGCTTGCCCGGTGGCTTGCCGGTTGCCTGCGTCGTCGGGGTCGCCGACGCCGACGCCGAGGGCGTGGGCACCGGGCTCGGGCTGACCGAGGACGCACCCGAGATACCGTAGCTGCTCGCCTTGCCGCCCGCCAGCTGACGGGCGATCGCCTGCATGACCGTGATCTGGCCCTGGGTGGAGTCGGCGTCGTCGATGGTGGAGACCTGGCCGGAGGCGCTGCTGGAGCGGACGACCGAGATGGCGCTGCCGGCCTGGCCCGACGGCGTGGCCGCGCCGGCGACGGCGGTGGCCGAGCTGGCGGCGGCGAACTGGCCGGCGATGGCGACCAGGACCTCGTTGGCCGGGTCACTCGACGCGGCCGCCGGGACGCTGCCGGGGGTGACGATGACGGCAAGGGTCGCCCGGCTGGCCGGGGTGCCGGTGAACGTGATGAACCCGGCCTGGGCGTACGCCTTGAGCAGGGTCTGGGCGTTCTCGCCGCCGGCCCCGCCGTCGGTCGCCTGCGTCCCGGGGCCGCCGGGGGAGGCGGCCGTCCCCCCGGCGGGCGCCTTGGCGAGGATCGCGCCCGCGATGAGCTGGGCCGCCTGCTGCTGGTAGGTCGTCTGCGGGTCGGTGCCGGGATTGAGGGGGGTGCCGTCGCTGGCCGCGATCGAGCCGTTGATGCTGGACAGCGTGGACTCGGTCGCCCCCGACAGGTCGTTGAACCCCGCCTGCAGGGTGACCTGGCCGGTGACGGTCGCGCCGGCGGCGACGGCGGCCTTCTTGACCCCGTCGGTCACCGCCCCGGGGGCGCCCGGCTCGGCGATGACGACGAGCTCCTGGCCCGCGAGCAGGTGCCCCTGGCCGAGCAGGAGCGACTCCGACGTCGCCACGAACGCGTCGGCCGCGCTGGCCTGGGCCGCGTAGGCGTTGCGGGCGGTGCTGGCGGCCGACAGCTGGCTGCGCAGCGAGTTGGACGTGGAGTTGAGCACGCTGAGCGTGTTGCCCTGCAGCTCGGTCGAGCCGAGGACGATGCCGATCGCCAGCGCGAGGAACACCGCCACGATCGAGACGAGGTGGTACCGGAAGTCAATCAATGGAATAGTCCCGACAGCCAGTAGGAGAAGGTGTGCCAGGTGGCGCTGAAGTAGTTGCCGAGGATCGGCCCGGCGGGCGAGGAGAACACGGCGACGACGATGGTGAACGCCGCCGCCAGGACCAGGCCCAGCAGCGCCCAGCCGGAGATGCGGCTCTGGTAGAGCTGGTGGACGCCGCGGGCGTTGATGACCTTGTCGCCCACCCGCAGGTGGGTGAGGAACGTGCTGGACATGCCGGGACGGCCCTTCTCCAGGAACTCGCCCAGGTTCCAGTGCCAGCCCACCACCGCGATGAGGCTCGCGCCCATCGCGTCGGCCAGCAGCAGGGCGACGTCCTCGCTGGTCCCGGCGGCGGGCAGGACGGCGGCGGGCAGGTCCAGGTCGGTCACGCGGGCCAGGCCGGGCGCGCGGCCGTCCGGGTAGGCGTGGACGACCAGCTCGGCCCCGCAGCACAGGGCGTCGTCGGAGATCGAGTCCATGTCGCCGATGATCAGCTGCGGGCGGTAGCCGGCCTCCAGCAGCGCCTCCACCCCGCCGTCGACGGCGACCAGGACCGGGCGGTACTCGCGGATGTAGGGCCGCAGCGCCCGCAGGTCCTCGCGGTAGCGGTAGCCGCGGGCGATGACGAGGACGTGCTTGTCGCGCATCCTGGTGTGCAGGTCGGGGACGGTGATGCCGTTGCTCAGCAGGTCCCGCTCGCGGCGCAGGAACTCCATCGTGTTGGCGGTGAACGCGTCCACCTGGATGCCGACCCCCATCTCGGCCTCGCTGAGGGCGAGGGAGATGGTGCCCGGCGTCTGGCGCACGCCCTTGGCGATGACCTGGTCGGCGACGTAGAGCGTGTCGCCGTCGAGGCGGGCCAGCGCGCCCTCGGCGAGCTTGGCCAGCACGTCCCGGCCGACGTCGTCGACCAGCGGGATGCCCGCGTCGACCAGCAGCTGGGGGCCCAGGTTGGGGTAGCGGCCGGTGATGGAGCGCGAGACGTTGACCACCGCCGCCACCTTGCACGCGATCAGCTCATCGGCGCTGACCCGGTCCAGGTCGGGGTGGTCAATGACCGCGATCTCGCCGGGCAGCAGCCGCTTGACGAGCGACTTGGTCTTCACGTCTATGCGCACGGTCGCGACGATGCCGGGCGGCTCTTCGGCTCTACCCCGTCTGACCTGCGGAAACCTCACCGTCGGTACCTTCATCGCCCTTTATCCTGCCAGCCCCCGCCACGCGGGCGGCGTTGCCTTGACATTACGGCGTGTGCTGGCGATTACGGCATATCGTAGAAAGCATGACCCGGCTTACTTCGCTGTCGCACGGCGCGGGCTGTGCCTGCAAGCTACCACTGTCATCCCTGGACGCGCTGATGTCGAAGCTCGGCGGCGACTTCCTGGGCGGGACCGCCGCGGGCGGCCCGGCGGCGGCCGACCTGCTGGTCGGGGCGGCCGAGGGCGACGACGCGGCGGTGCTGCGGCTGGACGACCAGCGGGCGCTGGTCATGACCACCGACTTCTTCACGCCGATCGTCGACGACCCGCGCGACTGGGGCCGCATCGCCGCCGCCAACGCCCTGTCGGACGTGTACGCGATGGGCGGCCGGCCGCTGATCGCGCTGAACCTGACGGCGTGGCCCGGCGAGACGCTGTCGCTGGACATCCTGGCGGAGGTGCTCAGGGGCGGGGCCGCGGTCGCCGCGCAGGCCGGGTGCCTGGTCGTCGGCGGGCACACGATCGACGACCCGGAGCCGAAGTACGGCATGGCCGTCACCGGCATCGCCGACCCCGGCCGCCTGCTGACGGTCGACGCCGCCCGGCCGGGGGACGTCCTGGTGCTCACCAAGCCGCTGGGCACCGGGGTCGTCGCGACCGCGCACAAGCGCGGCGCCGCCCCCGACGACGTGCTGGCGGCGGCGGTCGCGGCCATGACGACGCTGAACGAGGCCGCCTCGCAGGCCGCCCTGGCGGCCGGGGTGGTGGCCGCCACCGACGTGACCGGCTTCTCGCTGCTGGGGCACCTGCACCGGATGCTGCGGGCCAGCGGCTGCGCCGCCGGCGTCAGCGCCCCGGCGGTGCCGCTGCTGCCGGGTGCGCGCGAGCTCACCGCGGCCGGCTACGTGTCCGGCGGCACGCGCAACAACATCGCCTTCCTGACGCCGTGGGTAACCGTCGCGGGCGGGGTCCCCGACGAGGTGGCGATCTTGCTGCAGGACGCCCAGACCTCGGGCGGGCTGCTGCTGGCCACCTCCTCCCCCGACGCCCTGATGGCCGAGCTGGCCGCCCGTGACGTGGCCGCCGCCATCATCGGCGAGGTCACCGGCGGCCCGGCCGGGCACATCGCCGTCCGCGCCTGACGAGGCCGAACGCGGAATAGTCCGGGGTAACGGTTGAGTTAAGGCTGACATGGCGGGGCAAAAAGGGCGCGCAGGACATACTGCGCGCTTTTGCATGCCCTGGAATGTCAGTGACCCTGGTTATGGTGCCTCCATGAGCATGCAGACGGACCGCGAGGAAGAAGCCGCGGCGCACGTACACGGGATCTGCCTGAAGACCGGCCCGCCGCAGCGGGTCGGCGTCGAGCTCGAATGGCTGGTCCGCGACGCGCGTGACCCCGCCCGGCCGGTGACGGCGGAGCGGATCGCGCGGGCCGCGTCGGTGTTCGACAGCGCCGCGGAGACCCGCGGCCCGGTCGGCCCGCCCGCCCTCGACGCCACCGGCGGCTCCCCGCCCGGGCCGCTGGCAGCGCACGCAGAACAGGCAGGGCAGCAAGCGGACGCCGGCGCAGTGCCCCGGCCCCGGCTCCCCTCCTCCTCGGCCCCCGGCGTGCTGCCGTCGGGGGCCCTTCTCACCGCCGAGCCCGGCGGGCAGCTGGAGCTGAGCTCGCTGCCCGCCGATTCGCTGGCCCAGTGCGTGTCCGCCACCGTGTCCGACATGGCTGCCTTGCGCGCCGCCGTCTCGGCGGCGGGCCTGGAGCTGGCGGGGTACGGGCTGGACCCGCTCCGGCCGCCCCTGCGGGTCCTGGACCTGCCCCGCTACGCCGCGATGGAGGCGTTCTTCGATCGCGGCGGCCCGTGGGGCCGGCGGATGATGTGCGGCACCGCCTCCGTCCAGGTGTGCCTCGACGCCGGCGACGACAGTGACGGGCCGGCGGGCTACCGCTACCGGTGGCGCCTGGTCCACGCGCTCGGGCCGGTGCTGGTGGCGGCGTTCGCGAACTCGCCGCTGCGGGTCGGCCAGCCGACCGGCTGGCGCTCCAGCCGCCAGCAGGTGTGGGCGCACATGGACCCGGGCCGGACCCGGCCGCTGCGGCCCGACGGCCGCACCGACCCGCGCGATGAGTGGGTCGATTACGCGCTGGACGCCGAGGTGATGGTCGTGCGCGACCCGGCCTCGCCGGACTGGGCGGCGCCGCCGGGCATGACGCTGCGGTCCTGGCTGCGCGACGGCGAGTGCCTGCCGCGCCGGCCCACCACCGAGGACCTGGCGTACCACCTGTCCACCCTGTTCCCGCCGGTGCGCCCGCGCGGGTACCTGGAGCTGCGGATGATCGACGCCCAGCGCGGCGACGGCTGGATCGTCCCCCTCGCCGTCGCGACGGCGCTGGTGGAAGACGAGCGGGCGGCCGAGACGGCCATGGCGGCCTGCGAGCCGCTGGCGGCCGGGCCAGGCGGCGACCCGTGGCTGCGGGCCGCCCGGCTGGGGCCGTCGGACCCGGTGATCGGGCGCGCGAGCCGGGAGTGCTTCGCGGCCGCCCGCGACGCCCTGGACCGGATGGAGGTTCCAGCCGCGATTGGCGCGGTAGTTGATCACTTCACCGAGCAGTACGTCGCCCGGGACCGCTGCCCGGCCGACGACCTGACCCGCCCCGACGAGGAGGGATCCCCATGACGGAGCAATCGCGGCCTGACCCGCAGGCGCCGGCCGGCCGCCTGGCGGAGCTGGCGCACAGCCCGGAGGCGCTGCGGGAGCGGATCGCGGCGGAGCTGATGGCGGCCCGGGAGCGCACCACCGGGCTGACTACCGCCGTCGACGAGGCCGACCTGGTCAAGCAGCACTCGCCGCTGATGTCGCCGCTGGTGTGGGACCTGGCCCACATCCCCAACCAGGAAGAGCTGTGGCTGCTGCGCGGGGTCGGCCGCCGGGACGCGATGTACCCGGGGATGGACTCGCTGTACGACGCGTTCGAGCACCCGCGGGCCAGCCGCCCGGCCCTGCCGCTGTTCCCGCCGGCCGAGGCCCGCGCCTACGGGCACGAGGTCCGGGGGCGGGTGCTGGACCTGCTCGACGCGGTCCGGCTCGCGCCCGGCGGCAGCCGGCTGCTGGACGGCGGGTTCGCGTTCGGCATGATCGCCCAGCACGAGGCGCAGCACGACGAGACGATGCTCGCCACCCACCAGCTGCGCGACGGCGCGCCGGCCCTGTCGGCCCCGGCGCCGCCCCCGGCCCCGGCCGACGCGGCCGCGCTGCCGGGCGAGGTGCTGGTGGCGGGCGGCCCGTTCACCATGGGCACCTCGGCCGAGCCGTGGGCACTGGACAACGAGCGGCCCGCCCACCAGGTCGACGTGCCCGCGTTCTACCTGGACACCACCCCGGTCACCAACGGGCAGTACGAGCGGTTCATCGCCGACGGCGGCTACGACGACCCGCGCTGGTGGACGGCCGCCGGCTGGGACCACCGGCAGGAGGCCGGCCTGGTGGCGCCCTTGTTCTGGGCCCGGGACGGCGGGACCTGGCTGCGGGCCTCCTTCGGGGTCACCGCGCCGGTCGCGGCCGACGAGCCAGTCGTGCACGTGTGCTGGTACGAGGCCGACGCCTACGCCCGGTGGGCCGGGCGGCGGCTGCCAACCGAGGCCGAGTGGGAGAAGGCGGCCCGGTTCGACCCGGCCAGCGGGCGGTCGCGGCGCTACCCGTGGGGCGACGCCGACCCCGGACCGGCCCACGCCAACCTCGGGCAGCGGCACCTGCGGCCCGCCCCGGCCGGCTCCTACCCCGGCGGCGCCGCCCCGTGCGGCGCCCGCCAGCTGATCGGGGACGTGTGGGAGTGGACCAGCTCGGACTTCAGCCCGTACCCGGGGTTCGAGGCGTGGCCGTACAAGGAGTACTCGGAGGTCTTCTTCGGCCCCGGCTACAAGGTGCTGCGCGGCGGCGCGTTCGGGGTGTCCCCGGTGGCGTGCCGGGCCACGTTCCGCAACTGGGACTACCCGATCCGGCGGCAGGTCTTCGCCGGGTTCCGGACCGCCCGCCCGGCCCCGCCCGGCGCCGCCTGATGTGCCGGCACGTGGCCTACCTGGGGCCGCCCCGGTCGCTGGGGTCGCTGCTGATCGAGCCGCCCCACGGGCTGTACCGGCAGTCGTGGGCACCGCGGCGCCAGCGGCACGGGACGGTCAACGCGGACGGGTTCGGCATCGGCTGGTACGCCCCCGGCGACCCGGCGCCGGCCCGCTACCGGCGCGACATCCCGATCTGGGGCGACCCGTCGCTGCCGGACATCGCGCGGGTCGTGGCGTCCTCGGCCGTGCTGGCGGCCGTGCGGTCGGCCACCGAGGGGATGGCGGGCGGCGCGGCGGCGGCCGCCCCGTTCGGCTCGGGCGCCTGGCTGTTCAGCCACAACGGGGTCATGACGGGCTGGCCGACGCTGCCGCTG
Source organism: Trebonia sp. (assembly GCA_036276115.1). GTDB lineage: Bacteria > Actinomycetota > Actinomycetes > Streptosporangiales > Streptosporangiaceae > Trebonia. The sequence goes on from DATBEM010000207.1 coordinate 47,137, forward strand.
CCGCCGGTGTCGCTGCCGGCCATGGAGGCGATGACCGACTCGGCCTACCTGTGGGCGCTGGTGCTGGACCGGCTGCGGGACGGGGCCGCCCCCGCCGCCGCCCTGGCCGACGCGATCGCCGCGGTCGCGGCGGCGGGCATCGAGGGGCGGTTCAACTTCCTGTGGACCGACGGCTCGGCCATCGCCGCGACCGCCTGCGGGGACACGCTGTGGTACCGGGCCGTGCCCGGCGACGCCGGCGGCGACTCGGTGACGGTCGCGTCCGAGCCGTCCGATGACCTCCCGGGCTGGACCGAGGTCCCCGACCAGCACGTGCTCACCGCCGTCCGGGGCCTGGTGGAGGTCCAGCCGCTGTCCGCCGCGACGTCAACCGCAACCGAAGGGATCGGCTAGCCAATGACCACCATCGAGCGACTGCTGCCGGCGGGCTACCTGGATGACGCCCTGCGCCGCGACGCGCGCGCGGGCCTGACCGCCACGCCGAAGACGCTGCCGCCCAAGTGGTTCTACGACGCGCAGGGCAGCGCGCTGTTCGACAAGATCACCGAGCTGCCCGAGTACTACCCGACCCGGGCCGAGCGGTCGATCCTGCGCGCGGTCGCCCCCGACATCGCCGCCCAGTCGCAGGCCGCGACCCTGGTCGAGCTCGGCTCGGGGTCCTCGGACAAGACCCGGGCGCTGCTGAGCGCCCTGGGCGCGGCCGGGTCGCTGCGCTCCTACGTCATGATCGACGTGAGCGAGGCGGCGCTGCTGGCCGCGGGCGACGCGCTGGAGGCCGAGTACCCGGGGCTGGACATCCACGCGGTCGTCTCGGACTTCGAGGAAAACCTCGGCCTGCCCCCGGCCGGTGGCCTGCCCGGGGCGGGCCTGCCGGGCGAGGCGGGCGGCGGGCGGCGGCTGGTCGCGTTCCTCGGCTCCACCATCGGGAACATGGCCCCCGCCCAGCGGGCCGCGTTCCTGGGGCGGGCGCGGGCGGCGCTGCGCCCGGGCGACGCGTTCCTGCTCGGCACCGACCTCGTCAAGGACCCGGCCACCCTGGTCGCGGCCTACGACGACACCGCCGGGGTGACCGCCGCGTTCAACAAGAACGTCCTGTCGGTGCTGAACGCCGCCCTCGGCGCGGACTTCGACCCTGACGCGTTCGAGCACGTCGCGGCGTGGGACGCGGCCGACGAGTGGATCGAGATGCGGCTGCGGGCCACGACCGCCCAGCGGGTGAGGGTGCCCGGCATCGGCCTGACGGCGCAGTTCGCCGCGGGCGAGGAGATGCGCACCGAGATCTCGGCCAAGTTCCGCCCGGGCGGCGTCGCGGCCGAGCTGCGGGCGGCCGGCCTCGCGCCGGCCGGCTGGTGGACCGACGAGGCGGGCCAGTTCGGCCTCTCGCTGTCCGTCCCCGCGTAGGCCGCCGCCACCGGAATTCCACGGGCCCGCGCAGCGCCCGGGGCAGGCCCGCCGGGACATCCGGCCGGGGGCTTCCCCGGGCGCTCGCCGCGCGGGCCGGCCTGGCCAGCGGCCCCCCTGCCGGACAGCAGGCCCGCAGTGGCCCGCCCGGGGCACCCCTGGCGGGCCGCTTCTTGCTGTTATCAGAGCTGGCGCTAGCGGCCGGGCGAGCCGCCGGCGATCTCGTAGGACCAGACCTCGCTGTGCACGCCGACGGGTGCCTGGGCGGGGCCGCCGGACCGCCCGGCGGCCGAGCGGTGCCCGTGGGCGAACGCGGGCGAGTTCACCCAGGCGCTGAACGACTCCTCGTCCCGCCAGCGGGTGATGACGAGCCAGGTGGTGCGGTCATCAGCCGGGCGCAGGAGCTCGAAGCCCTCGAAGCCGTCCTGGTCGTCCACCGCCCCCGCCCGGGCGGCGAACCGGCGGGCGAGCTCGTCGCCACTGTCGGCGGGCACCGTAATCGCGTTGATCTTCACCACGGTCATCGCCTGCAACCTCCCTTTGGGCTCCGGCGGCCGCGCGCCCTCGCCTCATCACGACGTGCGCCGCCCGCGTCCCGGGCGGCCCAGGTCGAGCGTAGCGAACATCCCGCCGGCCGCCGGGGCCTAGGTCACGATCGGCGCCACCGCCGCTTTCGCGCGAATATGAACAACCAGGCGGCACAACGGCCCGGCCTGCGTCGCGACGGCCAGCCGGGCCCGTTCTGTCGTCTTGGTTGGCCATTGGTCTTGATCGCTTCAGTCGCACGTGATGGCATGACGGCGTAAGGTTCCCAGGAAAATGCTCGCTTGCCCGCCACGGCGAGGAAATAGGGAGGCTGGAGTGCAGCAGCCATCGTTCGACCCGGAAGTGCCCAGCATCGCCAGAACGTACGATTACCTGCTCGGCGGCAAGGACAACTTCCCCGCCGACCGGGAGATCGGCGACATCTTCTTCACGCAGTTTCCCGGCGCGGTCCAGATCGCCCTCGATAACCGCGCCTGCCTGGTCCGGGCGGTCGAGTACATTGCCGGCGACCTGAAGGTCAGCCAGTTCCTCGACCTCGGCTCGGGCCTCCCCACGGCCGACAACGTCCACCAGGCGGCCCAGCGCGCCAATCCGGCCGCCCGCGTCGCCTACATCGACATCGACCCGGTCGTCCTGGTGCACGGGCGGGCGCTGCTCGCCGAGGACGACCAGACGGTCGTGATCAAGGGCGACGTGTCCAGCCCGCGCGACATCCTGGCCGAGGAAGAAGTGCTCAGCCTGCTCGACTTCAGCCGGCCGGTGGCCGTCATCGCCAGCGCCATCTTGCACCACATGACCGACGACGAGGGCCCGCGCGAGGTCATCGAGGCGTACAAGGCGGCCCTGGCGCCCGGCAGCGCCCTGTTCGTCTCGCACTTCCGCTCGGTCGGCGACGGGGAGTCCCGGGCGCTGGAGTCGGTGCTCCTGGAGGCGTTCGGGCGGGGCGCCTTCCGGACCGGCGCCCAGATCGGAGAGTACTTCGACGGCATGACCCTGGCGGAGCCGGGCATCGTGCCCTGCGCCCAGTGGCACCCGGCGGCCCCGCCCGCCGCGATGACCCCCTTCCAGCAGCTGATCGTCGCCGGCGTCGGGGTCAAGGCCTAGCCGCCGCGATCTCGCTGTCCCTTTGCCCGTCACCAGCGAGTATTACTAAGAGTCATTAAGTTCCTGGTTAAGCGAACGCGCCCCCGGACGGCAGTGCACAATTGTTGCCCGCGTGCCCGGGGGGCAGCGGCCGCATTGGGCGGATCTTGCCCGCAATAGGTCGCCACCATTCCCGCACGGCACTGCGCGCCTCTTCGGTTTTCGCGGATAAGGAGCACAATGCCTGGTAGGACCAGGAAAGCGCGGGCCGCCCGGGGCGCCTGCGCGCTGGTGGCGGCCATCGCCGCGGCGGCGGGGACGGCCACGGCCGCGAGTGCTCGGGCGGCTGCCCTCCGCCCGCCCGCCGCCGGCCCGGCCCCGGCCCGGCCCCGGCCGCCGTGAGCAAAGCCCTGCCCGCCGTGAGCAAAGCCCTGCCCGCCGTGAGCCAAGCCCTGCCAGCCGTGAGCCAAGCCCAGCCTGCCGCCCCGGCCGCGCGGACGGTCATCGTCACCATGCAGGCCGTCCAGGCCGGGCAGGTAGTCGCGTCCCGCTCGCGCACGCTCACGTTCACCAGCCGCCAGGGCCTGTTCCCGAGCCCGGCCACCCGCACCGGCTGGCTCGTCAACCCGCAGGGCACCGGCCTGGAGCGGTCCCGGTATTAGCCGGCGGCTGAGGTGGCGCGGGCGGCGAGCCTGCCGGTCGCGTGGAGGTAGCGGAAGGCCTGGGCGTAGGAGCCGAGCAGGGACGCCTGGCAGTAGGGCACGTCCCGCTCGGCGCAGAACGCGGCCACCAGCGCCTGGGCGCGGCGCAGGCTGGGACGCGGCATCGAGGGGAACAGGTGATGCTCGATCTGGTAGTTCAGGCCGCCGAGGGCGAAGTCGGACAGCCACCCGCCCCGGACGTTGCGGGAGGTCAGGACCTGGCGGCGCAGGAAGTCGGTCTGGTCGGACGCCGCCAGGACCGGCATGCCCTTGTGGTTGGGCGCGAAGGAGCATCCCAGGTACAGCCCGAGCAGGCCCTGCTGCACCACGATGAAGGCAGCGGCCTTGACGGGCGGCAGGACGAGGAAGACCGCGGTGAGGTAGGCGACGGCGTGCAGGCCGAGCAGCGTGGCTTCCCAGGCCCGGTTGCGGCAGGCGCGCCGCGTCATCGCGTGGATGCTGGACACGTGCAGGCTCACCGCCTCGAAGCACAGCATGGGGAGCAGGAGGTAGGCCTGGTAGCGGTAGACCAGCCGGGCGATGCCCCGGCTGGCCCGCGCCTGGCGGGCGGAGAACGCCAGCGCCCCGATCATGATGTCGGGATCAGCGTCCTCGGTGTTGGGGTGGGCATGGTGGCGGTTATGCTTGCCCGTCCACCAGCCAATGCTGAACCCGACGAAGAGGTTGCCGCACAGGGCCCCGGCGATGAAGTTGGCCCGCTTGGAGCGGAAGATCTGCCGGTGGCCGGCATCGTGGCCGAGGAAGCCGACCTGGGCGAAGATCACCGCCAGGAAGACGGCGACGGCAAGCTGCCACCACGAGTCACCGAGGACCGCGAACGCCGCCCACCCGGCGGCCAGGGCCAGCCCGGTGAGCGTCATCTTCCACGCGTAGTAGCGCAGCCGGCGATCCAGCAGCCCCGCTGCCCGCACCTGGCGCGACAGCATCGCGTACTCGCTGCCGCGGCGGCCCGCGGCAGCCTCGGCCGGGACGGCAGCAGCCTCGGGGGCATCAACGCGGACAGCGGCAGTGCCGACAGCCGCGCAGCTGGGACTCTCTTGTACCCGCGACACGCTCATGCCTCCTAGTAGTCAGGTGGGGGTGACTACCGGGAGTCTTGGGTAGCTCGAGAAAGAGATCAGCACCGCCGGTAAGAGCCAAGCGACTCGCGGTGCGTGCCTCTTACGCTAGCACGGGCGGTGAGCACTCCGGCCCTGGCCTACAGCGCCGGCTCGGCCAGCGCGACCGCCGCGCACGGGATGCCCGGTGCCCGCGCCGATGGCGCGGCGATGAGCTCTTCGAGCTGCCGGACGATGACGGCCGGCGAGACGGGCTGAGGCCGTCGCAGTATGCCCAGCAAGGCATCGACCGACTGCCGGACGGTGAACCGGGTCCCGGCGTCGAGCCGCGCGGCGAGGGTGACCGGGCCGCGGTCGATGGCCGCGCGGATGCCCCAGGCGAGCGCCTCGGCGTCGTCGGGGGCGACGAGCGTGACCGCGCCGCAATCGGTCTCGGGCAGGCCCCCGTCGCGGGAGGCGACGACCCGGCAGCCAGAATGCTGGGCCTCGATCGAGACGATGCCGAACGTCTCATGCCAGTACTGGCTGTTGGACGGCATGACGACGACGTCGTGGCAGGCCATCAGGGCCGCCATCGTGGCCGGCGTCCGGCAGCTGGCCACGACGGATATTCCGGGGTGCACGCCGAGCATCCGCTCGATGATCTTGCCCTGCGGCTTGTCCGCGCCCGCGGTCGTCGCGGTGAACGTGATCGCCCGGTCCTGGTCGATGATGTCGATGTGCAGCGTCTCCAGCAGGGTGTAGATGCCCTTCTCGGGGCTCAGGCGGCCGGCGAACAGGACGCGGGTCGTGCCCGCCGCGTGATCCGGCCGGCGCGCGGCGGCGAAGTTCGGCTCCGCGAACGGGTACACCACGCTGATCGTGGCGACGTCCACGTCCAGGTACCTCGCCCACAGGGCGGCGGCGTACCGGCTGGTGGCGATCACGGCGAGCTCCCTGGTTCCCTCCACGGCGAACGCCCGCTCCCGCTCCCGGATGGGCGGCGGGTTGTGCAGGATGACGAACGCCGGGTGCCGGGTCGGCACCGGGTGCGGCTCGTTAACGAACACGACGGTCCCGTCGAGCTCGCTCACCGCGGCCAGGGCCGGCAGGGACAGGAACGCGATGCCCGGGAAGCCGTCCCGGCCATCGCTGGCGCCGAGGCCGACGGTGACGACCTGCGCGGCCACGCCACGCCGGGTCAGCTCCCGGACCTGGCCGACGGTGTAGTTCTCCGAGCCGCCGGTGCCCGCGGGCAGCGGGTTGCCCGGGGACCAGATGAATGAGATCAAGTGCGCCGCCTACGTCTGTTCGTGACCGAGGAACCGGGAGGACGCGAAGGATGCAGACGGGCCCGGCGCCCGCTCGCAGACCGCCGCGTGCGACGCGGCCCGGCGGCAAGACCTCGGCAGCAGTCACGAGTGCGCTGGTCAAGGGGGACGTGAGAGTGCCTTCCGCGTTACCGCAAGGCAGGGTCCCGACCTAGCAGACAGTCATACCAACTCGCTGCCCAGTGTACGCGCCCCCCCGGCCCGGACGAGGGGCGGTGTCCGCGCCCGGCGGCTAGCGGCGGTAGCGGCGGCGGGCAGCCACCGCGCCGCCGCTGGTGAAGACGAGGCCCGCGGGCACCGGGGCCGGGCCGGCCAGCTGCCCGGCCGGGAGGTCCTCGGGGTCGACGCCCACGCCGAGCAGGATGCGGGTCACCCCCTGAGCCGAGTCGAGCAGGTCATCCAGGGCCCGGCGCAGGTGCTCGCCGGTCACCGCCGGCACCATCCCGTCGCCGGGCTGGGGGCGGTCAGCGGCGGCCTGCTCGTGCAGCGCTTCGAGGACGGCCCGCCGGATCAGCTCCTTCAGGAACGACGCGGTCGTGCCCTCGGTCCGCTCGACGGCGGCCGCCACGTCCGCCAGGCCGAGGTCGAGGGGCACGCCCCGGCCGTAGAGCGCCAGCAGCCGGGCGCGGGCCTCGGCGTCGGGCAGCGCGACCTCGACCGCCACGTCGACCCGGCCGGGGCGGGCGGCCAGCGCGGGCTCCAGCAGGTCGGCCCGGTTCGTGGTCAGCAGGAACAGCAGGTCGGCGTCGGGGGCGGCGCCGTCCATCGCGTCGAGCAGGTCGAACAGGACCGGGCTGGACGCCGGGCCAGCGATGCGGTCCTCGGCGACGAGGTCCACGTCCTCCATTACCACGACGGCGGGCTGCAGGGCGCGGGCCATCTCGGTGACCGCGCCGACGGCGCCCAGGACCCGGCCAGTGAGGACCAGCCGGGTGTAGCCGTCCATCTGCCCGAGCAGGTAGCGGGTGGTGTGGGTCTTGCCGGTGCCGGGCGGCCCGTACAGCAGCAGGCCGCGCTTGAGGTGCTGCCCGGCCCGCAGCAGGGCGGCCCGGTGGCGGGCGACGCCGAGGGCGTGCCGCTCGATCCGGTCCAGGGCGGCCGCGGGCAAGATGACGTCCCCCCGGGCGAGGCGCGGCGACTGGGCGAACCCGAGGCTGATGCCGCCGAACTGGGTCAGCGACACGTCCAGCAGGTGGCCGCGGTAGACATTGAGCTCGGACCGCAGCCGGTCCAGGCCGGCCAGCAGCCGCTGGGCGTCCTCGGTCGCCAGTCCGGCGACCTCGACCAGGAGCCCGGGCTGCTGGTCGCCCGGGCCGTGGATCATGAGCACGTAACGGCCGTGGTCGTCGGTGACCAGCAGCAGCGCCAGCCGCAGGCAGCCGAGCGTGCTGCCGGGCCCGTTCGGCAGGTCGGCCAGCGCGGGCGCGCTCAGGCGGACCGGCGGCAGCCCGTCCCCGGCGACGAGGTTCTGCAGGTCCAGGCCGCCGAAGTGGCGGGGCACGGTCAGGCCGTGCACCTCGACCGTCCGGCCGGGCTGGGCCGACCACGCGTTGAGGGCGGCCTGCAGGTTGACGTGCTCGAACGGCGGCAGGTCGCGGGTCACGACGGACAGCTCGGCGCCGGCGGCGCCCAGGTGGCCCCGCACCAGCACGCTGGCCTCATTGGCCTCCCGATCCTGGCGGGAGACCGACTGCGCCCAGTCGATGAACTTGCTGAACGAGGCCGCGAACGCGCGCGCCTCCCCCTCGGCCGCCCGGCCGGGCATCGCCGGGCCGTTCATGTCTTCATCGGGCACGGGCTACGCCTTCCCGTTAGCCGGCCACTCCCCGCGCGGTCGGAGGCTAACGCATAGTATCTCGACTTATGCGGACGTGCCCGTCATTATTCGGCCCGCTATCCACGCGCTAGGCCGCGACAGGAAACGCCAGGCTACGGCGTCCGGCCGCGATGCCGGGTCCTTGGCCAGCAGCGACAAGATCAGGGGCGCCAGCGGGCCGGCGAGCCCGGGATAGGCTGGCGGCCGGGTCACGACCGCCCCGATCACCGGGCTCAGCGACGTCCCGCCGAAAGGCGGGCGGCCCTCGACGGCGGCGTACAGGGTGGCGCCGAGCGCCCACATGTCCTTGTCAATCATAATTCAATCGCCTTTGAACGGCCGCGGCGGCGGACAGGGACCTCTGCCCGCCGCCACGGGCGCGCTTCCCGCCCGGCGCGGCCCGGTTCGCCCTAACCTGGGAGGGACACCAGCAGGGCCCGGCCGGGGAGGAGTGCCCGAGTGACCGATCCGGGGCGCGATGGCGACGAGGCCCGCGGCGGCGATCGAGACGGCGATGGGGGCGTCAGCGCCGGGCGGGACGCCTACGTGGCGGGCGGCGACCAGTTCTTCTTCAACGTCAGCGTGTACCCGGGCCAGCCCGGCGCGGGGACGGCCGCTGGCCCGGACGAGGCACCCGCCCCCGGCCCGGGGCGACGGCTGTTCTCGGCCCGGGTGACCCGCCGCCCGGGCCAGCTCCTGGTCGCTTTCGGGGCGGAGGACTCGCTGGTGATCACCGAGCGCGACACGACCGTTCACCGCTGGTCGCTGCGCGGCAATGCCCCGCTCGCGGGCGCCCCGGCCAGCCCCGCCGCCCCGTTCAAGGTCATGCGGGCCGACGTCGGCCCGCGGGTGGCGGTGAGCACGGTGGCCCCCGCGGTTGCCGTCACGCGCGGCGCGCGGGTCACGCTGCTGCACTTCGGCGAGGCCGGGTACCGGCCGACGACGGTCCCGCTCGGTACCAGCGAGTTCCTCATCAGCACCGACGGCGAGCGCTTCGCCACCGTGGACGATCGCGGGGTGAAGGTGCGCGAGTTCGCCGACGGGTCCGTAACCTGGCGGGCGGCCGGCCCCCGGAGCGTCGCGACGGCGACGATGAACCCGGCCGGCACGACGGTGGCCATCACTGGCGCCCCGAACATGTTCACCGGGTCCAACCGGGTCGTGGTGGTCAGCCGGGACGACCCTCGGCCACGCGAGTTCACGTTCGAGAACGTCCCGATGGCCGGCTCTCAGGTAGCCGTCTCCCCCAACGGGGCGCTCGTCGCGGTGGCGTCCTTCCGCGAGATCGTCGTGATCCGGGCGCGCACCGGCGACATCATCCACCGGCGACGGCTGTCCGGCCTGCGCGATGACGTGCGGTCGTCCGTCGGGACCCGGCCGCACCGGCTGATCTGCACCAACCAGGGCGACCTGCTGTGGCTGCGCGGGCGCCACGCGGTGACCGTGAACTGGGCCGGCGACCAGTCCCGCTACCTCCCCCAGGACGGCCTGTGCGACGACATCGCGTTCGACCACGCGACCTCCCGGTTCGCCATGGTCAGCGAGTCGGGCCAGGTCGACGTCTTCCAGTGGAACCCCGGCCCCTAGACCCGCCCGGCCAGCACATCGCGCCTCTTGCTGTTATCGCCGAGCGAGGCGCGCGGAAGCCGTGCCGGGCGGCCAGTCCGTCCGCTGCCCCGGGCCGCTCACCCCCGGATCTCGCGCGCGGCTGGCCGACTGGGCGGCGGCTGACAGGGCGATGGCCAGGGCCATCGGCGGACGCCGCTAAGGCCCGCGGGTGAGCGGCCCGCGGCCGTTGCCCGCCCGCGGTGACGCGGGGGTTTACTGGCCCGCCCCGGGCTGGCCGTAGGAGCCGGGCTGGCCGCCGTTGGCGGGCGGCTGCCCGTAGCCGCCGGGCCGGCCGTAGCCGCCCGGCTGGCCGTAGCCGCCCGGCTGGCCGTAGCCGCCCGGCTGGCCATAATTACCGGGCTGGTCGTAACCGCCTTGCTGGGGGCTGCCTTGCTGGGGGTAGCTGCCTTGCTGGCCGTAGGCCCCGGGCTGGCCGTACCCGCCGGGCTGGCCGTACCCGCCGGGCTGGCCGTACTGGCCGGCGCCGGCCTGCGCGGGCCAGCCAGGTTCGGCGGCCTCGGCCGGCTGGCCGTGGGCCGAGGTCAGCCGGTAGTAGATGAGGGTCACCACCAGCGCGATGAACGGGGTGATCAGCGTGCCCGCGACCAGGTCGGCGATGAAGCTGCGCCAGCCGAACGGCAGCGCCAGCAAGATCACCGACAAGACGATCCGGGCGGCGATGTAGATCAGGAGCAGCACGACGTAGGTGCCGAACACGTTCCAGCCGTAGCCCCGGACCGTCCGCCAGCTGCGCCCGAACGACTCGAACGCGCCCGCGCCGCCGATGACGATCCACGGCACGATCAGCGACCAGAACGTCAGCAGGATCAGGCCGGGCACGATGATGAGCGCGAACCCGATCGCGATGGCGATGCTGGCGAGGATGGCCGCGACCGCGACCGGGACCACGAACGGGAGCGCCGCCCGCACCGTGTCCTTGAAGTCCAGGTCGGCCCGGCCGTCGCGCACGTCCTGGACGGCCTTGACCAGGGCGGCTTGCATCAGGAAGAGGCCGAACAGGCTGAAGATCCCGCCAATGGCGTCCCCGGCCGCGCCCAGCCCCCAGCTCAGCAGGGCAGAGACGATGGCGACCGCGAGGTAGATCACGAAGGAGATCACGATGAAGTGCGGGAAGTGGCGCCGGTACATGGCCCACGCTTCCCCGATTACACCCGAAAGCGGACTCATGGTGATCCCCTACCCGCGGTCAGCTGAGGTTCACCATCGGCAACGCACCGGGTTTCTGCCGCTCAATGCCAATAAATGCCGTCAGGACGGGGCAATCTGGGGGCCGGCCACGGCCGCCAGCGCCTCGCCCAGGGAGGCGACCCGGGCGACGCCGGGCAGGCGCTGCCCGGCCCAGCCCGGCCCGGCCACGATCCGGCGGACCGGGTAGGCGCCCAGCGCCCGGAGCAGGTCGAGGCTGGCCGTGCGCGGATGCTGGGACCACACGATGACCGCGTCCGGCCGCACTTCCCGGGTGGCGCGGACGATGCTGAGGGCGGGCGTCGCCGCCCCGAGCATGCGGGTCGGCAGGCGGCGCTCGGCCAGCGCGGCCGCCAGCGCCACCAAGGGCAGCGTGTGGTACTCGCCGTCGGTGCAGGCCAGGAGGGTGAGGGCGGCATCCGGGGCGGACGGCGGCTGGGGCACCCGGTGCAGGGCGGCCAGCAGGGACCAGGACAAGGCGTGCTCCACGTCGATGCACTCCGGGTCGTCGCGCTGGTCGGCGTCGACCGCCACCAGCGCGGGGCGGCACACCAGTTCCCAGGCGCCGGCCACCCCCCGCCGGGCGAATGCGTCGTCCAGCAGGGTGCCGCAGCGGGCCGTGTCCAGCGCCCGCGCGGCCGCGACGAGGCCGGCCACGTCGCGGCCGGGGTCGCCCGGCGCGTCCTGGCCGGCCGAGACCAGCCGGGCCGCCTCGGAGGCGAGCAGCCCTGAGTTCACCAGGTCGAGCATCCGGCGCAGGCGGGCGATGTCCTCCTCGCGGTAGCGCCGGTAGCGGCCGGGCTCGGCGTCGCGGGGGCCTAGGCCGTAACGGCGGTGCCAGGTGCGCAGCGTCGACTCGGAGATGCCGAGGTGCTGCGCGACTTGGCCGGCCGTCCACGCGGCCCCGGCAGCGGGTCCCACCGGGGCCTCACGCGGACCGCAGCCGGTAGCGGCGCTCGGCGTAGGCCAGGTCGTCGCGCCACAGCCGGGCGGCCGCCCGGCGGATCACCGGCCGCAGCGCGGGCGCGACGCGGCGGGCGAGCGCGAACCCCGGGCGGCCCGAGTGCGCGATGACCGCCTCGATGACCGCGGTCCGCGGGTGCCCGTCCGGCCCGCGCCCGAGCGGGGTCGCGTGGGTCTCGACCACGCTGGTGACGCCCTCGCCCTCGGTGATCCGCATGACGATGGTTCGCGGCCCGGGGCAGCTGAACTCGGCGATGACGGGCACGCCAACCTGCGGCAGGACCCGGAACGCGACCTGGACCCTGAACAGGTCGTCGGTGTCGGCCACGTCGGTCTCGGCCGGGGCCGACAGCACCGACAGGTTGCTGAAGGAGTAGGGGTGGAACCACGCGCCATGCCACGGGTCAAGCCGATTGGCGATGATATCGTCCGGTTCGCACACGCCGGTCAGCGTAGCGACTGCGTGCACGCTTGACCAAAGCGGGGGCCGCGGCGGCACGACGGGGGCGGCCAGCGGCGGCTCGCCGCCGGCCGCGTCGAGCCGCACCCACGCCAGCAGCCCGTCGTCGTGGGCGGGCAGCGGCGACCAGCCGCCCCGGCCAGCGCCGTCCCGGCCGCCGCCATTCTGGCCAGCACTGCCCCGGCCAGCGCCGTCCCGGCCGCCGACCCGCAGCCCGTGCCAGCGGCACACCAGCTCGCCGCAGTCGACCGCGGCGAGCGCCAGCGGCGCCCCCAGGTGGGGGCAGGCGCCCGGCCCGACCCTGAGCCGCCCGGCCTGGTCGCGCCAGGCCACCAGCTCGGTCCCGGCGATCGTGATCCCGCGCGGCCGGTCCGCCCGCACCTCGCGGCTCGCGGCCAGGACGAACCAGTTGCCCGACGGCCGCGCCTGCGACCGCTTGAGGGCCGCGTCGATCACCGCCGGCCGGGCCTCGCGGTAGGTCGGCCGCTGGCGGGCCCACTGCCCGGGCGGCAGGGGCCGCAGCGGCCAGCCTTGCGGCCAGCGCTCGCGCCAGTCCGGCCGCCAGTCCCGGGGCAAGCTGCGCGCCCGGCGGCCGAGCGGGCCTCGGGGGGACGCGGGATCACTCATCGACGGCTCGCTTCTGCGGTTCACGGGCGCCCTGGCGGGCGGCCAGCACGCGCAGCGGGGCCAGGCGGCCCCGGGTCGGGACGGTGTACAGCTCGTGGCCGGCCAGCCCCCAGCGGGCGAGCAGGCAGTTGGCGGCATGCCAGCCGGTCGTCGCCGCCCGCTCCATCAGCGCCACCGGCACGTCGACCCGGATCCCGTCGCCCGCCAGGACCAGGCCGCCGACCGGGGTGCGCACCCGGGGGCGGACGGCGTACTCGCCCACCCCGAACAGCGGGCAGTCCTCGCGCCACAGCGCCGCCTCCGCCACCACCCGGGCGGCCCGGGTCTCGGGGTACAGCTCGCGCAGCCGGGCGACCGCCCGCCCGGCCACGCCGCTCCCGTCGGCCGCGTAGGCGTGCAGCTCGACCACCGAGCCGCCCGACCGCGCGGCCCAGTCGCGGGCCTGGCCGTCGTAGCGCTCCAGGACGCTGACGTTGTCCAGCGGCGGCAGCCCGCCCACGGCCAGGAAGGCCGGGCGATCGGCCCGCACGGGCTTGTCCAGCCACTGCCGCAGGACGAGGAACGGCGGCGCCGTGCGCAGCCGCGCCACCCGCGACCGCCAGTCCGGGCCGCCCAGCGCGGGCGAGGACGCCACGACCTTCCGCAGCCCGGCCACGTCGGCCGCCAGCACCACCGCGTCGGCCGCGAGGGTGGCGCCGGACCGGTCCCGCACCGCGAAGGCGCCCGGGCCGGTGACGTCGATCCCGGTGACCTCGGCCCCGGTCCGGATGTCGGTCCCGAGGCCGGCCAGGTACCGCCCGAGGGGCTCCCACAGGGCCACGTCGTAGCCCGCGTCGGGCACGTCGAACAGCAGGCCCTCGCTGGAGCCGAGGAAGTAGATGTGGAACATCAGCGCCAGCTCGGCCGCCGACAGCTGCGCGGGGCGGGCGAAGAAGCTGCGCGAGAACACGTCGAACGCCAGGTGCCGGGCGGCGGGCGGGAAGTTGACCCGGCCCAGGAACGACTCCGCGTCGAGGCCGTCCAGCCGCCGGTAGACGTCGGGGACCGCGACCGCGGCGAGCGGGGCGGCCGCGGCCGGGCTGACCGCCAGCAGGTCGGCCACCCGGAAGGTCGGGCTGCGGAGCGCGAACGCGAGCGCGTTCCACGGCGGGGTGCGCGGCAGCCCGCGGAAGGTGTCGCGCCGCCCGGCGGAGTCAACGAGCGGGTAGTCGGCCACTGGCAGGAGGCGCGACAGGCCCGGGTCCGCCCGGCCCAGCAGGGCGCGCAGGTTGTAGTACTGCCGGAAGAACGCATGGAACCCGCGGCTCATCGGCAACGTGGTCCCGTCGGCCATCGGCTGCGACCACCCGGCGACCCGCCCGCCGAGCTGCGGCTCGCGTTCCAGGAGGGTCACCCGCACGCCCCGCTCGGCCAGCCCGGTCGCGGCGGCCAGGCCCGCGATGCCCCCGCCGACCACGACCGCGTGCGGCCGCCGGGCCAGCTGCCCGGCGTCGGCCAGGCCAGCGGGGGCCAGGTGGCGGACGGCCCGGCGGTCCCGGCCGGGCCGGGCGGGCGCGGGCCGGGTCACGCGGGCGCCCCGGCCGGGCGGCTGGCCAGGAACGTGTGGACGATGCCGTTCGGCCAGCCGGGGACGGTCTCGGCGTGCACCCGGTCGTAGCCGGCGTCGCGCAGCCGCCGCTGGAACCGCGCCGCCCCGTCGAACGCGCGCACGCTGCGGTGCAGGTACCGGTAGAGCCGCGCGTCGCCCGCCAGCACCCGCCCGGCGGGGATGATCACGCCCCAGCTGACGGCGTCCCACACCAGCCGGGCGCGGGGGCTGTCGCGAACCGAGTACTCGTGCACGGCGAGGGTGCCGCCGGGCACCAGCCGGCCCAGCAGGTCGCGGAGGGTGGCGTCGGGGTCGCGGACGTTGCGGATGAGGTAGGCGGCGAGGATCGCGTCGAACGGGCCGTCCACGCCGGCCTGCCCGAGCTCCTCGGCGGGCGCGTGCACGAACTCGACCGTGGCCGGCCAGGGCTTCTTGCGCGCCTGGGCCAGCATGTCGCCCGAGGCGTCGACGGCGACGATCCGGGCGCGGGGCGCGGCGGCCAGCAGTGCCGCCGTCGACGCGCCGGTGCCGCAGCCCACGTCGAGCAGCCGCAGCCCCTCGCCCTGGCCGGGCAGCCGCATCCGCCGGGCCGACAGCCGCAGGTGCTCGTGGTAGCCGGGGTTGGCCCCCACCAGCCGGTCGTAGGCGGAGGCGCTCGCGTCGAAGGCGGCCGGCACCTCCCGCGGCGCCAGTCCCGCCGACTCGTCACTCACCCTGGGCTCCTCTCGCGTACCGGACATCACGTCCGCGCGCTTCCGCCGCCGGAGCGCGCCCTTCGCTGGCGTCGTGCCTCTTCTCACGGGCCCTCCCCCCGCCCGGGCGGCGGTGGCGCTGCCCCTGCCGCTCCCACAGCAGGAGGGCGGCGGTGACGAGGGCGAAGCCGTACAGGAAGTCCTCGACCGGGATGTCCCAGGGGCCGCGCAGGCCGGTCACCTGGCGGGGCGAGTACTCCACGACCGGGGCCGACAGCTTGGTCAGCCAGCCGTCGACCGGGACCTGGAAGCCGAGCACGACCAGCATCGACAGCCAGTAGGCCGGCCGCCGGAACAGGCCGGTGCGCAAGGCCAGCAGTTCCCAGGCGCAGACGGCCGCGACCGCGACGACGGCCGGGAGGGTGTAGCCGAGCCCGGTCACCGGCGCCGCCAGCGGGCCAGCATCGCCTGCACGCAGCCGTAGGTGAGGATCCCGCAGACCGGGACCACCAGGAAGAACACCAGCTCCTCGACCGGGATCCGCAGGGGCAGCCGCAGGCCGGTCACGTACTTGGGGTTGTAGGTCCAGACCCCGGTCGCGATCGCGATGGCGTCCCAGGCGAGGAACACCACCGCGACCGGGAGGACCGCCCGGGCCAGCCGCCCGGGCTGCCGGTAGGCGCGGGCGCCGAGCAGCTCCAGCGGGGCGGTGACCGCCAGGCAGCCGACCATCAGCAGCAGGTACTGGTAGTGGCTCACCTCAGCTCGCCTCCTGGGCGCCGATGACGGGGGCCGGGAGCATCACCTGGCCGGGGCGCCGGGCCCACAGCGCCCGGGCGATGGCGGGCAGCGCCACCTGGGCGCGGCGCCACTGCCCGACCCGGGCGCGGCCGGCGAAGACGGCGAAGCCGGAGTCCTCGATCCGGTCCAGGATCCGGGAGTACAGCGACAGCGCCGTCGCGACGCACGGGCGCGAGGCGGGGGCGAGCATCGCGATCCCGGGGCGGGCGTAGGCGTACACCGCCCGGGTCCGGGCGTGCTGGTCGGCCAGCGCCGCCCGGACCCGCGCGTCGGTCGCCCGCCTGGCCCGGCACCACTCCAGCCGCTCCCGGTCCACGCCGAACGCCGCCAGCTCGTCGGCCGGCAGGTAGACGCGGCCCCGGTCGAGGTCCTCGCCGACGTCGCGCAGGAAGTTCGTCAGCTGGAACGCCTGGCCGAGGGCGGCCGCCCGGGGGGCGGCCTCCCCGGCGGCCACCACCGTGCCCAGAACCGGCAGCACCTGCAGCCCGATGACCTCGGCCGAGCCGTGCACGTAGGCGTCCAGCGCCGCCCGGTCGGGATAGTCGCGCACGGTCAGGTCCATCTCCATCGAGGCGAAGAAGTCCTCGAACAGCCCCGCCGGTATCTGGTAGCGCCGGGCGGTGTCGACCACCGCCGCCAGCAGCGGGTCACGGCTGTGGCCGTCCCGCAGCCCGTCCGCCAGGGTACCGGCCACCCGGGCGAGGCCGGCCGCGACCTCGTCCGGCCCGGTGCCGGGCGGGGCGACGTCGACGATGTCGTCGGCCCAGCGAGCCAGCCCGTACAGCGCGTGCACGGCCGGCCGGCTGGCCCTCGGCAGCAGCCTGGTCGCCAGGTAGTACGTGCGGCCGTAGCGGGCGTGCAGCTCCCGGCAGTGCGCGTAGGCCGCCCGCAGCAGCGGGTCGCGCACGCCGGCCGCGTCCAGCTCGGCGTCGGTCACTGTGCTCCCTCCAGCGGGGCGCCCGCCCTCGGGGCCGCGCCGGGGGCCGGCCGGCGGCGGGGCGCGCGGCCGCCCGGCGCGGCCGGCCCGGTGACGCGGTCGGCCGCCAGCCGCCCGGAGATCAGCGCGATCGGCACGCCCACGCCGGGGACGGTCCCGCAGCCGGCCAGGACCGCGTTGGCGGTGCCGCGCGGCAAGTTGGCGGGGCGGAACGGCCCGGTCTGGGCGGCGGTGTGGGCGTAGGAGAACGGGGTCCCGGCGACGAGCCCCTGCCGCGCCCAGTCGGCCGGGGTGACGACCCGCACGATCTCGGCCGTGCTCGCCAGGCCGGGCAGCACCCGGCCGGCCACCGCGTCGATGAGCTCGGCGGCGTACCCGCCGCCGGCGGCGTCCCAGTCGATCGGGCCGGCGCTGAGGTTGGGCGCGGGGGCGAGGATGTACAGCAGGTCGCGGCCCGCGGGGGCCAGCCCCGGGTCGGTGGCGGTCGGCCGGGTGACCAGCAGGGACGGGTCGCCCATGGGGCGGCCGTCGGTGATGATGTCGCGGAACGTGCCCCGCCAGGCCTGGCCGAACGCGATCGTGTGGTGGGCGGCGTCCGGCCACTGGCGGGGGGCGCCGGCGTGCACGACGACGGCGGACGGGGCCGCCCGCAGCCGGACCGGGCGCCGCGGGGCCCGCCCGAGCAGCTCGTAGGCGCACCTCAGCTCGGTCGCGAGGACGATCGCGTCGCAGCCGATCCGCTCCCCGGCCGCGGTGATGACGGCGGTGACCCGGTCCCCGGCCCGCTCCAGGGCGGTGACCGGGCTGCCGTAGCGGAAGCCGACCCCGGCGTCGCGGGCTGCCCCGGCCAGCGCGTCCGGCAGCGCCCGCATACCCCCCCGGGGGAAGTACACCCCGGCCACGGTGTCCATGTAGGCGATCACCGCGTACAAGGCCAGGGCCTGGTGCGGGGCCTGCCCGGCGTACAGGGACTGGAAGGTGAACACCCGGCGCAGCCGCTCGTCCGTCAGGAAGCGGCCGATGGCCGGCTCTAGCCGGCGGAACCCGCCGAGGGCGGCCAGCCGGGCCAGCGACGGCCCGGCCAGCGCGAGCGGGGAGTCGACGTTGGCGGCGATGAACCGCCCGAACTCAGCCTCGTAGAGCTCGGTCAGCCACGCCCGCAGCCGCCGGTAGCCGTCCGCCTCGCCCGGCCCGGCGAACTGGGTGACCGCGTCCGACATCGCGCCGGCGTCGGTGTGCACGTCGATGGCGGACCCGTCGGCGAACAGCGCCCGGTAGGCGGGGTCGAGCCGGACCAGGTCCAGGCGCCCGGCCAGCGACTCCCCGACGGCGGCGAGCGTCTCCTCGATGACGGCGGGCATGGTCAGCACGGTCGGCCCGGTATCGACGCGGTAGCCCCCGGCGTCCAGCCGCCCGGCCCGCCCGCCGGGCACGTCCTCCCGCTCGACCACGGTCACCGCCCGGCCCCGGCCGGCCAGGTGCAGCGCGGCCGACAGCCCGGCCAGGCCCGCCCCCACGACGACGACGTGCCCGGCCGGGCCGGCGATGGTACGCACCGGCTACCAGGCCCGGCTCGTGGCGCGGACGGCCAGCTCGCGCAGCGCGCCCTCGGCGAACTGCCCCAGGCCGGCCCCGGCCAGGGCGGCGCAGGCGTCGCTGACATGGGAGCCGATCATCGCCTCGATGCCCCCGATCGCGCCGGTCTCCTCGATGAGCGCGCGCCAGCGGGCGAGCTCGGGCTCGGTCGGCCGGGCGCGGGCGGCCAGCCGCTCCAGCTCGCCCCGCTGGGCGGGGGTGGCCAGGTCGGCCGCGAGCGCGACCACGCTGGTCGCCTTGTGCTCGCGCAGGTCCCCGGCGTTCGGCTTGCCGGTCACGGCGGGCTGGCCGAAGACGCCGAGCAGGTCATCGCGCAGCTGGAACGCCTCCCCGACCAGCTCCCCGTAGCGGCCGAGGACGGCGCGGGCCTCGGCCCCGCAGCCGGCCAGGGCGGCCCCGAGCTCCAGCGGCCGGCGGACCGTGTAGTTGCCGGACTTGCGGCGGCTCATGGCCAGCACCGCGTTCAGCGGGGGCAGCTGGCGGGCGTCGTAGACCAGGTCGGCGAACTGTCCGACGGCCAGCTCGCCGCGCAGCGTGTCGTAGACCGCCCAGCCGCGCCCGAGCGCGTCGGCCCCCAGGCCGCACTCGCGCAGCATCCGCTCGGCCCACACCAGGCACAGGTCGCCGAGCAAGATGGCGGCCGACTCGCCGAAGTGGGCGGCGTCCCCGGCCGGGTCCTGCCCGCGGTACCACTGCGCCAGCCGCACGTGCGCCGCGGCCTGGCCGCGGCGGGTCGGCGAGCGGTCCATCACGTCATCGTGCAGCAGGGCGAACGCGTGCAGCAGCTCCATGCTGGCGGCCGCCCGCACGGCCGCGTCGCTGTCGCCCCCGTCACCGCCGCCCGCGCCGCACAGCCAGCCGAGGTAGGCGAACGTGGAGCGCAGGAACTTGCCGCCGGAAGCGAACCCGACCAGCACGTCGCCCGCGAGGTCGGCCCCGGGGAAGCCGTGCACGTACTCCGCGCACCGCTCGCGGACGAAGCCGTCCAGCGCCGCCCCGGCGCGCTCGCGCACCTCCTTGCACCAGCGCTCGACGTCGCCGGCGTCCGGGCCAGGGCCCTGGGCGCCACTGGTCTCGGTCAGCAGCTCGCCCGTCTGCATGTGCGGCCTCCTATTCGGCTCTCTGGCAGGCAACGGTGGCAAGCCTGCCAGCATCGCGACAAACCGATTCACAACCGTTGCAGGTTGATTGTTGCACGGGAATGCCATCGGGCGCCGGCCGGGCCGCCGCGAACCGTCACCGGTCACGGTCATCCCCGCCAGCCGCTTCCCCCCGCCGGGCCGGCCATGCCCGGCCCGGCGGCGAAGCGCCTGGTGGTAACCGCGGATCTCCCCCACCGGCATCCCCTAGCCGGGCGCGAGCCGCTCAAACCTCGCATTCACCAGGAGCTGGTCGCCAGCTGGGCGGGCCGCGCGACCCGGCCCCCCGGGAACCCCGGCCCTTCCGGGCAGTCACGCGGCGCCGCGCAGGGCCGCCACCGGCGAGACGGCGCCCCGCCAAAGACCGCGCGGCCGGACGGCTCCCGCGAGGCCGCCGAGCGACGCAGCGCGGCCGGACGCCAGGGCGAAGGATGGCCAGGCCTCAGCATTTTCTTGCTGTTATCAGAGCAGCGTGGAGCGCGCCGCCTGCCCCGGGCGACGCGGCGGGTGGCCGCGGCCGGGCCGGCCGGGGTCGCCGGGCGGGGCAGGATCGCCGGGCAGGGCAGGATCGCCGGGCAGGGCTACGCGGCGGCGGCGGGGGCGGGTACCCGGCTGGCCAGGCGGTCCCAGAGGAACACCAGGCCGACGCCGACCTCCATGACGAGGGCCAGCCAGCACGCGCCGGGCCAGCCCCAGTGCTGGTAGACGGCCCCGGTGAGGGCCGAGGAGACCGCCCCCCCGGCGAAGACGCTGGTCATGTAGACCGAGTTCATCCGCGCGCGGGCCTCCGGGCGCAGCCCGTAGACATCGCGCACGCTCAGCACCTGGTTGGACTGGACCGCGAAGTCGAGCAGCACGGCCGCCAGCGCCAGCAGGATCACGCTGGAGGAGCCGAGGCCCGCCAGGATCGCGGCGGTGACGCCGAGCACGACCGCCAGCGCCCGGCCGCGGACGCCGAAGCCGCGGTCGCCGAACCGCCCGGCGACCGGCGAGGCGGCGGCCCCGGCCGCCCCGACCAGGGCGAACAGCGCTATCTGGGCCTGGCTGAGGTGGTGCTGGCCGACCAGCTCGAACGTGATCGCGGTCCAGTACGCGGTGAAGGCGGCGAACATCAGCGTCTGGCCCGCCGCGCGGCGCACGAGGATGGGCTCGGCCCGGGCGATCGCGATCGTGGACGCCACCAGCCGCGGGTAGCTGGCCGCGTGGGCGGGCGTGCGCCGGGGCAGCAGCCGGGCGAGCAGAATGGCGGTCGCGATCATCACCACGGCCGAGATGGCGTAGATCGTGCGCCAGCCCCACGCGGCCGCGACGATGCTGGACACCGACCGGGCCAGCATGATGCCGAGCACCAGGCCGCCGGAGACCTGGCCCACGTACTTGCCGCGAGACTCGGCCGGGGCGAGGTGGGCCGCGAACGGGATCAGCACCTGGGCCACCACTGACGTGACCCCGACCAGGGCCGTCGCCACGAGGAAGACCCCGAAGCCGGGCGACGCGGCGGTCACCGCCAGCGCGACCGCGGTGACGAGCAGGGTCCGGTAGGCCAGCTTGCGGTTCTCGATCAGGTCGCCCAGCGGCAGCAGCAGGGCCAGCCCGAGGGCGTAGCCGACCTGGGTCAGCGTCACGACCAGGGCCGCGGTCCCCGACGAGATGGCGAACTCGTGCCGGATCAAGGTCAGCAGCGGCTGGGCGTAGTAGAGGTTGGCGACGCTCGCCCCGGCGGCGAAGGCCAGCAGGGCCATCACCAGCCGCAGGGCGCGGCCCTCGAGCGGGCGGCCGGCGGCGGTGTCGGCGGAGCCCGGGCTGGCGCTCTCGGCCCGGGGCGAGGCATGGGTCTCGGTCATGACGTCCCAGCGATCGAAGTAAACGTTGCGTTTACTGCCAACCCGGGAGGATCGGCGCGCATTCCCCGATCCGGCGGCGGGTTGCGGCGGCCGGCCGCCGCCGGCTGGGTACGCTGCGTCTACCCGGGGCGCCCCGGGCGAGGAAGCAGGAGGGGACACGGCCATGAGTGAGGCGGGAGCGCCGTCATTGGCGGCCGGGGAGCACGCGGCCCGGGGCGAGCAAGCCCGGGACAAGATCCTGGCGGCCGCGGGCGAGCTGATGATGCAGGGCGACCTGTCCGCGGTGACGATGGAGGCCATCGCCGCCCGGGCCGGGGTCAGCAAGCGGACGCTCTACAAGTACTGGCCCTCGCGCGGGGCGGTGGCCCTGGAGGGCTTCATGCGCCGGGCGGCCACCTCGTGGACGGTCCCGGCCGGGGCGAGCGCCCCGCAGGCGCTGGAGGCGCTGGTGGTGGCGGCCGCGCGGCTGTTCGCGCAGACCCCGGCCGGGCCGCTGATGCGCTCGCTCATCGCCGACGCCCAGTCCCAGCAGGAGATCGCCGACGCGCTGCGCGACCAGTGGCTGCGGCCGCGCCGGGCGGTGGCGGCTGACCTCATCGCCGCGGGGATCGCGGCCGGGGAACTGCGGGCCGACCTGGACATGGAGATCGCCCTGGACCTGCTGTTCGCCCCGGTCTACTACCGGCTGCTGCTGGGCCACGAGCCGCTCGACGTCGGCTTCGCCGCCGCCCTGGCCCGGGCCGTCATCGGCGGCCTGAGCCGCCCGGGCGGCCAGCCACCAGGGCGCTAGGAGGCGGCCGGGCCCGTGAAAGGAAAATCGCGGCCGGCTAGCGCGGCGGAAGGCCGACGACCAGGATGCACACGTCGTCGGCGCGGGCGGCCGAGCCGAGCATGGAGGCCTGGGCGAACTGGCAGGCGTCCTCGGCGCTGTCGCCGGGCACCTTCTCCAGGGCGACCCGCAGGGCGCCGAGGCCCTCGGCGATGTCGCGGCGGCGGTCCTCGACCAGGCCGTCGGTGTAGAACAGCAGCCGCGAGCCGGGCCGGACCTCGCGGCGGCTCGCGCAGAACTCGGTCGCCGGGGTGACGCCGAACATCGTCCCCTTCCCCGCCTCCAGGTACTCGGCGTGCCCGTGGCCATGGCTGACCAGCGGCGGCGGATGGCCCGCGTTGGCGTAGACGAGGCTGCCGCTGGCGGTGTCGAGCACCCCGTACCAGGCGGTGGCCAGGGCGTCGGGCAGCATCTGGCACATGGCCGCGTTGCTGCGCCGCATCACGTCGGGCGGGAAGGGGTTGTCGATCGCGTAGCCGTGCAGCAGGCTGCGGACCTGGCCCATGATCGAGGCCGAGGTGATGCTGTGCCCGGCCACGTCGCCGATGACGAGGCCGACCCGGTGGTCGTCGAGCGGGAACGCGTCGTACCAGTCGCCGCCGACGTGCACCCCGTCGGTGGCCGGCAGGTAGCGGACGGCCAGGTCCAGGCCCGCGATGGGCGGCGGCTCGTCCGGCACCAGGGCGTGCTGCAAGGTCTCGGCGACGGTGTGCTCGCGGGCGAACGCCGCCACGTTGGCCAGGCCCGCGGCCAGGCGGCGGGCGAGCTCCTCGAGCACGGCGGCGTCGTTCTCGGCGAACGGCGGCCGGTCCGGTCCCCGGCCGAGCAGCAGGGCCCCGAGGGGACGGGCGTCGGCCAGCAACGGCACCGCGACGACGCTGCCCGACCTGACCTCGCTGAGGACTTCCATCACGTCGGGGGCCGCGTGCACCCACTCGGGCGACGTGGGGTCGTACTCGCGGGCGAGCTGGGTGATCCCGGTCGTGTAGGCGCGCTGGGACAGCAGCGGCCCGGCGGTCGCGATCGGGAACTCCCGCAGGCGCTTGAGCACCTGCGCCTTGGCGGCGTCGCGGTGAGTGCTCTTGATGACCCGCAGCTGCCCGTCGGGGGTGGGCATGAACGCCAGGCAGGAGTCGGCCAGCGACGGCACGACCAGCTGGGTCACCCGCTCCAGCACGTCGTCGGGGTTGCGGGTGGCGGCCACGAGGTTCCCGGCCCGCATCAGGAACGTCAGCCGCTCCCAGGCGGTGTCGGCCTCGGCCCGGGCGGCCTGCTCGCGCGCCAGCAGGGCGGTCCGCTCCTCCTCGGCCCGCTGGCGAGCGCTGAGGTCCACCACGAACATGACCCAGCGGATCGGGTGCCAGTCGATCACCGCCGCCCCGACCAGGATCGGGACGCGGTGCCCGTCCTTGTGCACGTGCTCCTTCTCGTAGGGCTGGCAGACCCCGGTGGTGCGCAACTGCTCCAGCGCGTCCTCGTCGGCTTCCTCGTAGTCGGGCGGGGTGAGGCTCGCGCGGGTGATCCGCCCGGCGTCCAGGTCGGCCCGCGCGTAGCCGACCAGGTCGAGGTAGGCGTCGTTGGCCTCCAGGAGCTGGCCGTCCTCGTTGGACACCAGCATGCCCAGGACGTTGGCCTCCCGCAGGCGGCCGAGCATGCGGCTGCTCTCCCGGAACACCCGCTCGGCCCGGCGCTGGGCGGTGACGTCGCGCAGCATCACGTAGGCCCGCTGCGGCTTGCCGTCGGCATCGCGGGCGTCGGGCACGGCGGTGGCCCGGAGCCAGCGGGTGTCGCCCGTGCCCTCGCCCGGCATCCCCATGATGATGTCCTGGACCAGCTCGCCGCCGACCAGCGCCCGCACGACCGGCAGCTCCTCCCGCTCATAGGGGGAGCCGTCCTCGTGCACGGCGGTCCGGGTCCAGGGCAGCGGCCAGGTGGTCATCTCGGCGGCCGGCTGGCCGATCATCGCGGCCGCGGCGGCGTTCGCCCCGATGACGGTCCCGTTCTGGTCGAAGTGGATGACGCCCAGCGGCAGGGTCTCGAACAGCGTCCGGTACCGCTCCTCGCTCGAGGCGAGGTCCCGGGTCAGCTGCTCCAGGCGGTGCCGGTTCTGCACGTGGCCGGTGACATCGATGCCGTAGAGCAAGACGCCGTCGAACTCCCCGTCGTCGTTGCGGACGGGCTGGTAGACGAAGTCGAGGAACATCTGCTCGGGCTCGCCGTCGAGGCGGCGGACCAGGAACTCGGCCTCATAGCCGACGTACGCCTCACCGGTCTCGATGACCCGCTCCAGGGCCCGCAGCCGGTCGGGCGGAAGGTCATGCAGCGCCTCGCGCAGCGGCCGGCCGATCAGCGGCCGGTCGTCGAACATCCGCCGGTACTCCTCGTTGGCGAACTCGAAGGTCAGGTCGGGCCCGGAGACGTATCCCACGGCCGAGGGCAGGTTCACCAGGAGCTCGCGCAGTAGCGCGCGCCGGTCACGGTCACCACCCGGGGCTGAGATCGAATGCATATGCTCCCCATGCGACGGCCCCCCGGCCGTCCCAATGTCAGGATATCGCCCTTGGCAAGCGTTACCGCAGCTCAGGGGCCCATGCCCCGCAATGGACCACCACCGTGGGCGGTTGCCTCAGTGCCCGCCGGTCCCCCCTTGGCCGTCGCGGGCATGGCTTCCATACCCGGTCGGCCACGCGGCGGAACGCCGGCCGCATTACTTAGCGCAGTGTTACCTCAGGCAGGGTGTACCCGCCGGGGTACTCCTTGGTCGCGGCCTCCTCCAGGAAGTCCACGTGCGGGGCGGCGGGCGAGGACGTGCGCCGGTTGCGGTGGGTGTGCCCCGCGTGGTGCGGGAACACCCCGGCGTGGCCGCGTACAGCGCCTCCAGCCGGGCGGCGTCGGCCCGGCCGAGGACGAACCCGGGGCCGCCGATGGCCGAGAAGGCCGACTCGCCGGTGACCGGATGATGGCCGAACACCAGCGTGGGCTGGCCCGGGCTGGCGCCAGCACCTCGCGCAGGGCCGCGAGCTGGTCGTCGCCGAGCTGGCGCCGCGCAGCCGGCCGGACAGGGCCGGGGCGCTGGCGGTGCACCAGGTGAGCACGAAGCTGGCGTCGGTCACGGTGACCAGCTCCAGGTCCTGCGCGTGCAGGCGCCCGGGCGGCGTCAGCGGGCCCGCCGGAACGGCATGAACGTGGGCACCGCGTCGGTGGCCAGGAAGTCGCCCGCCATGACCAGCGTCCGGGCGGCCACCCGGGCCAGGTCGGCGGTGGCCAGGGCGGGCTCGGTGGTGATCAGCGACACGACCTTGGCGGCGAAGGCCGGGAAGTGGTCGCGCCCGGCGGGCGAGACTGCCCCGTGGCGGGCCCGCGCAGCGGACCGCCCCGGCCCGGGCTCGCCCGCCCGGGCCGGGGACGTGGGGGCGCCCGGTCCCGCAAGCGGGGGACGGGACCGGGCGCGTCTAGAGGGGGCCGGCTAGGCCCGGGTTATCAGGAGGGCAGGTGCCAGATCTGGTTGGCCGAGTCGGCGCAGTCCCAGATCTGGAGCTGGGTGCCGGAGCCGCCGTAGCTCGTGTCGTCCAGGCACTTATTGGATTGCGGGTTGTAGAGCTCGCCGTTGGATTGCGGGATGAAGACCTGCGCGGCCGTGTTGTTGCAGTCGTACAGCTGGACCTTGGTCCCGTCGGCGGTCCCGCCGGCGTTGATGTCCAGGCACTTGCCGAGGGCGTGCAGGGTGCTGCCCGCCTGGACCACCGTCCACTGCTGGGCGGTGGTGCCGTTGCAGGTGTAGACCTGGACGGGGGTGGAGTTGGCGTTGCTGGCCCCGCGCACGTCCATGCACAGGCCCTGGTAGCCGGTGATGGCCGAGCCGCTGGGGGGCGGCGGGGTGGTGCCGCCACCGCCGCCGGTGCTGAACGCGGCGACGTAGGCGACGCGCATGGTGCCGCCGGACGCGGTCGCGCTGGTCGGCGAGGTGCAGCCGCAGACCCCGTTCGGGAAGGCGCCGCCCATCGCCAGGTCCAGGATGATGGACAGGTTGTGGTCGTACGCCGCCTGCCACGTGGCCGTGCCCACCTGGGACTCGCTCACGCTGAAGTACGACGTGCCGTCCAGGTAGAACGTGATGGACTCGTTGGACGTGTTGGTCCGGTTGAGGATCATCGTGTACGTGTGGTAGGCGGACTGGCAGCCGCTGCAGGCCCGCAGGCCGCTGCCGATCCCGTTACCCTCGTTGCACGGGCCGCCGGGGTCGGTCCCGCAGTGGATGGTCCCGGCCACCTCCGACAGCGCGTTGACGTCCTCCATGATGTCGATCTCGCCGTTCTCGGGCCACTGGCCGGGCCCGAGCATCCAGAACGCCGGCCAGTAGCCGAGGCCGCCGGTGGGCTGCTCGATCGAGGCGGTCACCTCAAGCTGCCCGCCCGCCGGGGCGCCGACGTTGGCGCTGGTGGTCTGGACGCGGCCGGAGGTCCACGAGCTGCCGCTGCCGTTCGCGGTGATGTCGAGGTTGCCGGACCCGTCCTGGTGCACGTTGCTGGTCGAGTTGGTCATGGTCTCGATCTCGCCGGTGCCGAAGCTGGAGCCGGGACCAGTGTCGTACATCCACTGCGAGTCGATGCCGGAGCCCGACGCGCCGCTGAAGTCGTCGCTGAACACGGTGGACCAGCCCGAGGGAGCCCCCGGGACGGCGGCCACGGCCGCGGCGGAGGGCACCATCGCTGCCGCTACCGCGACAACGGGCACGATGATGGCGAGCGCTAGCCCGCCGCGCAGGCGCGAGCCAAGGACTCGCTTGCGCATGACGCGTTGCACTATGCCGGGCATGTCCCGGCCTCCTAACCCCGCTCCTGAGGTTATAAATAGGAAAGTTTCCTATTCGCCTGTGAATGTAACTTTGCTGTTTCTTGGCGTCAATCGCCACAACCGTTAAAAAACCGTAAACGACCAGCAGGTAGTGTACGTGGGCACCATGCTTGTAAACCCCACTAAGCACATGCGTCACAGCATGCACACCCAGGCCGGGCCAGCCGGCCCCGCCGCCAGCGGCCAGGAAACCCCGGTCACGCGCGCTTCCCGGCCCGCGCCCGGGCGCCTCGCCAGCCTCCCCACCAGGCCCGGAGCAGGCGACTGGCCGGCTGCCGCCCGGGCGTCCGCCGAATCCTGGAGTCGATGACCACCTCCCCGGCCTACGTCCGCAACGCCCGGATGGACGTCCTGGCCACCAACCGGCTCGGGGCGGCGCTGTTCGCCCCGGTCCTGGCCAGCCCGGCCCAGCCCGCCAACAACGCCCGGTTCCTGTTCCTGGACCCGGCCGGCCCGCGGTTCTACCCCGACTGGGAGCGCCAGGCCCAGGACGTGGTGGCCATGCTGCGGACCGAGGCCGGCCGCACCCCGCACGACAAGGCGCAGTCGAACCTGATCGGCGAGCTGTCGACCCGCAGCGACCACTTCCGCACCTGGTGGGCCGCGCACAACGTCCGCTTCCACCGCACCGGGTGGACCCGGCGGTGCCGATCGAGGACGTGGCGGGCACGGTCGGGGAGCTCGTCGCGGCGGGCAAGGCCGGGCACCTCGGCCTGGCGGCGATCGACGCGGCGGCGGCCAAGGTCACCGTCGTCGGCGAGCGCTACCCCGAGGCGATGCAGGCGATGATCGACCGCTAGCTGCCTCGGCGCGGCGGCTGCGGCCGGGAGTGGCCCGGCGCGGCGGCGTTAGCCCGCTGGGGCCGCCAGGGACGCTAGCTCGCGGATGGGGTTGACCCGGGCGGCGGCTTGCCAGCGGGCGCGCCCGGGCGCGGTCCCGTAGAGCGGGCCGAGGGCCAGCAACCGGGACAGGACCGCGCTGCGGCCCGCTCGCCAGGGCGGAAGACGCGCGGATTGCCCTCAGTTAGCTTCACCAGTGCAGCGAATCGGCGGCACTGCGCGAGCCGGCGGTTCAGTCCGCGAGCGTGCCCTCGTCGCCGGCGTAGCCGGCCTGGTCCTCATCGGGCTGGCCGCCGGTGGCCGGGGCGCGCTCGGCGTCGTGGGTTTCGGCCAGGTTGGCGCCCCGGTCCTCGACCGGGGCGCCGATGTCCCAGGCGGAGCCGTCGACGGCGGGCAGGCCGCCGACGATCGGGACGACCGAGCCGTCGGCCGCCGCTACCTCGCCCGTCCGGGTGAGGTAGCCGGGTTCGTCGGTAACGAGGTCCTGCTGAGGGGCAACGAGGTCCTGCTCGGGGGCGGGCGGCGGAGCCCCGCCGGCCGGCGTTGCCACGTACGCGTCGTTGTCGGTCATGCCCGCCACCCCTACCCCGGCCGGCGCAGCCGTAACGGCGGAACGGCGGCCGAATGCCATGCTTTCCGGTCACTAATAGTCGGTAAATATCATAGCAGCGCATTTAATTCACCGGCCATACGGATCATTTGACATCCGCGCCCGACCAGCCTCCTCAAGCGACTTCGGAATCAACGTCTGCTACGCAGCCGAACCGTCCGCATGGAACCTGCCCTCGCTATCACCCGGAGCGCCGCCAGCACCGATCCTGAGGTCGGGCTCCGCGCCGTGGCGTCCCTGCGAGCCCTCACTGAGCGGCTGGAGATCGTCCAGGTCGAGAACGCGCGGAAGCTCGGGTGGTCCTGGCAGGACATCGCCGGGCGGCTCGGCGTCACCAAGCAGACCGCGCACCGCAAGCACGGCAAGCGGATCGGGAGCCGGTAATGCCCGGGCACCTGGCCCGGGACGCCCGCGCCGCTCTGGCCCGCGCCCTGGGGCACGACAAGAACCTCTACGCCTTCAAGACGGCCCCGTTATCGTGCCCCTGACTCGACCGGGCGCTGCTGACGGCAGGTCGGGCGATGCGGTGGCCGCGGGACTGCTTACCGTGGCTCCATGGACGTCATCGAGCTCAGCTCCCGCCTGCGCTTCCTCCGGTTCCCGGTCGGGCACGCCTACCTGTGGACCGACCCGGACAGGCTCGCTCATCGACGCGGGCCTGCCCGGGCCGGCGCCGCTGATCGCGGGCGCGATCCGCGCGGCCGGGCAGGAACTGGCGGACGTGCGGCGGGTGGTGCTGACCCATGTCCATGCTGATCACGCTGGGAGGGCCGACCGGGCCGACCGACGCTCAGGCAGGCCTGCATCCCGAAGGCTCCAGCGGCCAGTTCCGGGGCCTTCGCCCGGGGCGGCTGTCCGTACAGGAGGAGATCGACAGAGCTGCCCTAACGAGCCAGGACCGGGCAGGCGGGCGACGCCGGCCAGGACGTGGGCGCCGGTGAGGACCGGCGGCCGGGCGGCGGCCTCCGGCTCCCAGTCCCCGGCGAACACCAGCCCGGGCGGGCGGCACAGCGGCGCCCCGGCGAAGAACGACGCGATGTCGTCGGCCGAGTGGTTGTGCAGGCTGCCCGCCGCGTACTCCCGCGCCAATCGCTGGGCGACCGCCGGGACGCCGCAGCCGACCGAGATGATGAGGTAGCTGCCGGGCGCCAGGGCGGCGGCCAGGTCCCGCATGACCTGGCGGGCCTGGGCGGCGGGCAGGAAGTGCAGCACCATGGCGGCGACGATCGCGGCCGGGCGGGCGAAGTCGATCAGCCCGGTCACCTCCGGGTGAGCGAGGACGGAGCGGGGCCGGGTGATGTCGGCCCGCACCGCCGCCGTCGTGCCGTCCCCGGTGAGCAGGGCCGTGCCGTGGATGACGACGACCGGGTCACGGTCGAGGTAGACGACGCGGGCACCGGGCCGGACCGACTGGGCGACCTGGTGCGTGTTGGCGGTGGTGGGCAGCCCTGATCCGAGGTCCAGGAACTGGTCCACGCCCTGGGCGGCGACCCAGCGGACCGCCCGGCCCAGGAACTCGCGGTTCTGCCGGGCCAGCCGGGCCAGCTCGGGCGACACCTCCATCAGCCGGGCGGCGTCGGCCCGGTCAGCCGGGAAGTTGTCCTTGCCGCCGAGCAGGTAGTCGTAGACGCGGGCGATGCTCGGCCGGGTGACGTCCACTCCGGCCGGCACCCAGGGCGACACTCCAGCCCGTGCCCGGCCGCGCTCCGGGCCGCCAGCGGGCGGGCGGCCGGCGCTCACTGCCCGGCGGCGGGCGCGGCGTGCTTTTTGCCGTCGCGGCCGATGGAGTCGGCGGGGGTGAATACGGCGAGGAAATGCGCGTCCAGGCTGGGCGGGCCGCTGGCGGTGAAGCCGCAACCGCATGCCAGGGCGTCCGTCTCCTGGTGGACCTGGCCGTCGGTGCCGCGCATGTCAGCGGGCGTGAAGACGCGCTCCAGGTGATCGACCAGCGTCTCGTCGGCCAGCTCGGTAAAGCCGCAAAGGCAAGCGGCGGATAGCATCCTGAATTCCCTTTCTGGTCAGTACAGTGGCAACGGGTTGCCGGAAATCTTGCTAAGGGGACTCGATGACGGCCCAGGTGATCTTGCCGGTCTCGCGGGCCGGGTAGTAAAAGCCCCATTCGCGGCTGAGCCGGGCGACGATGGCCAGTCCCCGGCCGTTCTCGTCGTCCCGGCCGGCCTGCCGGGGCACCGGCGCCGTGAGCGTCGGGTCCCAGGCCAGCAGCGCGATCCGCTTCGGCCCGGCCCGCAGCCACAGCCGCAGCGCGGGCGGGCCGAGCGCCCAGTGCACCGCCCCGGTGGCGGCGACCGCGTTGCTCATCAGTTCGGTCGCGACCAGCCAGGACACGTCCTGGAACTCCGCTAGCGACCACTCCCGCAGCCGCTGCGCCAGCCATCGCCGGGCCGCCCCGGGGGCCTCGTCCCCGGCCGGCAGCTCCAGGCAACCGCGACGCGGCAGGCCCTCGATCAGCGCGAGGTCCGGCGTTGACGGCACCGCGCGGATAACCGCGACCGACCGCGCCTCGATAGCGTCCGGCACATTCACCATTTCCCCCTCTGGAAAATGAAAGCCAATGCGAAACCGGGCCGACGGCACCCGCGCCCCGGCTGGAATTTTTCCGCCCATCCGGGCGGCCGTGATTGGTACGTTGTCATGTCGGGGCGTGTAATACTCGTGACTACGGGGCTATCGGCGCGAGGTTGGCACGACTGGCACGACTGGCACTAAGAAAGGGGACGCCATGCCGCCCAGAAGGAATCAGAGCAGGAATCCGGACAATGACGCGGCCGCGTTGCTTGGCGATGAACTACGCGAACTGAGGCTGGCGACGGGCTATCGGAGCCAGGAGGACGTGACCGTCCTGCAAGCGGACCGCAGCGTCCTGGGACGGATCGAAACTGGAGAGCGGCCGCCGACCAGCGACCAGCTAGCAGCCCTGCTGGACTTCTACGGGACCAACGGGCGACTGCGGCGAGTCTACGAGCGACTTGGGCGGGTCGCCCGAGCGAACGTGGTCAACGCCCCCGTCCGGATGTGGTTCCGGGGCTACCTCGATGCCGAGGGCGCCGCCCACACGATCAGGGTGTGGCAGCCGCTAGTCATACACGGCCTCTTTCAGACCGAGGCCTACGCCACAGCCCTGTTTGTGGCCATGGGCATGACGCCGGAGCAAGTCCGCGAACAGGTGGAAGTGCGGATGCGACGGCAGTCGATCCTCGCCCGCTCCAACCCGCCGAACATCACGCTCGTGATCTGGGAGCCGGTGCTGAATCATCTCATCGGGTCAGCGAAGGTCATGGCCGAGCAACTGGCACACCTAGAGGCACTGTCGCGATCGATCCTGATCCAGGTCGTGCCGGAGGAGTCGGGCGGCAATGCAGGACTGGGGGGTGCCGTATCGGTAGTCGAGGGCTCACGCGGGACGCTGATCCTGGCTGAATCGCTGCTGGAGGATCAGGTCACGCAGGATCAGGACACGGTGATCAAGGGGATTGCTACATTCGATGCGGTGCG
>DATBEM010000208.1:0-11724 GCA_036276115.1 Trebonia sp.
ACGCTCGACATGACAATCGACGACGCCGCGCGGCGCCTTGAGCAGCTTGGCTACCAGGTCTGCCCGGTGCGGGAGTTTTCCTCGCCGGGTGCGTACCTGCGGGCCATGGAGGAGCATCAGGCACGCACCCGGGCTGCGGAAGCGAGTTCCTAGGCGACCTTGTGGACCCAGTTGAAGGGGTCGGGCTTGTGGCCGTACTGGATGCCGACGAGCTCGTCGCGCAGGCGCATGGTGACGGGGCCGGGGTTGCCGGTACCGATTGTCCAGCCGCCAGCGGGGCCGTCGACGGAGCCGACGGGGGTGATGACCGCCGCCGTGCCGCAGGCGAAGACCTCCGTTAGCTCGCCGGACTGGCAGGCCGCGCGCCAGTCCTCGACCGCGAGGCGGCCCTCGACGGCGGGGATGCCGAGGGTGGGGGCCACCTTGAGGAGGGAGTCGCGGGTGATGCCGGGGAGCAGGGAGCCGGTCAGCTGGGGGGTCACCAGGCGGGCGTCGGCGCCGGAGCCGTACACGAAGTACAGGTTCATGCCGCCCATTTCCTCGACGTACTTGTGCTCGGCCGCGTCCAGCCACACGACCTGGTCGCAGCCCTTGTCCACTGCCTGCTGCTGGGCCAGGAAGGCGGCCGCGTAGTTGCCGCCGCACTTGACGTCGCCGGTGCCGCCGGGGGCCGCGCGGGTGTAGTCCTGCGACAGCCACACGCGGACGGTCTTGCCAGGACCGAAGTAGGACGCCGCCGGCGAGGCGATCACGCAGAAAAGGTACTCCGAGGACGGGTGGTTCACGCCGAGGCCGCGCTGGGTCGCGATCATGAACGGGCGCAGGTACAGGCTGTTGCCCTCCCCGGCCGGGATCCAGTCGCGGTCCGCGCTGACGAGCAGTTCCAGGGCGCGGATGAACGCCGCCTCGGGCAGCTCGGGCATCGCCATGCGGCGGGCGCCGGTGTTGAAGCGGGCCGCGTTGGCCTGCGGGCGGAACATCACGGCGGCGCCGCCGTCGTGCTTGTACGCCTTCAGCCCCTCAAAGAACTCCTGGGCGTAGTGGAACACGGCCGTGGCCGGGTCAAGCGAGAACGGGCCGTATGGCTCCAGCTTGCCGTCATGCCAGCCCCGCTCCGCCGTCCAGCGCAAGGTGATCATGTGATCGGTGAAGACCTGGCCGAACCCGGGGCTCTCCAGGAGGCGCGCCCGCTCGGCGTCGGGGACGCGGGAGGCGGAGTGGTGGATCTCGAACTCGATCTCGGATGCGGGACTGGCGGTCATCATCGATCTTCCCTTCAGGCGGCAGTGGCGGTACTTGGACGTCTAAGCATTTCAGCGCCCGGTAGGGCCGGAAAAGCGTGGCGCGCCGTTGTGCGGCGCGCCCGCTCGTCATCCAGATACTCGCCCGGCGATGTCCTCGCCGATCTCCACCGTAGTACGCTTCGCCCACTCGCCCTGGCGCTCCACCAGGTCGTCGGACACGGCCTGCTCGACGCGGGCCGCCGCCTGGGGGTGGCCCAGGTGCGACAGCAGGAGCGCGGCCGACAAGATGGCGGCAGTCGGGTCCGCCTTGGACTGGCCCGCGATGTCCGGGGCCGAGCCGTGGACCGGCTCGAACATCGACGGGGTGGTCCGCTCGGGGTTGACGTTCCCGCTGGCGGCGAGGCCGATGCCGCCGGCGATGGCCGCCCCGAGGTCGGTCAGGATGTCGCCGAACAGGTTGTCGGTGACGATCACGTCAAACCGCTGCGGCTGCGACACGAAGAACATCGACGCGGCATCGACGTGCTGGTACTCGACCGTGACGTCGGAGAACTCCTTCGCCACGGACTCGACCGTCCGCTGCCACAGGTCCCCCGCGAACGTCAGCACGTTGGTCTTGTGGACCAGCGTCAGCTTGCGGCGCGGCCGGGACTGGGCGACCTTGAACGCGTAGCGGGCCACCCGCTCCACGCCGAACGCCGTGTTGAAGCTCTCCTGCGTCGCGATCTCCTGGGCAGTCCCCTTGCGCATGACGCCGCCCGCGCCGGTATACGGGCCCTCGGTGCCCTCCCGGACCACGACCATGTCGATCGTCTCCGGGCGCCCGGTCACCAGCGGCGACACCACGCCCGGGTACAGCCGGACGGGCCGCAGGTTCACGTAGTGGTCGAGCTCGAACCGCAGCCGCAGCAGCAGCCCGCGCTCGAGCACGCCGCTGGGCACCGACGGGTCGCCGACCGCGCCGAGCAGGATCGCGTCGTGCGCCCGGATCTCCGCCAGCACCGTGTCCGGCAGGGTCTCCCCGGTCTGGTGCCAGCGCCGCGCGCCCAGGTCGTAGTCCGTGGTCTCGAAGCTGACGTCGGGCGCCGCGACCCGCAGCACCTTCAGGGCCTCGGCCGTCACCTCGGGGCCGATTCCGTCGCCGCCGATGACGGCGAGCTTGATCGATGAAGCCATGGCTGGTCCCTACGCCTCTTCCGAGAGCCAGCTCATCAGCGGGCGCAGGTGGGCGCCCACCGTCTCGATCTGCTCGTTCTGCTCGGCCTCGCGGCGCTTGAGGAAGGTGGGCTTGCCGCCGTCGAACTCCTCGATCAGCTCGCGGGTGAAGGTGCCGTCCTGGATCTCGCCCAGGATCTTGCGCATCTCCGCGCGCGTCTGGTCGTTGACCAGGCGCGGACCGCGGGTGTAGCCGCCGAACTCGGCCGTGTCGGAGACCGACCAGTACATCTTGGAGATGCCGCCCTCGTACATGAGGTCCACGATCAGCTTCATCTCGTGCAGGCACTCGAAGTAAGCCGCCTCCGGCTGGTACCCCGCCTCGACCAGGGTCGCGAAGCCGGCCTTGATGAGCTCGGAGACGCCGCCGCACAGCACCGCCTGCTCGCCGAACAGGTCCGTCTCGGTCTCCTCGGTGAACGTGGTCTTGAGGACCCCGGCCCGGGTGGCGCCGATGCCCGCCGCGTAGGACAGGGCGAGCGGGAGGGCCTTGCCGGTCGCGTCCTGCTCGATGGCGACGAGCGCCGGGACGCCGCGCCCCTCGGTGAACTGGCGGCGGACCAGGTGACCGGGGCCCTTAGGGGCGACCATGGCCACGTCCACGTTGGCGGGCGGGGTGATGAGCCCGTAGCGGATGTTCAGGCCGTGGGCGAAGAACAGCGCGTCGCCCTCGACCAGGGACGGGGCGACCGCCTCGGCGTAGACGTGGCGCTGGAGGGTGTCGGGGATGAGGACCATGACAAGGTCGGCTTCCTCGCACGCCAGGGCCGGGGTGAGGACGCGCAGGCCATCGTTCTCGGCCTTCTCCCGGCTCTTGGACCCCTCCGGCAGGCCGACGCGCACGTCAACGCCGGAGTCGCGTAGCGACAGCGCGTGCGCGTGACCCTGGCTGCCGTACCCGAGCACCGCGACGTGGCGCCGCTGGATTATCGAGAGGTCGGCGCTGTCGTCGTAGAAGATCTCTGCTGCCACTGTGGATGGCCTTTCGTCATCGTTTGCGAGGGGCGCGATGGCGTGCCACCACCACGACCCGTGAAATTCACTTTTGCTAGTCAGGCGGAGCGCTCAAGGGGACGGAGGGTCCGGTCGGTGATCGACCGCCCACCCCGGCCGACCGCGATCGAGCCGGACTTGACCAGTTCCTTGATCCCGAACGGCTCCAGCACCCGCACCAGCGCGTCTAGCTTGTCATGACTGCCGGTCGCCTCGACGGTGACCGCGTCGAGCGCCACGTCGACCACGCGCGCCCGGAAGAGGGCGACCGTCTCCAGGACCCTTGACCGGCTGTCGGCGTCGGCGCGGACCTTGACGAGGATCAGCTCGCGCTGGACCGCCTGCGACGGCTCAAGCTCAACGATCTTGAGGACGTTGATGAGCTTATTGAGCTGCTTGGTGACCTGCTCAAGAGGGTGCTCCTCGCAGTTCACCACGATCGTCATCCGGGAGATCTCCTCGTGCTCGGTCGGTCCGACCGCGAGGGAGTCGATGTTGAAGCCGCGGCGGGCGAACAGGCCGGCGATCCGGACCAGGACACCGGGCTTGTTCTCCACCAGCACCGACAGGGTGTGCATGGTCATGGCGGTTACTCCCCTTCCCCGTCCCAGTCGGGCGCGATGCCGCGCGCGAAGTTGATCGCGTCGTTGCTCGTGCCGGCCGCGACCATGGGCCACACCATGGCGTCGGCGTGCACGATGAAGTCGATGACCACGGGCTGGTCGTTGATCGCCATCGCGCGGGCGATGATCGCGTCCACGTCCTCCCGGCGCTCGCAGCGCAGGCCGATGCAGCCGTAGGCATCCGCGAGCTTCACGAAGTCGGGGATCCGGGTCCCCGTGACCCCGGACTTGCCGTCGCCGAGGTTAGTGTTGGAGTAGCGCCGGTCATAGAAGAGCGTCTGCCACTGGCGGACCATGCCGAGGTTGCCGTTGTTGATGATCGCGATCTTGACCGGGATGCCCTCGATGGCGCAGGTCGCCAGCTCCTGGTTCGTCATCTGGAAGCAGCCGTCGCCGTCGATCGCCCACACCTGCGCTTGCGGCAGGCCGACCTTGGCGCCCATCGCGGCCGGGACGGCGAAGCCCATCGTGCCCGCGCCACCAGAGTTGATCCAGGTCTTGGGGTTCTCGTAGCTGATGAACTGGGCGGCCCACATCTGGTGCTGGCCGACGCCCGCCACGTAGACGCCGTCCGGTCCGACCAGCTTCCCGATCCGCTCGATCACGTACTGCGGCGCCAGGGTGCCGTCGTCCGGCTCGTCGTAGCCCAGCGGGTACCGGGACCGCCAGCCGTCGAGCTGCTGCCACCACTCCGCCTGGTCACCCCGGCGGCCGTGCTCGTGCTCGCTGCCCACCGCCCCGATGAGGTCCGCGATCACCTCCCGGGCGTCGCCCACGATCGGCACGTCGGCCCGCCGGTTCTTGGAGATCTCGGCCGGGTCGATGTCGGCGTGCACGATCCGCGCCTCCGGCGCGAACGAGTCCAGCCTGCCCGTCACCCGGTCATCGAAGCGGGCGCCGAGGCAGACGATCAGGTCCGCCCGCTGCAGGGCGCCGACGGCCGCGACCGTCCCGTGCATGCCGGGCATGCCCAGGTGCTGCGGGTGGCTGTCGGGGAACGC
Source organism: Trebonia sp. (assembly GCA_036276115.1). Taxonomy (GTDB): domain Bacteria; phylum Actinomycetota; class Actinomycetes; order Streptosporangiales; family Streptosporangiaceae; genus Trebonia. The sequence continues at coordinate 5,077 of DATBEM010000208.1, forward strand.
GCCCCGCGCCATCAAGGTGGTGACCACGGGAGCGCCGGTCAGCTCGGCCAGCGCCAGCAGCTCGCTGCTCGCGTTGGCCTTGATGACCCCGCCGCCGACGTACAGGACCGGGCGCCGCGCCTCGGTGATCATCCGGGCCGCCTCGCGCACCTGCCGGGAGTGCGGCCGGGTCACCGGGTGGTAGCCGGGCAGGTCCATCTGGACCGGCCAGCTGAAGTCGGTGTGCGCCTGCAGCGCGTCCTTGGCGATGTCGACCAGCACCGGGCCAGGCCGGCCGGTCCCGGCCAGGTGGAACGCCTCGGCGATGGTGCGGGCGATGTCGGCCGCGTCGGTGACGAGGAAGTTGTGCTTGGTGACCGGGAGCGTGATCCCGGAGATGTCCGCTTCCTGGAACCCGTCGGTGCCGATCAGGCTGGTCGCCACCTGGCCAGTGATCGCGACCACGGGCACGCTGTCCATGTAAGCGTCGGCCAGCGGGGTGACAAGGTTGGTCGCGCCGGGGCCGCTGGTCGCCATGCAGACCCCGACCCGCCCGGTGGCCTGGGCGTAGCCAGTCGCCGCGTGGCCCGCGCCCTGCTCGTGGCGGACGAGGATGTGGCGGATCTTCGCCGAGTCGAGCAGCGGGTCGTAAGCGGGCAGCACGGCCCCGCCGGGAATCCCGAAGACCACGTCGGCGCCGACGTTCTCAAGCGCGAGGACCAGCGCCTGCGCGCCGGTGACCCTCTGCTTGGCCTTCTTGTCGTGCCGGTCGGCCTTCTCGTGCCGGTCGGTCGTCGCGCCGCTTGCGGCTCCGCTTCCGGCACCGGGGGACGGTGTCGCCGCCGGGTGGGCGGGAGAGCCCTGCCCGGGCATCGCCGCGGCGTCGCGGTGAGCCGACCGGGCCGCGATGTCCAGGGGCGATGGGGCATGGCTTGACGGCGCAGAGCCGGGGTATTTCGTCTGCTCGGTCATCGGGTGGCATCCTTGTCACTGACGTGCGCGGGTCTTTGAGCCCATTGCGAAAACCTGGCCATTAAAAAACCCCTCGTGCCGAGGTGGCATCCGAGGGGCGCGCGCAGCTAGCTGACTGGTCAGCTCTCTGCGCGCCAGCCAAGTACTACGATGTGGTTCCGCTTCACGGGTACCACGGTACGCCCCCCGGAGGTGGCGGCGTCAAATTTTCGCGGACCTGGTCTCAAATAATGAGACGGATATGTCCACACTTACCGCACAGGCGGGGATACGCCCGCCCGGGCCGCGGGGCAGGCGGCTTAGGCCGCGCCGGCCTTCGACACCCGGGCACGCGGCCCCGCGGACCCGTCGCGCAGCAGGGGCGCGATGGCCGCCGCCGGGGCGGGCCGGGCCAGCAGGAAGCCCTGGCCGTAGGCGCAGCCAAGCTCCTTCAGCTCGGCCAGCTGGCGCGGTTGCTCGATCCCCTCGGCCACCACCTCGATTCCCAGGTCCCGCCCCACCTGCACGATCGTGCGGGTCAGCAGCGCCAGCGTCGAGTCGCTGCCCAGCCCCGAGACGAACGACGGGTCGATCTTGATGATGCCGACCGGCAGCTCGCGCAGGTAGGCGAGCGAGGCGTGGCCGGTGCCGAAGTCATCGATCGTGAGCCGGACGCCCAGGTCGTGCAGCTCAGTCAGCCGGGCGACGACCGCCCCGGCCCCCTTGGCCAGGGCCTGCTCGGTCACCTCGACCGCCAGCGCCGACGGCGGCAGGCCGGTGTCGGCCAGCACCTCGGCGAGCTCGGCCGGGAAGCGCGGGGCCGACAGCTGGCGCGGCGCGAGGTTGACGGCGATGACGACGTCACGGCCGTCGGCCCGCCAGCGGGCGCCCTGGGCGCAGGCCGCCCGCAGCACCCACTCGCCGAGCTGGCTGCTCAGCCCGGAGTCCTCGGCGACGGCCAGGAACTCGCGCGGCTCGATGTCCTCATCCCCCAGCCGCCAGCGCACGAGCGCCTCCACGCCGATGACGCGGGCGGTGGCCAGCTCCAGCACCGGCTGGTAGACCAGGCTGAGCTCGTCGCGCTCGATCGCCCGCCGCAGGTCGCTGGCGAGCTGCATCCGGCGGGCCACGTCGGCGTGCATGTGCTCGGCGAACACCTCGGCCCGGTTGCCGCCGCCCGCCTTGGCCCGCGACATCGCGACGTCGGCATTGCGCAGCAGCAGGTCCGGCGAGGTGTTACCGGGGTCGGCGACCGCCGCGCCCACGCTGGCGGTCAGCCTGATCTCCCGGTCGGCGACCCTGAACGGCGTCCCGGCGATGACCTGTGCCGCCCGCTCGGCCAGCTCCGTGAGCTCGGGCACCCCGACCGGCTTCTCGACCAGGACCACGAACTCGTCGCCGCCCCAGCGGGCCACCGTGTCAAGGGCCGGGACCGTGGCCCGCAGCCGCCGCGCGGCCTGGGCGAGGACCAGGTCCCCGGCGCCGTGCCCGGCCGAGTCGTTGACCCCGGTGAACCCGTCGAGGTCGAGGAAGATGACCCCCGGCCCGGTCACGTCGGCCAGGACCACGCGCGCCCGGTCCTCCAGGTAGGAGCGGTTCGGCAGGCCGGTCAGGCCGTCGTGGAAGGTGAGGTGGGCGACCTGGTTGCGCAGCGCGACCTCGTCGCTGGTGTCCCGCAGGGCGACCAGCATCCGGTCCGGCTCGCCCGGCGCCTGGTAGAGCAGGACGGCGCACTCGACGTGCCGCCAGGTCCCGTCCACCGCCCGCACCCGGCAGGCGAAGCGGCCCTGGGCCGCCTCCTCATCCGGCAGCGCGCCCGGCTCCTGGGCGGAGGCGGCCATCGCCCCGGCGAGCCCGGCCGGCTCGGGCAGCGCGACCGGGTCCAGGTCGTAGGGCAGGCCCAGGGTGACGCGGATCACGCGGCTCGCCACCGGGATGTCCTCGGGGTGGAGGAACTCCGCCAGGCGCTTGCCCATCAGCTCACCCGCGGGGAAGCCGAAGCCAGCCGGCAGGCCGCCGGGGGCCTCGGGGGTGACCGAGCAGATCGTGCCGTCCAGGTCGCAGACCAGGACCAGGTCGCTGGTGCGGCGGGCGAGGTCGCGCAGGCTGCCGCCGGACCGCCGCCACATCCGCAGGGCGAGGCCGTTCTCGCGCACTAGCATGAGCACCCGGACCGAGACCACCAGCACGGCGGCGCCGCCCGCGATGACCAGCGCCAGCCCGGAGGCGGGGGCGCTGGCCAGCCCGTTGATGACGACGACGAGGGCGGCGATGCCGGCCGTGAGGGCGGCGATGATGGTGGCCACCCCGCCGCCCGCCCCGGCGATCGCGTCCGCCGGGACCCGCCCGGGGGCGACCGCGACCGGGGCGTCGGGTACCTCGGCCGGGGCGGCCACGTCACTGGCGGGGACCAAGCCACTGGCGGGGGCCACGTCACTAGCGGGGGCCACGTCACTGGCAGGGACCAAGCCACTGGCAGGGACCAAGCCACTGGCGGAGGCCACGTCACTAGCGGGGGCAGCCACGTCGCTGGCGGGCACCTCGGCCGGGCCACTCGCGGCGGCCGGCGGCCGGCGGGCCGGGAATAGGTAGCGCCGCGCCAGTTGCAGTGCCCAGGGCGACACGCCCAGCAGGAACGCGGTCGCGATCAGGGCAAGCTGCTGCAGGACGCCCTCCGGCCCGCCGGAGATGCGGGCGCCAACGCCGAGCGAGTCCGCCCCGGTCGCGGCGAGCAGGGCCAGGTAGGGCAGCAGCGCCCGCCGCCAGGCGACGGTCAGCACCGGCAGCAGCGCGCCGATGACGGCCAGGTCGGCCAGCGGGTGCAGCAGGTCGAGCAGGAACGTCTCCGGCCGCTCGGTCGAGGTGTGGTACTCCGCCCCGAACGCCACTACCCAGCCGATCACCAGCAGGGAGACGGCCATGACGTAGCCGTCGGCGAGGCCTGGCAGCACCGAGACCGGCAAGACGGGAGTGCGGGCCCCGGCGGCGCCGGCCGCCTCGGCCGGGTCCGCGCTCGCCGCGATGGCAAGCGGCGGCCCGCTGCCCGCGGGCGGGGACCCGTCGTCCGGCAGCGGGCGGGCCGGGACCGGGGACGCCAGCACCATGATCCCGACGGCGGTCAGCGCCAGCGCCAGCAACGGCGCCACGTCGGCCAGGGACGGTGATCCCGACGGGCCGAGCGCCCCGTTCATCAGGAGCTGCATGACGATCCCGGCGCAGAAGAACAACGCGGCCCCGGACAGCCACCGGTAGCCCCGGGCCACCGTGGCCTCGTAGCGCCCGGCTCCGGCCCACAGGGCAACGGCCGCCGCGGCCATGGCGAGGGCAGCCAGAACGGCGAGGGCGGTCATCGCTGACCACCCGCGAGGTTCAGGTGCAACCAGGGCTCCTTCCGAGGCTGCCGGCGCTGCGCTGAGCCGGAGGGTGAATCGGTGATCGGCGACCAGGGTTCCCAGCCTCGGCGGACAGTCTGGCTATCTGGTCCTCGCGTTCACTCTACGTACCCGAGATCACGCTTCGGTTGAGGAAGTGCGTCCACCGGGAGACAAGTCCCGCCGACAGTGAACGCTTTGCCACTCTTATCGTAGATCGGTCAATATGCGCCTGTTATGACGTTACGAAGTGGTTCGCCCTTTAGGTACGCCGCCGCCTGGTCTCGGGCCAGGCGGGCGGCCCGGCGCAGCGAGACCGGGGTCGACGCGCCCGTGTGCGGGGTGATGAAGACCCCCGGGAGGGTCCACAGGGGGTGACCTTCGGGGAGCGGCTCCGGGTCGGTCACGTCCATCGCCGCCCGCAGCCGGCCGCGGCTGACCTCGGCGACCAGCGCGGCCGTGTCCACCACCGGCCCCCGGGCCGCGTTGACCAGCAGCGCGCCGTCGCGCAGGCGGGCCAGGAAGGCGGCGTCGGCCAGCCCCTGCGTCTCCGGCGTGAACGGCACCAGCAAGACGACCACGTCGGCCGCCGGCAGCAGGGCGGGCAGCGCGTCCAGGCCCTGCACCCCCTCGGTCGGCCGCGGGCGGCGGGCGACCCGCACCACGTCCACCTCAAAGCCGGCCAGCCGCCGCTCGACCGCCGCCCCGATCGAGCCGTAGCCGACGATCAGCACCGTCTTGTCGGCCAGCTCGGCCGTCCACCGGTAGCTCCACCGGCCGGCCGCCTGCTCGCGGGCGAAGAACGGGAACTCGCGCTGTGCCCCGATGATCGCCCCGACCACCCACTCGGCGGTCACGGCGTCATGCGCCCCGCGCGCGTTGCACAGCAGCACGCCCGCCGGGACGTGCTCGCGCAGCCGGTCCACCCCGGCCGTCAGCGCCTGCACCACCCGCAGCCGCGGCATCCGGCTCATCGCCTCGATGACCCCGGCCCCGCCCTGGAACGGCGGAACGTAGAACTCGACCTCGGCCACGCTCGGCGGCAGGTCGCCGCCCACGGCCACGCGCGTGTCCACTACCTCGACTCGCGTCCCCGGCAGTCCGGTCGTCTCTTCGGCAACCCAGCCGGCTGGAACCCATATCAGCACACCCTCCACCGTACTTAGAGGTTCACTGTTCTAGAATCCTCCAATCCGGGTTCCCCCACATCACGGGCCATCCGGGGGCTCTCCGAGAGCTGGGCGTACCCAGATCACGGTCATGAGAGCGGCCCCCGGCGGGCTACAAAGCTCACGGAGTGACCTAAATTGCGCAAGGTACTGATAGCCAACCGTGGTGAGATCGCCATCCGGGTTGCCCGCGCCTGCCAGGATGCCGGGATCGCGAGCGTCGCCATCTACTCCGACCAGGACGTCGACGCGCTGCACGTCAAGGCGGCCGACGAGGCATACGCCCTTGAGGGCACCAGCCCGGCCCAGACGTACCTGGACATCGCGAAGATCCTGGGCGTCGCCGCGACCGCCGGGGCCGACGCCGTCCACCCCGGGTACGGCTTCCTGGCCGAGAACGCGGCGTTCGCGCAAGCGGTCATCGACGCCGGCCTGACGTGGATCGGCCCGCCGCCCGCCGCCATCGACGCCCTCGGCGACAAGGTCAAGGCGCGCGACATCGCCAAGCGGGTCGGCGCGCCGCTCGCCCCCGGCACCGACGGCCCGGTCTCCAGCGCCCAGGAGATCAGGGAGTTCGCCCAGCAGTACGGCCTGCCGGTGGCGATCAAGGCCGCGTTCGGCGGTGGCGGCCGCGGCCTGAAGGTCGCCCGCACCCTGGAGGAGATCGAGGAGCAGTACGAGTCGGCGGTCCGCGAGGCGACCGCCGCGTTCGGCAACGGCGAGTGCTTCGCCGAGCGCTACCTCGACCGGCCCCGGCACGTCGAGACCCAGTGCCTGGCCGACTCCCGGGGCAACGTCGTGGTCGTCTCCACCCGGGACTGCTCCCTGCAGCGGCGGCACCAGAAGCTAGTCGAGGAGGCCCCGGCCCCGTTCCTGTCCGACGCCCAGGTCAAGCAGCTGTACGACGCCTCCAAGGCCATCTTGCGGGAGGCGGGCTACGTCGGCGCGGGGACGTGCGAGTTCCTCGTCGCGGCGGACGGGACGATCAGCTTCCTGGAGGTCAACACCCGGCTGCAGGTCGAGCACCCGGTCAGCGAGGAGGTCAGCGGCCTGGACCTGGTCCGCGAGATGTTCCGCATCGCCGACGGCGAGGAGCTCGGCTACGACGACCCGGCACTGCGCGGCCACTCGATCGAGTTCCGGATCAACGCCGAGGACCCGGCCCGCAACTTCCTGCC
>DATBEM010000209.1:0-5221 GCA_036276115.1 Trebonia sp.
GGTCCTCAAGGAGATCCGCACCCGCGGCGACATCATCTTGTTCATTGACGAGATCCACACCCTCGTCGGGGCAGGCGCGGCGGAGGGCGCGATCGACGCGGCCTCCATCCTCAAGCCGATGCTGGCCCGCGGTGAACTGCAGACGATCGGCGCCACCACGCTGGACGAGTACCGCAAGTACCTCGAGAAGGACGCCGCCCTTGAGCGCCGCTTCCAGCCGATCCAGGTGGCCGAGCCGACGATCGCGCACACCATCGAGATCCTCAAGGGCCTGCGCGATCGCTACGAGGCGCACCACCGGGTGTCGATCACCGACAGTGCCCTAGTGGCCAGCGCCCAGCTCGCCGACCGCTACATCAGCGACCGTTTCCTGCCGGACAAGGCGATCGACCTCATCGACGAGGCCGGCTCGCGGATGCGCATCCGCCGCATGACCGCGCCGCCGGACCTGCGCGAGTACGACGAGAAGATCGCCCAGGTGCGCAAGGAGAAGGAGTCGGCCATCGACTCCCAGGACTTCGAGAAGGCCGCGGCCCTGCGGGACAACGAGAAGCAGCTCCTGGCCAAGAAGGCCGCCCGGGAGAAGGAGTGGAAGGCCGGCGACATGGACGTCGTCGCCGAGGTCAACGAGGAGCTGATCGCGGAGGTCCTGGCCACCGCGACGGGCATCCCGGTCTTCAAGCTCACCGAGGAAGAGTCCCAGCGGCTGCTGCGCATGGAGGATGAGCTGCACCGCCGGGTCATCGGCCAGAACGACGCGATCAGGGCGCTGTCGCAGGCCATCCGGCGCACGCGGGCCGGCCTGAAGGACCCCAAGCGCCCCGGCGGCTCGTTCATCTTCGCCGGGCCGTCCGGCGTCGGCAAGACGGAGCTGTCCAAGACGCTCGCCGAGTTCCTGTTCGGTGACGAGGACTCGCTGATCCAGCTCGACATGTCCGAGTACATGGAGAAGCACACGGTCTCGCGGCTGTTCGGCTCCCCGCCCGGCTACGTCGGCTACGAGGAGGGCGGCCAGCTCACCGAGAAGGTGCGCCGCCGGCCGTTCTCGGTGGTCCTGTTCGACGAGATCGAGAAGGCCCACCCGGACATCTTCAACTCGCTGCTGCAGATCCTGGAAGACGGTCGCCTGACCGATGCCCAGGGCCGGACGGTGGACTTCAAGAACACCGTCATCATCATGACGACCAACCTCGGCACCCGGGACATCTCCAAGGGCGTGTCGGTCGGGTTCGCCCGCACCGGCGAGTCCCGCGGGTCCTACGACCGGATGAAGTCCAAGGTCGGCGAGGAGCTCAAGCAGCACTTCCGCCCCGAGTTCCTCAACCGCGTCGACGACATCATCGTGTTCCACCAGCTCGCGCGGGAGGAGATCTTCTCCATCGTCGACCTGATGATCGCGAAGGTGGACGACCGGCTCAAGGACCGCGACATGGGCATCGAGCTGCGCGAGCCGGCCAAGGAGCTGCTGTCCAACCGCGGCTACGACCCGGTCCTCGGCGCCCGGCCGCTGCGCCGCACGATCCAGCGGGAGATCGAGGACATGCTGTCCGAGAAGATCCTGTTCGGCGACCTGCGGCCCGGGACGATCGTCATCGTGGACACCGAGGGCGAGGGCGAGGAGGCGAAGTTCACCTTCACCGGCGTCCCCAAGCCGGAGTCCGAGCCGGAGGCAACCCCGGTAGGCGCCCTGACGTCGTCCAGCGAGCCGTCCCTGACCGCCAAGCCGGCCCCGTCCGGCGGCGGTGCCAGCGAAGGCCCCGGCGCGGCCAGCGCCATGGGCTAAGTAGGCCTAGCTAGGCCTAGAGGGGGCCTCTCCCGCAAAGGGAGAGGCCCCCTCAGGCGTTTGCGGCGACGTCCCGGGCAATCCGTAAAGCCCGGTGGGGAGGGGGTCTACCAGGCCGTCGGCGACGAGGCCGTCGAGGGCGCGGGCGCGCTGGACCGCGTCGGGCCACGCGACGTCCAGGTGCTGCCGCGACAGGGGGACCGGGGACTCGCGCAGCAGCGCCAGCAGCCGCCCGCGGCACTGCCGGTCGGTGCCCTCGTAGCGCTGGCCCGGCCGCCGCTGGGTGGCGGGCGGGCGCCCGGCCGACAGCCACGCGCACTGGGCGGCCACCGGGCATGCCTCGCACCGGGGCCGCGCGGCCGTGCACGTGAGGGCGCCGAGCTCCATGACCGCGACCGACCACGTGGCGGCGGTCTCCGGGTCGCGGGGGAGCAGGTCCCCGGCCAGCCGGTACTCGGCCCGGGATGGCTGCGCGCCCGGGAACTGCTGCCCGCCGGCGAGCCGGGCGAGCACGCGGCGCACATTCGTGTCGAGCACCGGGTGCCGCCCGCCGAACGCGAACACCGCGACCGCGGCGGCGGTGTACGCGCCGAGGCCGGGCAGCGCCCGGAGCGTGTCGTAGTCGGCCGGGACCTCGCCGGCGTGCCGCTCGGTGACGATCCGGGCGGTCTCGTGCAGCCGCAGCGCGCGCCGCGGGTACCCCAGCCGTCCCCATTGCCGGACCGCCTCGCCCGGCGCGTCAGCCGCCAGCGCCGCGGGGGTGGGCCAGCGGTCCAGCCATGCCGCGTGGGGCGCCAGGACCCGGCTGACCGGCGTCTGCTGCAGCATGATCTCGCTGACCAGGACGGACCAGGGGCTGGTGCCCGGGCGCCGCCAGGGCAGGTCCCGCGCGTTCGCCGCGTACCAGTTGAGCACCGGGTCGGTGTATGTCAGGGGCATGGGACCTGTAAGCCTAGTTCCCGCCTGGCCCGGCTGCCCCCGCATCCGGTTAGCGGCCCGGAGCGAGCGACACGCCGGCCGGACGGCGCGCGGGCAGCGGCCCGGTCGCCGACGGGCCCATACTTTCTGTATGCATCTGAGTGCGCTCAGTGACAAGATTAGGCGCGTGCTGGCCGCTGCCAACGCGGCCGGCTCCGAGGAGTTCTGGCGGCGCCGTTTCTTCACCCTGGCGGCCGGGCTGGCCGGGGTCGGGATGCTCGCGTGGGGCCTGTCGGCCATCGTCGCCCCGGCCCGGCCGATCCGCGCGATGGGCGCTCCGGCCCAGCGGGCATCCCTCGCCGCGGGCGACAAGCTGCCGGCGGCCGCCTACGGCCTCCCGGCGGGCGTCCGCGCCCCGGCCAGCCCTGCTGCCCCCGCCAGCAGCGCCCCCGCCAGCAGCGCTCATGCCAGCGCCGCGCCCGCTAGCGCCTCGGCCGCCGGGCAGGCGGCCCGGGGCACGGCCACGGGCCGTCCCGGGACCCGTCCGGTGATGTCCGCCCCGGCGGCCCGCCGGTCGTCGGCTACCCCGCCTCCGGCGGCCCGCCCAGCCGCGCCGCCGCCCTGCTCGGCCGCGAGCATCGTCGTCAGCCTGTTCACTAGCCGGCCCAGCTACGGCCCGGGCCAGCGGCCGCAGTTCGAGGTCTACGCCGTCTCCACCGCCGCGCGAACCTGCGAGCTGGCGTTCGGGGGAGCGCTGGTGCGCGTGGTCGTGACCCGCGCGGGCCAGGTCGTGTGGGACTCGGCCGCCTGCCCGTCCGCGTCGCCCGCGCCGGCCGGGCCGGCCACGTTCCAGCCGGGCGTGCCGCAGCAGGCCGTGCTCACCTGGAACCGCGCCGCCAGCACGCCTGGCTGCGCGGGGTCGGTGCCTACCGGGGCCACCGGTCCGTTCGACGCGGTCGCGCTGGCCGACGGCCGCAGCAGCCCGGTCCGCGCGTTCTCGCTCGCCCGCTAGCCCGGCCCTAGTCCATCAGGGCGGCCTGGACGGCGGCGGCGACGTTGTCCACCTCGATGACCTCCATGCCGTCCTCGCCGGCGGTGTCCCGGGCGGAGCCGCCGCGCTTGCCCTTGCCCTTGCCCCCGCCCGCGGGGGCCTCCCCGGAGGCGCCGGCCGGGACGATCGCCCGCCGGAAGCCCATCCGCCCGGCCTCGGTGACCCGCCGGGGGACGCCCGCGACCGGCCGCACCTCGCCTGCCAGCCCGACCTCGCCGAACGCGATCACCCCGGGGCCGATCGCCAGGTTGGAGACCGAGCTGGCCATCGCCAGCGCGACCGCCAGGTCCACCGACGGCTCGGTCAGCCGCACCCCGCCCACCGTGGCGGCGAACACGTCCGCCTTGCCGACCTTCACCCCGGCCCGCCGCTCCAGGACCGCGAGGACCATCCCCACCCGGGAGGAGTCCAGGCCCGAGGTAACCCGGCGGGGCACCTCGCTGTAGGAGTGGGCGACGAGCGCCTGGACCTCTGCCAGCAGCGGCCGCTGGCCCTCCAGGGTCACCGTGACGCAGGTCCCCGGCACCGGCTCGTGGTGCCGGGACAGGAACAGGCCACTCGGGTCGGCCAGCCCGATCAGGCCGTACTCGCCGAGGTCGAAGCAGCCGACCTCGTCGGTCGGGCCGTACCGGTTCTTCATGGCCCGGACCATCCGCAGCCGCGAGTGGCGGTCACCCTCGAAGTGCAGCACCACGTCGACCAGGTGCTCGAGCGTGCGCGGCCCGGCCACCGAGCCGTCCTTGGTAACGTGCCCGACCAGGATCGTGGACAGGGCGCGCTCCTTGGCCACCGCGGTGAGCGCCGCCGACACCTCGCGCACCTGGGTCACCCCGCCCGGCACGCCGTCCACCGCCGCGACCGAGATCGTCTGGACCGAGTCGATGATCAGCAGCCGCGGGCTCACGGCAGCGACGTGGGACACGATCGCGTCCAGGTCCGTCTCCGCCGCGAGGTAGAGGTTGTCGCTGACGGCGCCGATCCGGTCCGCCCGCAGCCGCACCTGAGCGGCCGATTCCTCCCCGGTGACGTACAGGACCGGCCCGGACGAGGCCACCAGCGCCCCCGCCTCCAGCAGCAGCGTCGACTTGCCCACGCCCGGCTCGCCGGCCAGCAGGAGCACCGCCCCGGGCACCAGGCCGCCGCCCAGGACCCGGTCCAGCTCGTCCAGCCCGGTCGGGCGGGCCCCCGCGGCGCTGGCGTCCACCTCGGCGATGGGCACCGCGGGGCTGGCCGGGGCCAGGGCAGCGGGCGGCCCTCCGGGGCCCATCCCGCCCATCCCCCCGCCGGCCAGGCCTGCCCCCGGGCGGGTGCCGCCGAGCCCGGCACCGCCCCGGCCGTCCAGCCCGGCGCCCAGGCCCGCCAGGGCCGCGCCGCCGAAGCCCGCCGCCCGGGCCACAGCCTGCTGCTCGACCGTGCCCCAGGCCTGGCACTCGCCGCAGCGCCCTGACCATTTCGTGGTGCGCCACCCG
>DATBEM010000210.1:0-41697 GCA_036276115.1 Trebonia sp.
GGCCGGCTGGCCGAGGTCTGGCCGAACCTGGTGAACGAGACCAGCCCGGTCCTCACGTCCATGCGGCGGCTGCCCGCCCACGCCGCCGCCGTCCGCCCCGGCGCCGGGTGGATGCTGCTGTGCCCCCTCACCCTCAGCGACGCGCAGGCCGGGGACCGGGACTCGATCGGCCTGATCGCGGTGTTCGCGGAACAGCGAGTGCTCAGCGACATCACCGCGACGGTGGAGATCCTCGCCCACCAGGTCGCCCTCACGCTGCAGAGCGTCATGCTCCGCCAGGAGGTGATCCGCCAGCGCAACGAGGCCTACTTCCGGGCCCTGGTCCAGGACGCCTCCGACGCCATCGTGATCGTGGCCGACGACGGCACGGTCAAGTACGCGACCCCGTCCACCTCCGCGATCTTCGGCGCGATCCCCGAGGAGGGCGCCCGCTTCTGGGAACTGGTCGCCGACCAGGACAGCGAGGGGCTGGCGGGCACGTTCCGGATGCTTCGGCAGGGCGCCCGCCTCGGGCCGCGGACGGTGGACCAGGAGATCACCCGCAAGGACGGCCGCCGGGTCCACATCCAGGCCCGGTGCAGCGACCTGCGGGCCGACCCGAGCGTGGCCGGGCTGGTCTTCACGCTGCGGGACGTGACCGAGCAGCACGAGCTGGAGGAGCAGCTCACCCACCGCGCGTACCACGACGCGCTGACCGGGCTGCCGAACCGCGTGCTGTTCCAGACCCATATCGCCCAGCAGCTGTCGGCCGTCAAGCAGACTGGCCTCGTCGCCGGCGTCCTGTTCATTGACCTGGACGACTTCAAGCTCGTCAACGACACGATGGGGCACGGGGTGGGCGACGAGCTGCTCGTGGTCGTCGGCAAGCGGCTGTCCGCCCTGGTCCGCGACTCCGACACCGCCGCCCGGCTCGGCGGCGACGAGTTCGCCCTCCTCATCGGCGACGCGGCCGACGTCGCGGCGGTCGAGGCGGCCGCCGAGCGGCTCGTCAGCGCCTTCACCGAGCCCTTCCTGCTCGAGGACGGCCTGGTGACGACCAGCGTCACCGTCGGCGTCGCCACCACCATGGACAGCGCCGACACCGACGAGCTCCTGCGGCACGCCGACCTCGCCCTCTACGCCGCCAAGGCGGCCGGCAAGCGGCAGTGGCGGCGCTATAAGCCGGTGCTCAGCGCGGGCCTGATCCGGCGCCGGGAGCTGAAGGAGGCGCTGGAGGAGGCGGCCGACCGTTCCGCGTTCGCGCTCGCGTACCAGCCGATCGTCCGGCTCGGCACCGGCCAGCTGGCGGGCTTCGAGGCGCTGCTGCGCTGGCCCCACCCGCAGTGGGGCATGCTGCTGCCCGGGCAGTTCATCAGCCTGGCCGAGGAGACCGGCCAGATCATCGGGATCGGCGCCTGGGCGCTGGACCGGGCGGCGACGGACATCAGGCGCTGGCGCGAGTCGGCTGCGGCCGACAACCCTTCCCTGGCTCCCCGCGACCTGTACGTTAGCGTGAACGTGTCGGCTCGCCAGTTCGCCGACCCCGGCTTCGCCGACACCGTCCGGCGGGTGCTCGACTCATCGGGCCTGGAGTCGCGGGCGCTGATGCTGGAGCTGACCGAGACCGCACTGCTGTCGGCCGACGGGCGGCTGCTGGGGGACCTCGCCGCGCTGCGGTCGACCGGCATCCGGCTGGCGATCGACGACTTCGGCACCGGCTACAGCTCGCTCAGCTACCTGCAGGAGCTGCCCATCGACGTGATCAAGATGGACAAGTCCTTCGTGGACGGCATCGCCGACTCCGGGCGGCAGCTCGCCCTGGCCGAGGGCATCGTCCAGATCGCCGCCAACCTCGACTTCGAGGTCGTCGCCGAGGGCATCGAGACCGTGGCCCAGCGAGACCTGCTCACCGCGATGGGCTGCCACTACGGCCAGGGCTTCCTGCTGGCGATGCCGCTGGCCCCGGCCCAGGCCGAGGACCTCGCCCACAGCGGGTTCACCGAGCCCGCCGGCAACTGACCTGCGGAGGCGATCATGAGCGCGCGGATCATCACCACGTCGGACCGGCCCGACCTCGACGAGCAGGGCCGGGCGGCGCTGCTCGCCGACTGGCCCGAGTTCGTGCTGCACGACCGGTGGGCACCCGAGCTCATGGGCCGCGCGTGGACGTGCTTTCCCCAGTACGACGTGCGCCTGCTGGAGGACGACGCCGTCGCCGCGGGCGGATGGGCGGTGCCGCTGCGCTGGGACGGCGCGGCCAGCACGCTGCCCGATGGCTACGACGGGGCGCTGGCCCAGGCGGTCGCCGGGCACGAGGGCGGGGAGCCGCCCGACACGCTGTGCGTCATGGCCGTGGCCGTGCGCCCCGACCGGCAGCGCATGGGCCTAGCCGGAGACGTCATCACCGCGTTGCGCGAGCGCGGCGAGCGGGCCGGGCTCGGCCGCGTTATCGTGCCGGTCCGGCCGGCCCTCAAGAGCCGGTACCCGCTGGCCTCGATGGAGGCCTTCGCCCGCTGGGCGCGGGCCGACGGCCGCCACCTTGACGCGTGGATCCGCACTCACCAGCGGCTGGGCGCCTCGATCCTCGCCCCGGCGCCGCGCTCGATGATCGTCACCGGCACCGTCGCGCAATGGGAGGAATGGGCGGCGATGGCCTTCCCCGAGACCGGCCAGTACGTGGTGCCGGGCGCGCTGGACCTGGTCAGCATCGACCGCGAGCGCGACCTCGGGACCTACGCCGAGACGAACCTGTGGATGCGGCACGCCTGAGCGGCCGCGGCCGAGCCCAGCCGCCGCCCGCCCTAGTCGCCGACGGCGCGCAGCCGGTCCTCGGTGTACTGGTCGTAGGCCTCGTCGTCGGCGGCCCCGTCGCCCGCGTAGCGCTGGCCGGGCGTGAAGTCGCGGCCCGGCCCCGGGTCCGCGTGGTCCTCCGGCACCGGCGCGGCGGCGTACGCCACCGGCGGCAGCTGGATCCCGGCCGGCTGGATAGCCGGTGGCTGGGTTACTGATGGCTGGGTTGCTGATTGACGTGCTGCCGATGATGCCGCGGGCGCGGGCGGCCGTGCCTCGCGGGCGGGCCGGGCGCGCTCACGGGTGCTCACGGCGGCGGCTTCCTGGGCGTCGCGCTCGCGGGCGTCGCGCTCCTTGTCCGCCTGGGCGGCCTCGCGCAGCAGCACCAGGTAGGCGGCCAGCATCACCGTCGGCGGGGCGATCACCCACCAGGCGGCCAGCCCGCTCACGCCGAGGACGGCCCCGGCCGCCTCCAGGCCGGTCATCATCCACAGGAGCCGTCGCCGCGACGCCAGGACCCGCCGCCGGGCCTCCGCCCGGCTGGCCGGGCCGGGCGCCGGTGCCCCGGCGTCCTCGCTGGCCGCCTCCGGCTCCCGGCCGCCACCGCCCGGGAAGGGGACCGGGACCGGGTCGCCGACGCCATCCGCGTTAAGGCCACTGCCGTCCAGCCCGTCCTCGCCGCGCTGGCTGCCGTCGAGGTCGAGGCCCCCGGGCTCGCCGTCGGCGGGGAGCAGGCCGTCTTCGGGGCGCAAGCCGAGGCCGGCGGGCTGGTCCTCGGCGGTCGCCTCCATCGTGGCGGCGCCGCGCGCGAGGTCGCGCTTGAGCCAGCGCGGAATGAGGACGCAGGCCCAGATGGCGATGATCGCCAGGTACAAGATCGCGCTGCTCATCTAGGCCCCCCCTCGACGGACGCGGATTTCCCGCTCAGCGGGGCGCGGGCACGCGGCACTAGCCGCAGGCAGCCGCAGGCTCCCGCTGAGCAGGCGATCATGGACACAACGTAAGGGCACAGACCGGCGATAACGAGCACCGGGCACGGCGTGTCGCAAAAGGCCGGCCGAATCACCCAGGCTGTTTTGCCCGCATTTGCCCGGCGCTAACGTTGTCTTCCCTAGGCGCCGGGCGTGCCTGACCCGGAGGCGGCCAGCGAGCTGCGCCAGCGCGGCATCAGCCCGTGCGGGACCTCCTCGACCGTGAGCGCGTAGCACACGTGGTCTCGCCAGGCGCCGTTGATGTGCAGCTGCCGGATCCGCACGCCCTCCTCGCGGAAGCCGAGCTTCTCCACCACCCGCCGCGACGCCGCGTTCTCCGGGCGGATGGACGCCTCCAGCCGGTGCAGCCCGATGACCCCGAAGCAGTGGTCCACCGCCATGGCCAGCACCGTGGGGATGACGCCGCGCCCGGCGAACCGCTCGTCGATCCAGTAGCCGATCTGCCCCGACCGCGACGAGCCCCATACGATCGACCCAATCGTGAGCTGGCCAGCGAACTCCCCGCCGTAGGTCACCACCCACGGCAGCGCGACCCCCTGCCGGGCCTCGTGACGCATCGTCCGCACCAGGGAGACGTAGGGGCCGAGCGACGAGCGGTGCAGGGGCGTCTCCGGGTTGGTGGGCTCCCAGGGGCGGAGCCAGGGCGCGTTCCGCACCCGGATTTCCCGCCAGGTGCGCGCGTCGGACATGCGCACGGGCCGCAACGCGATCGGAGCGCCCAGCAGTTCAGGCTCGGTCAGGATGACGGGCCACCCTCGAATACGTCCCACGGTACTTATCATTTCTCCTGCGCGCAAAGTGATGCCACGCAATCTACCCCGCCACGGCGACTAGCCACCTCTCGCTGGACAGGGGTGGCTGCCACCCGATGGCTACGCGATGTCGGCCGGGTGGGCCGCGTCATCCTCGGCCGCCTGCGGGCGGGGCCCCTCCCCGTCATCCTCGGCTGCGCGCGGGTGGTCCCCGCCCCTGATCTGGTCGACCGCGTGCACCAGGATCTGCCGCAGCACCTGCATGCCATCCCTGACCCCGCCGGACGAGCCGGGGAGGTTGACGATCAGGGTCCGGGACGCGACCCCGGCCAGCCCGCGCGACAAGATCGCCGACGGCACGCCCGCCTGCGCCCCGGTTGCCCGCAGGGCCTCCGGTATCCCCGGGATCTCCCGGTCGATCACGCGGCGGGTCATCTCGGGGGTCAGGTCGCCCGGCGTCAGCCCGGTGCCGCCGGTCGTCACCGCCACGTCGTAGGCGGCGCTGACCGAGTCGCGCAGTACCTGCTCGACCGCCTCGCCGTCCGGGATGACCAGGGGGCCGTCCACCACGTCGCAGCCGGCCTCGCGCAGCAGCTCCACCAGGACCGGGCCGGACCGGTCCTCGTAAATGCCCGCCGCGGCCCGGTTGGAGACGGTGATCGCCAGCGCCCGGATCATGAGGTTCCTCCCGCTCGCCGCCACGCGCCCGACTTGCCGCCGTCCTTGGACTCCAGGCGCACGTCGGTGATCACGGCGCCCTTGTCGACCGACTTGATCATGTCGATGAGGGTCAGCGCGGCCACGCTGACGGAGGTCAGCGCCTCCATCTCGACCCCGGTCCGGTCGGCCGTCTTGACGGTGGCCTCGATCGCCACCCCCGTGTCCTGGACCGTCAGCTCCACCGCGACGCCGTGCAGCCCGAGCGGGTGGCACAGCGGGATCAGGTCCGGCGTCCGCTTCGCGCCGGCGATTCCCGCGATCCGGGCGACCGCCAGGGCGTCGCCCTTGGGGACCTGCCCGTCGCGCAGCGCCGCGACGGCCTGCGGTGACAGGAGCACCCGGCCAGAGGCCCGCGCGGTGCGCACCGTCACGTCCTTCGCGGAAACGTCAACCATCCGCGCCTGGCCTGCCTCGTCCAGGTGGGTCAGCCTCGCTACCGGAGCAGCATCGCTCATGGCACCAAAGCTTAGGGCAAGACGAGCACGTCGACCTCGTCGCCTTCCTTGAGCGACACGATCCACTCCGGGACGATGACGAGCGCGTTGGCCTGGCCGAGGGTCGCGATCTGGTGCGATCCCTGCCCGCTGAGCGGCGTGACGCGCGTCCCGCCGCCCGGGAGGCCTGCCTCCGGAAGCACGGCCCGCAGGTAGGAACGGCGCCCGGCCGGCGAGCGGACGCCGGCGGTGAGCGTGGCCCGGACCATCGGCAAGAAGCGCGCGAGGTCGTCCTGGAGCGCGCCGAGCGCGGGCCGCACGAACAGCTGGAACGACACGTAGGCGCTGACCGGGTTGCCGGGCAGGGTGAAGATCGGGATCCGGTCCTCGCCCACGGTCCCGAACCCCTGCGGCATGCCCGGCTGCAGCGCCACCTTCCGGAAGGTGACCGTGCCGAGCTGGCTCAGCGCCGCCTTGACCACGTCGTGCTCGCCGCCCATGCTGACCCCGCCGGTGGTGATCAGCAGGTCGGCCCGCAGCAACTGCTCCTCCAGGAGCGGCAGCACCCCGCCCGGGTCGTCGGGGACGATCGGGTGCCGGAAGGCGATTGCGCCCGCCTCGCGGACGGCGGCGGCGATCATGTAGCTGTTGGAGTCCCAGATCCGGCCGGGGACCAGGGGGGTGCCCGGCTCGGCGAGCTCGTTGCCGGTCGACAAGACGACGACCCGCGGCCGCGGCCGGACCAGGACCCGGCCCCGCCCGGCGGACGCGGCCACGGCGATGTGCATGGGCTTGAGCCGGGTGCCCTTGGTCAGTAGCACCTCGCCCTGGCGGGCGTCTCCGCCGACGTAGCGAACGGAGCTGCCGAGGGGCACCTCGCGGCGGATCTCGACCCGGTAGGTCCCGCCGTCGGTGAGCTCGACCGGGACGATGGCGTTGGCCCCGGCGGGCAGCTGGGCGCCGGTCATGATGCGCATGGCGGTGCCGGGCACCAGCGCGAACGCCCCGATGTCGCCCGCCGCGACCTCGCCCGTGACCGGCAGCGTGACGGGCGCGTCGGCGCTGGCCTTGGCGGTGTCCGCGGCCAGCACGGCATAGCCGTCCATGCTGGAGTTGTCGAACGACGGGAGGGACACCGCCGCGGTGACGTCCTCGGCCAGGACGCAGCCCTCCGCGTCGGCCAGCGCCAGCTCGGTGGCGGGCAGCGCCCGGACGGCGGCGAGGATCTGCGACTGGTAGACCTCGACCGGCGTCATGTCGCCGTCGTGCAGGTGGAGGCCCGTCTCGGGCGCCCCCACGGGCTTTCCTTCCATCCGCGAAGCCGGCCTTCCTCTAGTCCGGGAGGCTTTCCATGTACTTGCGCAGCCACGGGACGAACTCGGTGGCCAGGTCGGGCCGCTCGCACGCGAAGTGGACGAGGGTACGCAGGTAGTCCAGCTTGTTGCCAGTGTCGTAGCGCCGCCCGTGGAACAGCACGCCGCGCACCTCACCCCGCTGGGCGAGGACCTTGAGGGCGTCGGTGAGCTGGATCTCCCCGCCGCGGCCGGGCGCCGTGCGGCGCAGGATGTCGAAGACCCCGGGGTCGCAGACGTAGCGCCCGATCAGGATCCAGCGGCTCGGCGCGGAGCCCGGCACTGGCTTCTCGACCAGGTCGGTGACCGTCACCACGTCGTTTTCGCTCGTCGGGGCGATCGCCGCGCAGCCGTAGAGCGAGACTTCCTCGGGATCGACTTCCATCAGCGCCAGGACGCTGCCGCCGTGCCGCTGCCGGACGGCGATCATCTCGGTCAGCAGCGGGTCATTCGGGTGGATGAGGTCGTCTCCGAGCAGCACCGCGAACGGCTCCCGGCCGACGTGCTGCTCGGCGCACAGCACGGCGTGGCCCAGGCCCTTCGGGTCGCCCTGGCGCACGTAGTGCATCGTGGCCAGCTCGCTGGACTCGCGGACCAGGGCGAGCTTGTCCCAGTCCTCCTTGGCGGTGAGCGCTTCCTCAAGCTCGTACGCGCGGTCGAAGTGATCCTCGATGGACCGCTTGCTGCGCCCCGTGATGAGCAGCACGTCGTTCAGGCCGGCCCCGACGGCCTCCTCAACGACATACTGGATGGCAGGCTTGTCAACGACGGGCAGCATCTCCTTGGGAGTTGCCTTCGTCGCGGGCAGGAACCGCGTTCCGAGGCCCGCGGCGGGGACAACCGCCTTCGTGACTGCTGGCGTCCTGGCGGCGCCGGAATCGACCATGGGCTAAGGGTAGTGACAATACGGGGGTGTGGTGGACCGCATGTCCTCTCACGAGGAAAAATGCGCGCCGGACGTGTCGGTGCAAGCGGGCATGGGCGCCGGTACGGGCGAGGGCAAGGCGGCCTGGCGGCGGCGCCTTGTCACGACGCGGGCGGGAATGCCCGCCGCCACCCGCGACGAGGCCAGCCGCCTGCTGCGCGACCATGTCCTGTCCCTGCCCCAGGTCGCCGCGGCGGGGACGGTGGCCGCTTATTACTCGACCGGAACCGAGCCGGCCACGCGCTCGCTGGTCTACGCGCTGTGGAAGCGCGGCTCGTACGTCGTCCTGCCGGTCCTGCTGCCCGATGGCGACCTGGACTGGGCCTCCTACGAGGGCCCCGACTCCCTGGCGGCCGGCCCGCGGGGGCTGCTGCAGCCGGCCGAGCCGCCCCGCGGGACCGGGACCATCGCCCGGGCCGACGTGGTGCTGGCCCCGGCGCTGGCGGTCGACCGGGCCGGCTTCCGGCTGGGGCGGGGCGGCGGTTCCTTCGACCGGGCGCTGGCCCGGGTGGGGGAGCAGGTGCCGGTCATCGCCTTGCTGTATGACCACGAGCTGGTGGACGCCGTCCCGGTGGAGGGGCACGACCAGCCAGTACGGGCGATCGCGCGCCCGGGCCACGGCATTACCTGGCTCCCGGAATGAGCTGCCCTCCGCGCCAGTTACACTTAGCAGTCGCTAGCAGCGAGTGCCAACCTAGCGAGCCGACTTTGGGTCTTGTCCGGGAGGAAGCCGTGCCCACGTATCAGTATGCCTGCACCGAGTGCGGTGGCCAGATCGAGGCTCTCCAGAAGTTCTCCGACGAGCCGCTGACCGTGCACGAGGCTTGCGGTGGCAAGCTGCGCAAGGTCTTCTCGCCGGTTGGCATCGTGTTCAAGGGCTCCGGGTTCTACCGGACCGACAGCCGCAGCGGGGCCGGCTCCTCGGCGCCGGCCGCGGCCGCGTCGTCGGACTCGGGCACCTCGGACTCGGGGACCTCGGACTCGAAGGCGGCGAGCGCCGCCTCGTCGTCGGCCGACTCCGGGTCGTCGTCGTCTTCCGATTCCGGCAGCAAGCCCGACACCAAGCCGAGTGGCAACAAGCCCGAGGCCAAGTCCGGGAGCAAGTCGAGCGAGAAGGTCGCCTAGCCTCGATGGAGCCGGTCGCGGACATCGCGGTCATCGGGGGCTCTGGGTTCTACGAGTTCCTCGCCGGCGCCCGCGAGGTGGCGGTCGACACGCCGTTCGGCGAGCCGAGCGAGACCGTCCTGGTGGGCGAGGTCGCCGGGAAGCGCGTCGCGTTCCTGCCCCGCCACGGGCGCGACCACCGTTTCCCGCCGCACGAGATCCCGTACCGGGCCAACCTGTGGGCCCTGCGGGCACTGGGCGTGCGGCGCATCCTGGCGCCGAGCGCCGTCGGGTCGCTGACCGCCTCCTATGGCCCGGGCACGCTGATCATCCCCGACCAGCTCGTTGACCGGACCCGGGGCCGTGCCCAGACCTTCTACGACGTCACCGCCGTGCATGTCGCGTTCGCCGACCCGTACTGCCCGTCCGGGCGGGCGCGGGCGATCGCGGTGGCCCGCCAGGAGGGCTGGGTGCCCGCCGGGTCAGGCACGCTGGTGGTCATTGACGGCCCCCGGTTCTCGACCCGGGCCGAGTCCCGCTGGCACGCCGCCCAGGGCTGGACGCTGGTGGGCATGACCGGGCACCCAGAGGCTGTCCTCGCCCGCGAGCTGGCGATGTGCTACACCCCCCTTGCCCTGGTGACCGACCTGGACGCCGGCGTCGAGGAAGGCGAGGGGGTTACCCAGGCCGAGGTGTTCGAGGTCTTCGGGCAGAACATGACCCGGCTCCGGGCCCTGGTCGGCAAGGTCATCGAGGCGATGCCGCCCGAGCGCGAGGACGACCCGTGCGCCCGCGCCCTGGACGGCCTGCGCCTGCCGGTCGCGCTGCCGTAGCCGCCCGGCCGCTAGAGTCCCCGGGCCAGCCGGTAGTACGCCTGGTTCCAGCGGATCTCCTTCGTGAACTGGCGGGGGGTGGTGGCCGCGTCGATCACCAGCAGCTCGACCCCGAGCATGTCGGCCAGGTCCTCGATGTGCTCGCGGGTCAGCGCCGTGGTCAGGGCGGTGTGGTGCGGGCCGCCCGCGGTCAGCCAGCACTCGGCCGACGTGGACACCGACGGCTGGGGCCGCCAGACCGCGCGGGCCACCGGCAGCGACGGCAGCGGCCGCGGCGGCGGGACCACGTCGATCTCGTTCGCGACGAGCCGGAAGCGGTCGCCCATGTCCGCCAGCCCGAGCACCACCGCCGGGCCGGGGGCGGCGTCGAAGACCAGCCGCACCGGGTCCTCCCGGGCGCCGATGCCCAGCGGGTGGATCTCGCACGAGACCGGTGACGCGCCCGCGATGGAGGGGCAGACCTCAAGCATGTGCGCCCCGAGGATCAGCTCCTCGCCCGGCACCAGGTGGTAGGTGTAGTCCTCCATGAAGGAGGTGCCGCCCGGCAGGCCGGCGCCCATGGCCTTCAGGGCGCGCACCAGCACGGCCGTCTTCCAGTCGCCCTCGGCCCCGAACCCGTACCCGTCGGCCATGAGCCGCTGCACGGCCACGCCCGGGAGCTGGCGCAGCCCCCCGAGGTCCTCGAAGTTCGTCGTGAAGGCGCCGAATGACCCGCCCGGGCCGAGCGCGCCCGCCAGCAGGTCCCGCAGCGCCACCTCGATCGAGGCCGCGTAGCGCAGCGACTCATGGTCCGGCCCGCCCGGCCGCAGCGACGGCGCGACCGTGAACTGGTCCGCGTACTCGCGGGTGAGCTTGCCCACCCGCTCCGGGTCGGCCCCGTCCACCGCCGCCGCCAGCTCGGTCACCCCGTAGGCGTTAACCGACACCCCGAACGTGAGCTGGGCGGCCACCTTGTCGCCTTCGGTCACCGCGACGTCCCGCATGTTGTCGCCGAACCGGGCCAGCCGCAGCGACCGCAGCTCCGCCCGGCCGATCGCGGCCCGCGCCCAGGTCGCGATCCTTGCCCGGACGCCGGGATCGGACACGTGCCCGGCGACCGTCTTGCGGGCGACCCCGAGCCGGGACTGGATGTAGCCGAACTCCCGGTCGCCGTGGGCCGCCTGGTTGAGGTTCATGAAGTCCATGTCGATGGTCGCCCAGGGCAGGGCCACGTTGGCCTGGGTGTGCAGGTGCAGCAGGGGCTTGCCCAGAGCGTCCAGCCCGGCGATCCACATCTTGGCCGGGGAGAACGTGTGCATCCAGGCGATCACCCCGGCGCACGAGTCGTCCGCGGAGGCATCCAGGCAGAGCCGCCGGATGGCGTTGGCGCTGGTCAGGACTGGCTTCCACGCTACGTTCAGGGCGAGGCCGGGATCGTCGGCCAGCTCGCGGGCGATGGCCTGCGACTGCCCTGCCACCTGGCGCAAGATCTCCTCGCCGTACAGCGTCTGGCTGCCGGTGACGAACCAGACGTCCCGGGATGGGGTGGCGGTCATGATGCGGGTGCCTCTGTCTGCGTGGTGGCTGCTGTCTGCGTGGCGGCTGCTGTCTGCGTGCTGGCTGCTGGCGTGCTCGCCGGTTCCGCGTTCGCGGTGTCCGTGCTCTCGGGGCGCGGGCGCTGGCCGTAGGCGTTCTGGTAGCGGTCGTAGAGCCGGTCGACGTCGGCCGCCGGCAGTGGCCGGGGCGCTCCCAGCTGCCGCGCGAGGTGCACCGTGCGGGCCACGTCCTCGCACATCACGGCGGCCTTGACCGCCGCCCGGGCGTCCGTCCCGATCGTGAAGACGCCGTGGTTGCGCATCAGCACGGCCGGCGACCGGTGCCCGGCCAGGACCGACACGACGCCGCGCCCGATCGAGTCGTCGCCGATCGGCGCGAACGGGCCGAGCGGGATCTCCCCGCCGAACTCGTCCGCCATGGCGGTCAGCACGCACGGCACCGGCTCGCCGCGCGCCGCCCACGCGCAGGCGTACGTGGAGTGGGTGTGCACCACGCCGCCGACGGCGGGCATGTGCCGGTACACGTAGGCGTGGGTCGCGGTGTCGCTCGACGGCGACAGCTCGCCGTCCTGGACCGCGCCGTCGAGGTCGCACACGACCATCGACGCGGGGGTGAGGTCGTCGTAGGAGACGCCGCTCGGCTTGATGACCATCAGGCGGGTCCCGGGCACCCGCGCGGAGACGTTGCCCGACGTCCACGCGACCAGCCCGTAGCGCACGAGCTCGGCGTGCAGCGCGCTCACCTGGGCCCGCACGGCTTCGACGACCGTCATGACCGCGCGCCGGCGGGCTGGCCCGGGGCAGGCTGGCCGCCGGGCGGCCCTGCCTCGTTCCGCCACCGGCGCAGCCGGTGCAGGACGTCATTGGCGCCTCCCGACCGGCCCGCGAAGTACTCGTGCAGCCGCCGGTACTCGGCGAAAAGCCCGTCGTAGGCATCGGCCCGGCCGGTGTCCGGCTGGTAGGCCCCGCGCTCGCAGCGCCCCATGACGGCGGCGGCCGTGGCCACGTCCGGGTGGGCGCCGGCGGCGACGGCGGCGTGGATCGCCGACCCCACCGCCGGGGCCTGGTCGGAGGAAGCGACCGAGACCGGGCGGCGCAGCACGTCGGCGTAGATCCGCATGAGCGCCGCGTTGCGCTTGAGGCCGCCGGCGACGATGAAGTCGGTGACCGGCACCCCGGCTTCCTCGAACGCCTCGATGATCATCCGGGTGCCGAAGGCGGTCGACTCCAGCAGCGCCAGGTACACCTCCTCCGGCCGGGTGGCCAGGGTGAGGCCGACGACGACGCCCGACAGGTGGTGGTCAACCAGGACGGACCGGTTGCCGCCCATCCAGTCCAGGGCGACGAGCCCGTGCGCGCCGACCGGCCGGCCGGCCGACAGGCTCGACAGGTACTCGTGCATGCTCAGGCCGCGCTCGGCCGCCGCGCGGGCGTAGTCCGGCGGTAGCCCCTGGCCGATCCACCAGGCGAAGATGTCGCCGACCGCGCTCTGCCCGGCCTCGTACCCGTAGCTGCCCTCGATGATGCCGCCGTCGACCACGCCGCAGATGCCGGGGACCTCCGCCAGCCGGGTGCCGTTCATCACGTGGCAGGTCGAGGTGCCCATGATCGCGAGCAGCTGGCCGGGGGCGATGGCGCGGGCGGCCGGGGCGGTGACGTGCGCGTCCACGTTCCCGGTGGCGACCGCGATGCCCTCCGGCAGCCCCGTCAGGGCGGCGCCGGCGACGGTCAGCGACCCGGCCCGCGACCCTAGCGGGGACAGCGGCAGCCCGGCGAGCCGGGTGTCGGCGAAGTCGGCGAAGTCCGGGTTCAGCGCGGCCAGGTACTCCGGGCTGGGATAGTGCCCGTCCTGGTAGATCCCCTTGTAGCCGGCGGTGCAGGCGTTGCGGGTCTCGCGCCCGGTGAGCTGCCAGATGATCCAGTCGGCGGCCTCGATCCAGCGGTCGGTCCGCTGGTAGGCCTCCGGGTCCTCCTCCAGGACCTGCAGCGCCTTGGCGAACTCCCACTCCGAGGAGATCCGGCCGCCGTACCGGGCTAGCCACGGCTCCTTGCGCTCGCTGGCCAGGCCGGTGATCCGGTCGGCCTGCCCCTGGGCGGCATGGTGCTTCCACAGCTTGGGCCATGCGTGGGGACGCTCGCGCAGGCCGGGCGCCTCGCACAGCGGGGTGCCGTCGGCCGTCACCGGCAACGCGGTGCACGCGGTGAAGTCGGTGCCGATGCCGACCACGGACGCGGGCGAGACCCCCGCGTCCGCCACGGCCGCCCGCACGGCCGCCCCGAGGGCCGCCCGCCAGTCGGCCGGGTCCTGCAGCGCCCAGTCCGGCGGTAGCCGCTGGCCCGAGGCCGGCAGCTCGCGCTCGATCGAGCCGCTCGCGTACTCGCAGACCCCGGTACCGAGCTCCGTGCCGTCATCGGCCCGGACCACGACGGCCCGCGCCGAGAGCGTGCCGAAGTCGACCCCCACGACCGTCGCCGGGCCCGTGGTGGTGCCGGGCGCACCCTCCGCTGTCACGTTCGCCTCCAAGGGAAAGAAAGTTTCAGCCGCTGTCCCGATTGTTAACGTGCTCAACATGATCGTCAATACTCGCCGCCAACTTGTCACTCGGTGGCTAACAGGCCTTGACCGAAGGTCATGTTATCGTTAACACATCTGCTCATTTAGCCCTGGCGACCTGGCGATTGACGCCTGGCTGACATGGGAAAACGCGAGTCGCCTGGGTGTATGCTTGCCATAGGTCAACAATGTTGTGTTAGCGTGCTCAGCGTTGGTTGGCGAGCGCTGTTGTGCTGTTCGCGCGGTGGGCCGGCTCGCGCGGTGGGCCGGCAGGCGCCCGGGCAGGCCGGGCCGGAGTGCGGGCCCCTGGCGACGAGCCGGCCCACCGAGGGGGAGGGGACCGTGGCCCGACCAGCCCGTGAGCCGGCGATGACCGATGTCGCCCGGCTGGCCGGAGTCTCCCACCAGACCGTCTCCCGGGTCCTGAACGATCATCCCAACGTCCGCGAGCAGACCCGCCGGCGCGTGCAGGCCGCGATCGCCGAGCTCGGCTACCGTCCCAACCGGGCCGCCCGCGTCCTGGTCACCGGCATGTCGCAGGTCATCGGGGTGGTGGCCCAGTCGTCCGCGCTCTACGGCCCGGTCTCGATCCTTAACGCGCTGGCCCACGCGGCCCTGCAGCACGGGTTCACCGTCAGCGTCGAGAGCGTCCGCGCGCTTGACCCCCAGTCGATCTCCGACGCGATCGGCCGCCATCGCGACCAGCGGGTGGCGGGCCTGGTCGTCATCGCGCCGGTGGAGTCCGCGAACGAGGCGCTGGACGCCATCCCCGACGACGTACCGCTGGTCACCATCGACGGCGACCCCCGGCGGACGGCCGGGCTGGTCACCGTCGACCAGGAGGCGGGCGCCTACGCCGCGACCAGGCACCTGCTCGACGCCGGGCACCAGACCGTCTGGCACGTGTCGGGCCCGGCCGACTGGTTCGACAGCCAGGGGCGGGTGGCCGGCTGGCAGCGGGCGGTAGCGGAGGCCGGGGCGGAGGTCCCGCCGGTCATGCAGGCCGACTGGCTCGCGTCGTCGGGGTACCGGGCCGGGCAGATCCTCGCCCGGATGACCGAGGTCACCGCGGTCTTCGCGGCCAACGACCACCTGGCCCTGGGCATCTTGCGGGCGCTGCACGAGCGCGGCAAGCGTGTCCCGGCCGACATCAGCGTGGTCGGCTTCGACGACGTGCCCGAGGCCGCTTACCTGATCCCGCCGCTGACCACGATCCGGCCGGACTTCGCCGCCGTCGCCGCCGCGAGCATCGACCTCATCCTCGAGCAGGTGCGCGGCGGCCAGCGGCTGTCCGAGCGCCGCATCCTCACCCCCGCCCTGGTCGAGCGGGACAGCGTCGCCCCCCCGGCGGGCTAGCGAGAGCCTCCCGGATGGCCAGCGCGGGCCTTCTGGATGGCGGTCCAGACCGTGGCCGGGGTCAGCGGCATGTCGGCGTGCGTGACCCCGAAGGGGGACAGGGCGTCGATGACCGAGTTGACCACCGCGGCCGGGGAGCCGACCGTGGCCGACTCGCCGATGCCCTTGGCCCCGATCGGGTGGTGCGGGGACGGGGTGACGGTGGTGCCGAGCTCGGGCGACGGGCATTCCAGCGAGGTCGGCAGCAGGTAGTCCATGAACGAGCCGCCCAGGCAGTTGCCCGCCTCGTCGAATGACAGGGACTGCATCAAGGCGATGCCGATGCCGTCGGCGATGCCCCGGTGGACCTGGCCCTCGACGATCATCGGGTTGATCCGGACGCCGCAGTCATCGACCGCGATGAACCGCCGCACGGTCACCACGCCGGTCCCGGGGTCCACGTCGGTCACGCACAGGTAGGCCCCGAACGGGAACGTGAGGTTCGGCGGGTTGTAGACGGCCGAGGCGTCCAGGTGCCCCTCGACGCCCTCGGGCAGCTCCAGGTCCGAGTGCGCCGCCCGCGCGATCGCGGCGATGCCGCAGGCCGCGTCGTAGTCGCCCCGCACCCGCCACGCGCCGTCGAGCCATTCCAGGTCCGGCGGCGCGACCTCCAGCATGGCCGCCGCGACCTGCCGGGCGCGCTCGCGGACCCGGCGGGCCGCGATCACGGCCGCCGCGCCCGAGACCGGCGTGGACCGCGACCCGTAGGTGCCCAGGCCGAACGGGGTGCGGTCGGTGTCCCCGTGCACCACCTCCACGTCGTCCGGCGACAGTCCCAGCTCCTGCGCCACCAGCTGGGCGAACGTCGTCTCGTGGCCCTGGCCCTGGGTCTGCACCGAGATGCCGAGGACCGCCTTGCCGTCCGGGTGCACGCGCAGGTCGGCCCCGTCGGCCATGCCCAGCCCGAAGATGTCCATGTGCTTGCGCGGCCCCGCCCCGACCGCCTCGGTGAAGACGCTCAGCCCGATCCCCATGTACTCGCCCCGGGCGCGCTTGTCGGCCTGCTCGCGCCGCAGCGACTCGTAGCCCGCCAGCGACAGGGCCAGGTCCAGGGCGCGGGCGTAGTCCCCGGAGTCGTACTCCCAGCCGGTCGGGGACTGGTAGGGGAACCGGTCGGCCGGGATCAGGTTCCGCCGCCGGACCTCGGCCGGGTCGGCCCCGAGCCGCCGCGCGAGCAGGTCCACCAGCCGCTCGATGAGGTAGACGGCCTCCGCGACGCGGAACGAGCATGAGTACGCCACCCCGCCGGGCGCCTTGGTGGTGTGCACCCCGGTCACCGTGCAGTGCGCCGCGGGCATGGCGTAGGCGCCGGTGAACACGTGGAAGAACCCGGCCGGGAACTTCGTCGGCTGGGCCACCGCGTTGAACGCGCCATGGTCGGCCAGCACCCGTGCCCGCACGGCGAGGATCTCGCCGTCGGCCGTCGCCGCGATCTCGCCGTGCATGTGGTAGTCCCGCGCGAACGTGGTGGACATGAGGTTCTCCGACCGGTCTTCCACCCACTTGACCGGCCGCCCGGTGATCATCGAGGCGGCGATCGCGCACACGTAGCCCGGGTACACCGGCACCTTCGAGCCGAACCCGCCGCCAAGGTCGGGCGAGATGACCCGGACCTTGTGCTCGGGCAGCCCGGTCAGCGCCGCGTAGATCGTGCGGTGCGCGTGCGGGGCCTGCGTGGTCGCCCACAGCGTCAGCCGGCCGGTGACCTGGTCGTAGTCCGCGATCGCGCCGCACGTCTCCAGCGGGGCGGGGTGCACGCGCTGGTAGGTCATGTCGGCCTCGACGACGACGTCCGCCCGCGCGAACGCCGCGTCGGTGGCCGCCTCGTCGCCCGCTGACCAGTCGAAGATCTTGTTCCCGGGCCGGCCGTCAGCCGTGGCGGGCTTCTCGTCCCGCACTATGGGCGCGTCCGGTGCCAGCGCGCCCGCGGCGTCGACCACCGGCGGCAGCTCCTCGTAGTCGACGGTGATCAGCTCCAGGGCGTCGCGGGCAGCGTAGCGGTCGCTGGCCACGACGAACGCGACCTCCTGGCCCTGGAACCGGACCTTGTCGGTGGCCAGCACCGCCTGCACGTCCGCGGACAGGGTGGGCATCCAGGCCAGCGACCGCCGCGCCAGGTCGGCCCCGGTCAAGACGGCGGCGACCTTCGGGTGCCCCTCGGCCGCGGTGACGTCGATGCCGAGGATGCGGGCATGGGCCAACGGGCTGCGCAAGACGGCGCCGTGCAGCATCCCCGGCAGCGTGATGTCATCGACGAAGGTGCCCTGACCGCGCACGAGGCGGGCGTCCTCCTTGCGCGGCAGCGACCCGTAACCGCTGGCCATCGGCCGCCCGCCTGATCGCGCGGACGATGTTCTCGTAGCCGGTGCAGCGGCATGCCTGGCCCGAGATGGCCTCCCGGATATCGGCCTCGCTCGGGTCGGGGTTGGTGTCGAGCAGCCAGCGGGCGGTCATCATCATGCCCGGGGTGCAAAAGCCGCACTGCAGGCCGTGGCACTCCGCGAACGCCTCCTGGACCGGGTCCAGGAGAGTGCCCCGGACCAGCCCCTCCACGGTGGTCACCCGCCGGCCGTCGGCCATCACGGCCAGCAGCGTGCACGCCTTGACCGGGGTCTCGTCCAGCCATAGCACGCAGGCACCGCAGTTGGAGGTGTCGCAGCCCCAGTGCGAGCCGGTCAGCCCGAGCTCGTCGCGGATGAAGTGGATGAGCAGCAGCCGGGGCTCCACGTCACGCGCGTGCTCGACCCCGTTGACGTACACGGCGATCTTCACGACGCTGCCTTCCCGGGGGGAACCGCCCGCTCAAGGGCGCGCAGCAGCGCCCGGGTGGTCAGCTCGCCCGCCAGGTGGCGCTTGTAGTCCTCCGGGCCGCGCTGGTCGGCGACCGGGCGGCAGTGGGCGGCGGCGATCGCGCCCGCCCGCCGGAAGTTCTCCTCGGTGGCGGCCTGGCCAGTCAGGAACTCCTCGGCCTCGGCCGCGATGAAGTGCCGCGCGCCCAGGGCAGTGAGCCCGATCCCGGCATCGCGGACGACTGGCGGGGAGCCGCCCCGCCCCGTGATATCGAGCCAGAGCGCCGCACCCGCCGCGCCAACCGGCCAGTCGCCGGCCCGCCGGGCTACCTTGAGGTAGGAGCTGCCGAATATCCCCGGCTCGCGCGCCCCCGCGGGGCGCAGCGGGAGCCGGATCTCGGTCAGCATCTCGGCCGGGCCAACCACGGTCTCGTACGGGCCAGTGTGGAAAGCCCGGGCGGACACCTCGCGCGGGCCATCCTCGGTGGTGATGATCATCGTCCCCTTAAGCGCGGTGAACGCGGCCGACAGGTCCTCCGAGGGGTCGGCCTGGCACAAGGAGCCGCCAACGGTGCCCCACTCGCGGACGACCGGGTCGGCGATCACCCGCTCGGCGTCGTGCAAGATCGCGAAGCGCTCGCCCGCCAGCGCCGAGCGGAGCAATCCCGCATGCCGGGCGAGGGCCCCGATGCGCAGCTGGCCGCTGGCGCTGGTGATGTAGTTGAGGTCCTTGATCCCGTTGACGTCGATGAGGACCTCCGGCTGGGCGAGGCGGAGCTTCATCATCGGGATCAGGCTGTGGCCGCCGGCCAGGATGCGTGCCTCGGGCCCGTAGCGGGCGAGCATCGCCAGCGCGTCGCTGACGCTGGATGCCCGCTCGTACTCGACGTGAGCCGGTACTTGCACTAGAACCTCCCTGTAGGACCGAGAGCGTACCGGCCGGAAGGAGCGCCGTGACTCTGACGCAACTGAACGCGTTCGTCCTGGTGGCCCGGCTGGGGTCGGTCCGGGCGGCCGCCACCGCCCTCGGCGTGAGCGAGTCGGCCGTCTCCCAGGCGCTCACGGCGCTGCGGCAGGATCTCGGGGACCAGCTCATCACCCGCGGGCAGGCGGGCATGACGCTGACCCCCGGCGGTGCCCGCCTGCTCGGCACGGCGACGCAGATCGTCGTGCTGGGGGCGGAGGCGCACGCGGCCGTGCGGGCCGCCCAGGGCGCCCCCGAGCAGCTGCGGATCGTCGCTACCCCGACCTTCGCCGAGTTCGTGGCCGCGCCGCTGATGGAGGCGTTCACCCGCCGGTACGCGGCCACGATCGAGGTCACGACCGGGGTCGCCCCGTCCGGCGATCATGCCGTGCTGATCGCCAACCGGCTGGCCGACGTCGCGTTCGGGCCGGGCATCGCCGTGGATAGCCCGCCCGCGAGCGGCGGGGGCCGCCCCCAGGGCGCGGCGGCGGCGATCGTGAGCGAGCCGGTGTTCAAGTACCGGCTGGCCGTCGTGACCGCCGGGGCGCCCGGAGGTTCCGCGCGGGTGACCCGGCTGCCCGGCAACCCCCGGGAGTGGCGCTGGCTGGTCGGGCCGTCGGGGGCCGACGCGGGCAGCTCGACCGCCCGGCTGCTGACCCGGCTCGGCATTCCCGAGGGCAACGTCCGGGTGCTGCCGAGCCAGACCGCCGCGTGGGCGGCGGCCGCCGACGGGGGCGGGGTCGCGCCGGCGATCGAGCACCTCGTCACCCACCAGGTCCGGCGGGGTGAGCTGGCGCTGGTGGAGATGGCCGGGGTCCCGTCGGAAGAGATCTGGCACGCCACCTTGCTCGACCGTGACCACCGGACGGGGGCCACGTCCGCCCTGCGGCGCTTCCTGGCCACCCCCGAGGCACTCCAGCTCATCCGCTCGCCCGTGGCCGGCGTCCCCCCGTCGCGGTTCAAGCCCCCGGTGTACGTGACGATCTGGTCGTGAGGCCGGGGGTCCGGGGGTCGTCTCCCGGGTGGGCACTGCAAGCCCCCGGCGCACGTGACGACCTGGTCGTGATCCTGCTGGCCGGTAACTTGGCATGCCCCTTGCCGCCTCCTGATTAAGCATCACCTTATTTCGCTGTTGCGACGGTGTTAAGAGGGGCGGAACATCCCCTACAGCATCGTCGCATCGTCGTCCCGGGAGGCCGCGCATGCCAGTGGAGTCCGACGGCCACAGCAAGGACAGTCCGCGGATGTTCGAGCTCATCGAGGACGCCCCGAAGGCCAACCAGTCCGGGACGCCCACCGTGTGGGCCTGGCCGCAGATGGTCGACTTCATGAAGGTCGCCGGGCAGCCGGTCGCCGGGCCGTGGCCACCGCACCAGGAGCCGCGCCCCGACCCTGACTATGAGTCGGGCCCGGTCGCCATCCCCGACCCGGCCAGCGACTGACGCTCGCCCCCTGTACCTACTTCCCGGAGGCCATCCGCCATGTTCCCCTCGCGGTTCCGCTACGAGGCGCCGCACTCGCTCGACGAGGCGATAGGCCTGCTGCGTGACGGCGGCGACTACGTCAAGGTCCTCGCGGGCGGGCAGAGCCTCGTGCCCATGATGAAGCTCCGGTTCGCGTCCCCTGAACTGCTCGTCGACATCAACGGCATCCCTGGCCTGTCCTACGTGCAGGCCGCCCCCGATGGCGCGCTGCACGTCGGGGCGCTGGCCCGGCACGCGGACCTGGAATGGTCCCGGCTGCTGGCGGACACCCAGCCGACCATGGCCGCCGCCGCCCCGCTGGTTGCCGACCCGCTGGTCCGCAACCGGGGAACCCTCGTCGGGTCGCTGTGCCACGCCGACCCGCAGGGCGACTGGGCGTCGGTGATGCTCGCGCTCGGCGGCTCGGTCGTCGCCCAGGGGCCGTCGGGACGGCGGACGATCCCCGTCCGCTCGTTCGTGACCGGGCCGTTCGAGAACGTGCTGGAGCACGACGAGATCGCGGTCGAGGCCATCGTGCCGGCCGCCGCGGGCCGCCGGGCGGGCGGCTACCTGAAGCTTGAGCGCCGGGTCGGCGACTTCGCCACCTGCGGCGTCGCGGTGGCGCTGGAGCTAGCCGGGACCGGCGTGGTCACCCGGGCGGGCATCGCGCTGACCGGCGTGGGCGGCTCCACCATCGACGCCGCCGACGCGTGGGCCGCCCTGGTTGGCCAGCCGCTGGACGCCGGCGCGATCGGGCGGGCGGCCGATGCCGCGGCCGCCATCGCTCAGCCGCGCACCGACCACCGGGGCAGCGCTGCCTACAAGCGGCACATGGTCCGGACGTTCACCGCCCGCCTCCTGGGCGGCTGCACCACCCCGGCGAGCGCGGAAAGGGCGGCCTGATCATGACTGCTGTCTATGATGACCTCGGCGACGAGCCGGCCAGCGATATCCCGGTCCGCCGGATCCGGTTCGCGATCAACGGCAAGAAGAAGATCGCCGAGATCGAGCCCCGGCTGCTGCTGTCCCACCTGATCCGCCGCGGCGTCGGGCTCACCGGCACGCACATGGGGTGCGACACCACCAACTGCGGGGCCTGCACCGTCCTGGTGGACGGCCGGCCGATCAAGTCCTGCACGATGCTCGCGGTCCAGGCCGACGGGCGCGAGATCCAGACGGTGGAGGGCCTGTCCGGCCGCAGCGAGCTGCACCCGCTCCAGGAAGGGTTCCGCGAGGAGCACGGCCTGCAGTGCGGGTTCTGCACCCCGGGCATGATGATGGCGGCCAAGGGGCTGCTCGACCGGAACCTTAACCCCACCGAGGAAGACGTGCGCTGGGCGCTGTCGGGCAACCTGTGCCGCTGCACCGGCTACCAGAACATCGTGAAGTCGGTCCTGTGGGCCGCGGAGAAGATGCGGGCGGAGGGCGCGACCGATGACTGAGGTCGTTTCGAGGGCGCTGGATGAGATCAAGATCGGCGGCATGGGCGCGAGCCGCAAGCGGGTCGAGGACGAGCGGTTCATCCGGGGCAAGGGCCAGTACCTGGACGACGTCACCCTGCCCGAGATGCTGCACATGGAGATCTTGCGCAGCCCGCTGCCGCACGCCCGGATCAGGTCGATCGACACCAGCAAGGCCTGGGACATCCCCGGCGTCCACCTCGTCCTCACCGGCGAGATGATGGCGACCCGGAACCTGGCCTGGATGCCCACCCTTTCCTATGACACCCAGGCGGTGCTGGCCACCGACAAGGTCCGGTTCCAGGGCCAGGAGGTCGCCTGCGTCATCGCCGACGACCCGTACATCGCCAAGGACGCCTGCGAGGCGATCGAGGTCGACTACGAGCCGCTGCCGGTGATCGTCAACCCGGACCAGGCGCAGGAGCCCGGCGCCCCGGTCATCCGCGACGACAAGGACGGCCAGGGCGACAACGTCATCTACGACTGGGAGGTCGGCGACAAGGGCGGCACCGACCGGGCGTTCGAGCAGGCCGACGTGATCTCCAAGATTGAGCTGCACTACCCGCGCAGCCACCCGTCGCCGATCGAGTGCTGCGGCAGCGTGGCCGACTTCAACCGGGCCACCGGCAAGCTGACCGTCTACGTGACCAGCCAGGCACCGCACATCGTGCGGGCCGCCGTCGCGATGGTGGCCGAGATCCCCGAGCACATGATCCGGATCATCTCGCCCGACGTGGGCGGCGGCTTCGGTAACAAGGTGCCGGTGTACCCCGGCTACGTCATGTCGATCCTGGCCTCGATCCTGCTGGAGCGGCCGGTCAAGTGGATCGAGGACAAGACCGGGAACCTGATCTCGACCGGGTTCGCGCGGGACGTGTACCTCCAGGGCGAGATGGCGCTGCGCCAGGACGGGAAGATCCTCGCCGTCCGGATGCACACCGACGCCGACCACGGCGCGTTCTTCGCCGACGCCCAGCCGAGCAAGTTCAAGATCGGCCTGATGCACTCGGCGTTCGCCGCCTACGATATCCCGGTCGCGCACCTGACGGCCCGCGGCCTCTACACGAACAAGGCGCCGGGCGGCGTCGCCTACCGGTGCTCGTTCCGGGTCACCGAGGCGATGTTCTTCCAGGAGCGGATGGTGCAGGCCGCCGCCGACGACCTGGGCATGGACCAGGCCGCGTTCCGGCGGATGAACTTCGTCGCCGACGATGACTTCCCGCACCGGACCCCGCTGGGCTTCCTCACCGACTCCGGGCAGTACGCCAAGTGCCTCGACGTGGGCCTGCGGGCGATCGGCTACGAGAACTTCCGGACCGAGCAGGCCGAGGCGCGCAAGCGCGGGCGGCTCCTGGGCCTGGGCATCTCCACGATGACCGAGCCGCTCGGCGCGGGCAACAGCCGTGAGTACGACATCCTCGGCATCAAGATGTTCGACTCGGCCGAGCTCAAGGTCCACATGACCGGCAAGGCGATCGTCCGGACCGGCGCCCGCACCCAGGGCCAGGGGCACGAGACGACCTGGGCGCAGATCGTCGCCCACGAGCTCGGCATCCCGGCCGAGGACGTCGTCGTCGAGGAGGGCGACACCGACACCGCGCCGTTCGGGATGGGCACCTACGCCTCCCGCTCCACGCCGGTCGCCGGGGCGGCCATCGCCATGGCGTCCCGCAAGGTCCGGGCCAAGGCCCGCAAGCTGGCCGCCCACCTGCTGGAGGTGTCGGAGGAGGACGTCGAGTGGGAGCTGGGCCGGTTTTACATCCGCTCCGCCCCGGACCGGGGGGTGACCATCCAGGAATGCGCGATGGCCGCCTACTCGAACATGCCCGACGGCATGGAGCCGGGCCTGGAGAACACTTCCTTCTATGACCCGCCCAACCTGACCTGGCCGTTCGCGGTCTACATCGTCACCGTCGAGGTTGACCCGGACACGGGGGTCTGGGACGTGCTCAAGACCGTCGCGGTGGACGACTGCGGCATCCGGATCAACCCGATGATCGTCGAGGGCCAGATCATGGGCGGGCTCACCGAGGCCTACGCGATGGCGTCGATGCAGTTCATCACCTATGACGCGGACGGCAACTGCATCGGCTCGAACTACATGGACTACCTGCTCCCGTCGGCCTGGGAGACGCCCGGGTTCGAGCTGCACAGCGAGGTCGTCACCCCCTGCCCGCACCACCCGCTGGGCGCCAAGGGCATCGGGGAGTGCGCCGCGGTGGGCGGCCCCGCGGCCTTCGTCAACGCCGTCATGGACGCGCTGGGCGACACGAGGGTCCGCAACATCGACATGCCGCTGCTGCCTGACCGGGTCTGGGAGGCGCTCCAGACCCACCAGGACGTCTCCGGCGCGCCCCCCATCAGGCAGGACTGACCCATGGATGACTCCGTCGGCCCGGATGACCTGGCTGGCCTGGCCGGGCGCCCGCCGGTGACCCCCGGGCTGGAGATCCTCTGGCAGGCCAGCGAGCTTTCCCGCCACGGCGAGCCGTTCGCGCTGGCCACCGTGGTGTGGCGGCAGGGGCCGTCGTCGGGCAAGCAGGGCTCGCGGGCGATCGTCACCGCCGACGGCCAGCTGCGCGGCTGGATCGGCGGGGCGTGCGCGGAGCCGACGGTGGTCCGCGAGGCCCGCCAGTCGATCATCGACGGGCAGGCCCGGCTGCTGCTGCTCGGGCCGGCCGACAAGTTCGGCGGCGCCGTCCAGGACGGGATGACCATCGTCTCGATCTCCTGCCAGAGCGAGGGCGCGCTTGAGGTCTACATCGAGCCCGTGCTGCCGGCTCCGCACCTGGTGATCGTGGGCGATTCCCCGATGGTCACCGTCCTCGGCCAGCTCGCCACGTCGCTGGGCTGGGCGGTGGACCGGGTGCCAGGCGGGCAGTTCACGGCCGGGTTCGCCGGGGAGCAGGTGTCGTCGCGGTCCATGGTGGTGGTCGCCACCCAGGGACACGGCGACGAGGACATGATCGCCCGGGCGGCCGCGAGCAGGCCGGCCTACCTCGGGCTGGTCGGGTCGCGCAAGCGCGGCCTGGCCGTGCTCGGCTACCTGGCCGACCGCGGGCTGGCCCAGGACGACCTGGACCGGGTCCGGGTCCCGGCCGGGCTGGACCTGGGCCGGACCACCCACGAGGAGATGGCCGTCGCGATCCTGGCCGAGCTCGTGCAGCTGCGGGCGGCCGGGGACCTCGACGCCGGCCCGGTCCCGGCCGCCCGGCGGGGTGAGCCCGCCCCGGTGTTCCAGCCCCCCGCGTTCCGGCTCCCGGTGCCGGCCGGACGGCTGCTGCCGGTGGTGCCCGCCGCCGAGGTCACCGACCCCGTATGCGGGATGACGGTGACGGCCGACGCGGCCCACTACCCGCTGGAGCACGACGGCACGACCGATTACTTCTGCTGCGCGGGCTGCCGGCAGTCGTTCGAGACGGAGCGAGTCAGTTGATCATCAACAGCGACTTCGAGGTCACCCAGCCGGTCGACAAGGTCTGGAAGTTCTTCGACGACATCGCGCAGGTGGCGTCCTGCCTGCCGGGCGCCGAGCTGACCGAGGACCTGGGCGGCGGCAAGTACAAGGGCGGCGTCGCGATCCGGATGGGACCGGTCCGGCTCCAGTTCGCCGGCAACGCCGACATCATGTCCAAGGACGATGCCGGCAAGAAGATCGTCGTGCAGGCGTCGGGCGCCGACGAGAAGGGCCGCGGGCAGGCCGCCATGACGGTCAGCGCGACGCTGTCGGCCCGGGGCCGCGGCACCCGGGTCGACGTCAGGCAGGACCTGCAGCTGTCCGGCGCGGCGGCCCAGTACGGCCGGGGCATGATCGCTGACTTCTCGGCCATCATGATGCGCGACTTCGCCGCCACGATGGCCGACCGGATCACCCGGCTGGAGCGAGGCGAGACCGCCGAGCAGATCGCGGCGGCCACCGCCGGGAGCCCGGTTGGCGGCGTGGCGCTCGCGATGCGGGCCGCCCGGCTCGCCCTGACCCGGGTATTGCGCCGGTTCTTCCTGCCCTACCAGCCCGCTACCTGAGCCTAGGAGTAACCATGACCCTGTGGTGGATCGGCAACGCCATCCTCCTCGTGGTGGTCCTGCCGGTCGTCATCTACCTGCTGAACCGGGTACTGGCGGCCCTGGAGCGGATCCGCGCCGCGAGCGACGACATCCTGGCCGGCGGGGTGGGCCTCGTCGGCGAGCTCGACGGCGTCCCCGACGCGCTCGCCGTCACCGACAAGACCATCGAGGCCGTCAGGGTCGGCGCCGTCCGCTACGCCGGCTCGGTCGCACGGCTTCTCGGATAACACGGCTTCTCGGATAGGAGGCGAAACATGCCAGCCGCTGCCTGGATGACCATCGTTGTCGCGGCCCTGATCATCGCGATCGCCGCCGTCGGCCTCTTGCGGGTCATCTTCCACCTGCGGGCCATCCGCGCCACGCTCGCCGCCGTTACCGGTGGGGTCGAGCTCGTGGACGCGCTCACCGCGACAGTCCCCGCCCGCCTCACGTCGGTGAACGCGAACCTGAAGCCCGTACGAGATTTTTGCGAGGGGATCTGATGTCGCATCTGCGTCCGGGACAGGGAAATCGGGGGTCTGGGGGCGTCCCCCGGGCGAGCAGGGCTGCGAGGGGATCTGAGGTCAAGTGACTACTGACTGGGTTATCGGCTACGTGATCGGCGGCGTCGTCGTGCTGGTGGTCGTCGCCCTCGTGGTGCCGATCATCATGCTCGCCAAGCAGGTCGGCGACGAGGCGCCCAAGATCAACGCGGCGCTGGAGGGGGCCGTGGTCAACACCGCCCCGCTGGCCGCGCTGCGGACCACGATCGAGCACGCCACCATCATCATCGCCGGCCTGGCGCGGGGCCGCGCCCGGCTGGGCGGGTAAGGGCAGGCAGGCATGAACCCCACCGAGCACACCTTCTGGGTGGTCGCGATCATCGTCGGCTTCGTCGTCGTCCTGGCCGTCGCCGCCCTGCTCAGCACGCTCATCTACTTCATCAAGATCATCGACCGGCGCGTCGTCACCATCGGGGGGACCCTGACCGCCGCGAAGGCGAACACCGCCGAGTCCGTCCTGATCCCCCAGGTCGCCAAGGGCGTCGAGGCCGTCCTGGCCGAGGGCCTGCAGCATCACCTGTTCCTTGGCCGCGTCGTAGAGTCGGTGAAGTCGTCATGACCCTCCTGGTCGTCTTGTCCGTCCTCGTCATCGTGGCGCTGATCGCGGGGCTGGCCTGCTACCTCTACTGGGCGGGGACGCTGCTGGACCGCATCGCCACCAACCTGGAGGGCGGGGCCGAGCTCGTGCGCGGCATCAAGGCCGACGCCGAGCTGATCGGCCCCGGCGTCGGGCACGTTAACCAGGCCGGCGGCGTCGTCGCGGGCGCCCTGCCGCTGCTGTACGGCATGGCCGAGCAGATCGTCCGGGGCGTGACCCCGGCCCCGCCCGCCCCGGAGGTCCCCGAGGTGGCCCGTCCCGCCTCCGGTACCCGCCGTTCGCGCCTGCTCCACGCGGTCGGCTACCCCCCGCAGGACTAAGGGCCCGCGGGCCGCCCCGGCTGACCACGGGGCGGCCGGGGCACGTTCTGTAGGGTGAGCCCGTGAGCAACAGGCACGCTAGTGGCCAGACCGCGCTCGCCCTCGGGGCGCTCGGCGTGGTGTTCGGGGACATCGGGACCAGCCCGCTGTACACGGTCCAGACGCTGTTCGACCCGACTGACCCGCACCCCGTGCGGGTCTCGTCCGACAGCGTCTACGGCGTTACCTCGCTGATCTTCTGGTCCGGGATGATCATCGTCACCGTGACCTACGTGCTGCTGGTCATGCGGGCCGACAACGACGGCGAGGGCGGCATCATGGCCCTCATCACGCTGCTGCGGAAGATGGGCGACAGCGCGTCGCGGCGAGTGCGGCTGATCCTCGCGCTGCTCGGGGTGTTCGGCGCGTCGCTGTTCTTCGGCGATTCGATGATCACGCCCGCCATCTCGGTCCTGTCGGCGGTCGAGGGCGCCGTGGTCGTCGCGCCGTCGATCGAGCACCTCGTGGTCCCCATCACCGCGCTCGTCATCGTCGTCTTGTTCACTTTTCAGCGGCTGGGCACCGGCTTGGTCGGCCGGCTGTTCGGCCCGGTCATGGCGCTGTGGTTCACCGTCATCGGCGCCCTCGGCATCCACGGCATCATCGGCAACCCGGCGATCTTCCGGGCGCTGCTGCCGGCCTACGCCATCGGCTTCTTCATCTCGCACTTCACCACCGCCTTCTTCGCGCTCGCGGCCGTGGTGCTGGCCGTCACCGGGGCGGAGGCGCTGTACGCCGACATGGGGCACTTCGGGCGGCGGCCGATCACGGTGATGTGGCTGCTGCTGGTCTTCCCCGCCTGCACCCTCAGCTACCTGGGGCAGGGGGCCCTTGTCCTGCACGACCCGGCCGGCGCCGTCGCCAACCCGTTCTTCCTCCTGGTCCCGTCCTGGGGCCGCATCCCCATGGTCGTGCTGGCGACGCTGGCGACCGTGATCGCCTCGCAGGCGGTCATCTCGGGGGCGTACTCGGTCACCCAGCAGGCCGCCCAGCTCGGCTACCTGCCGCGGCTGCGCATCGTGCATACCTCCGAGGAGCGCATCGGCCAGATCTACGTGCCGTGGATCAACTGGGCACTGCTGGTGGCCGTGCTCGGCCTGATCTTCTTGTTCAAGAAGTCAACCTCGCTCGCCTACGCCTATGGCATGGCCGTGACCTGCACGATCACGATCACGACGTTGCTGTTCCTGTTCATCGCCGCCCGCAAGTGGGGCAAGCCGCTGTGGCTGGTCGTGGGGGGCGGGGCGATCCTGCTCGTCGTGGACCTGATGTTCGTGGCGGTCAACCTGACCAAGATCTCGCACGGTGCCTGGCTGCCGCTGCTCATCGGCATCGTGGTGTTCATCGTCCTCATCACCTGGCAGCGAGGGCGGGGGATCGTCACCCGGCTGCGCCAGCAGGAGGAGGGGACGCTGCCCGCCTTCATCGACGAGCTGCACCGCCAGAACCTGGTCCGGGTTCCCGGCACGGCCGTGTTCCTGAACCGCGGCAAGGAGACCACGCCGCTGGCCATGCGGGCGAACGCCTTGCACAACCACGTACTGCACCAGCACGTCATCATCATGTCGATCGAGACGGTCCCGGTGCCGCACGTCGCGCCGGACAACCGGATCGCCGACATCGACGACCTTGGCTACGCCGACGACGGGATCGTCTTCGTCACGGCGAAGTTCGGCTACGCGGACACGCCCGACGTGCCCGCGCTGCTCCCGCTGATCAGCCACGCCGAGATGAAGAGCCACCTGGCCGACGACGCCGAGGTCTCGTACTTCCTGTCCAAGCTCGACCTGCACCTGGGGGAGCAGCCCGGGCTGAGCCGGTGGCGCAAGCGGCTCTTCCTCGCCACGTCCCGGCTGACGGCCGACGCGGCCGAGTACTTCCAGCTGCCGCGTGACCGCACGGTCATCATGGGCGCCCGCATCGACCTGTAGGGCGACCGCTAGATCCCTTCCGCGAGCCGCTCGATCAGGGGCGCCGCCTGGCGCAAGACGCGCAGCTCCTCGGCGGTGAACCCCGCCGCCAGGGCGGCCGCGAGCTGGCGGGTGCGGGCGGACCGCTTGTTGTGCAGGAGCTGGCGGCCCGCCTCGGTGAGGGACAAGACGGTGCGCCGGCCGTCACCGGGGTCGGGGCTGCGGTTCACCAGCCCGCGGCGCTCCAGGCCGCTGACCGTCACCCCCATCGCCTGCGGGCTGATCTGCTCGGCCCGCGCGAGCTGGCTCGGGGTCGCCGGGCCTTCCCGGTCCAGGCGCGACAGCGCCGTCAGGTCCGGGGTCGTCAGGTCATCGCGGATCGGCACCTGGCGCAGGCGGCGCATGAACGTCCCGATGCTG
This sequence comes from Trebonia sp., assembly GCA_036276115.1. Lineage (GTDB taxonomy): Bacteria > Actinomycetota > Actinomycetes > Streptosporangiales > Streptosporangiaceae > Trebonia. The sequence goes on from DATBEM010000210.1 coordinate 29,936, forward strand.
ACCTGGAGCGCGGCGGCGACCTCGGCCGGGTCGGGTGACGTGCTTGGCATGCCGTCAATTTAGGTGAATAACCGAGGCCCGTGGGAGCGGAGCGCCCCCAGGCCTTGCCACCTGAGGTAGTAATTGATATTATATTCGCATGTGCTGATCTTCTGCTAGTAACCCTAGGAGCTGGTTATGGTGGCAGGCCTGTTCCCCGTGCGCGGGCAAGACCTCCCTCGCGGGCAAGCCCCCGTGCTCGAGCCGGGCGGCGCCGTGATCGATGTCCTGGGCACCGCGCGCCCGGCCTGGGGCGGCTGGCCGGCGGGTGGGCCATGCACAGGCGGGCTGGGGGCGGGTGACCCGTGCGCTGGGGAGCCGTGCGCGGGTGAGCTGAGCGCCGGGGAATTGGGCACCTGGGAACTCGGCGAGGGCGAGCCGGACGCCCGCGAGCGGGACGCGGGGTTCGGGCCGGATGGGCCAGCGGAGGCGATGGCTCCCGGGGCGGCGCTGGCCTGGCTCACCGAGGCGGTGATCGCGGCGGGCCTCGGGGACCTGTCGGACGCCGGGATCGTGGGCGTGGTGTCGGCCGCCCGCCGGCTACGGCGGCGGGCCGAGTGGCTCGAACTGCGGGCCACCCGCGAGTTCGCCCGGCGGCGGTGGGAGACCGGTCGGCAGGCGGCGAAGGACGCGGACGGCCGCTGGCGGTTCCCCAACAGCGACGCCGAGCAGGCGTCGGCCGAGTTGTCGTTCGAGCTAACCGAGGACCGGCGGGCATCGGAGGACCGGATGGAGCTGTCACTGGCGCTGCGCGACCGGCTCCCGCGGCTGGATGCGCTGCTGGCCGAGGGGCGCCTGGATGAGCGGCGGTGCCAGGGCGTCCGCGACGTGATCGACCCGCTGTCCGATGACGATGCCCGCGCGGTCGATGAGCTGCTGGCCCCGGACGCACCGGACCTGCGCTATAGCCAGCTCCTCAAGCGGGCGGCGAAACTCGCGCTGACGATTGATCCTGGTTCCGCTCGCGCGCGGAAGGAGCGCGCGACCCGGAGGAAGGCGCGGGTAGAGCGGTTTCCCGAGAAGTCCGGCAACTTCGCCCTCGCGGGCCGGGAGCTCCCCGTCGAGGAGGCCCTGGCGTCGGAGGCCCACATTCGTGACCTGGCGCGTCACCTGCGGGCGAACGGCGTCCCCGGCTCGCTCCGCGAGCTTGAGCTGCTGTGCTTCCTGGACCTGACCCAGGGCCGGGACCCCGCCGTCCGCGCGATCGTCCGCTCCGCCGATTGCCCGGCTGATTGCGCTGCCAGCCCGGCGGCGCCAGTCGGCCCGGACCCCAGCGCCGATGCTGGCGAGCCATCGAGGCCCAGCACCAGCGCGAGTTCCGGTGGACAGTCAGGGAGCAATGCCGGCTTGAGGGGCGGCGGCCAGCCCGGGGCCAGTCGTGGCGGGTGGCCTGGCGGTCGGGGCGGGGACGGCGACGCAGCGAGAGCCGGCGGGCAGCCCGGGGACAGTGCCCGCGCGACGCCCGCCGGCGGCGGTGCGGTCTCGCCGCCCTGCGGGGACACGCGTGCTGAGCCGGAGTTCCAGTACCGGGACTGGCGGGAAGAAGAGGGCTGGCGGCAGGATGAGTGGGATGACTACGAGCCTTCTGGGGTCGGTGATGGCATCGCTGATCGAGGTGGCGGCACAGGGGGCATAGGGGGCACAAGAGGCGCAGGGGGCACGGGGAAAGACGTCTCCCGGGTAAGCGAGCCTCCTGCGGTCGAGGGTGGGGCGTCCGGCCCGACGGGGGCGGTCTGGCCGCGCGGGCCGGGCGAGCGGGCACCGTTCCCCGCGAACATCAACCTCCTGGTCCCGGTGGGTACTGGCTGGGGCTGGTCATCGATGCCAGGGGAGGCCGGGCGGGACCTCATCGATCCCGAGACGCTGCGCGACATGATGCGGGCCGCGTCCCGGCATCCCCGCACGCGCTGGTGCGTGACGCTAGTCGATTCCGCCAGCCGCACCGCCGTCGCCCACGGCTGCGCGCCGGGCCAGCATTCCTGGGACCCGCCTCCGCCTGGGCTTGCTGGGGGCGCGGCGGGTACAGCCGTCCCGGATGGGGCCGGTGGCCTTGCGGCTGGCGACGGCGCTGCGGGCAGCGGGTGTACGGGCAACAGGGGTACGGGCGGCGCCGCCGACTGTGATCTTGGCCGGACTGGGGGTGAGGCCGGGCCGACGCCAGCGCAGCTTGCGCACCTCGCGGGGTTCCTCGAGCGGCTGAAGGCGGGGTTCCGGCCGATCACGCGGGGAGGGGCCGAGTACGGGTACCGGGAAGAGGGCTACCGGCCCAGTCGCCGGCTCGCTCACCTCATCCGGGCGCGCAACGCCACCTGCACGGCCCCTGGTTGCGGGGCCAGCGCCAGCTACGCCGACATTGACCACACCGTTGCGTGGCCCGCGGGCGAAACCGGGGAGCGCAACCTCGGTCCCCTCTGCCGCCAGCACCACCGGCTCAAGCAGTCGCCCGGCTGGCAGCTTGAGCAACTGGAGCCGGGCGCGTTCCGCTGGACGACGCCGGCCGGGCGCGCCTACGAGACCCAGCCGACCAGGTACGACTTCCAGTGACCGGCATGGCCGCTAGTCGCGCGGCGGGACGCCGGGCCCCCTGCCCGCTAGCTTCCCTCCCCGATCCACTCCGGCTTCCAGGTGTTGGAGTACTGCTCGGCGTTGCAACTGGGGCGGTAGGTCGCGATCAGTTCGCGGGTTATCTGCTCCCGGTGGCCCGCGGTGCCGCCGGGCACCTCGTACACGCTGATGTACAGCTTCCACTTCGAGCCCGCGCGCTTGATCCAGGACGGCGCCGCCGGGTGCTTGAACGGGAACCGTTCCCGGGCCAGGTCGTCAGCCGAGCCGACGAAGATCACCGCGTGCTGCTCCCGGGCCGGGTCAGGCTTGCAGGTGATCGCGTACACGGCGGCGATGCCGGCCGGCGGGGTCCAGCCCCCCAGCAGGCGCGGTCCCTCGAACGGGTATCCGGCCAGCGTGCCCAGCCGTATCAACGGCGATCCCCCTCTGGTGCGGCGCGGCCGTCGACACCGCGACGGCCGTCAGTTCAGTGCGGGCAGCGCCGCCGCGAGCTCTTGCAGGCTGGCCAGGTCATGCCCGGACAGCAGCAGGTCCACGTGCGGCGCTGCCACCATCATGCCCACCGAGGAGGGGCGGAATTCCCGGTTATCGCCCTTATGCGGGTTCAGCCACACGATCCGGTGCGCCAGCCGGGCCAGCCGGGCCATGCTCGATGCGAGCAGTTCCGGGTCCCCCCGGTCCAGTCCGTCGGAGCAGATCACGACGACCGCGCCCCGGCACAGCCCGCCCCGCCCCCACCGGCGCAGGAACGCGTCTACCGACGAGCCGATCCGCGTCCCCCCGTCCCAGTCCAGGACGGAGGCGCCCGCCTCGCGGAGCGCCACGTCAACCCGGCGCGTGCGCAGCTGCCGGGTGATCCGCGCGATCCTAGTCCCGAAGCAGAACACCTCCACCCGGGCGCCGGAATGCCGGGCGGTGTGCGCGAACTGCAGCAGGTGGCGCGAGTAATCGGCCATCGAGCCGGACACGTCGAGGATGAGGACCAGCGGCCGCGGCTTGTCCTTGCGCTGGCGGTACCGCAGCGGGCTGGGCAGGGGAGTGAGGCGCGCCTCAGTGCGGATGGTCCGGCGGAGGTCGGGAACGCGGCCCTTGCGGGCCGGGCGGGTGCGCCGGGTGCGCCGCCGAGGGGGGGTGAGGCGCATGGTCCGCATGATCCGGCGAAGCGTCGCCAGCTCCTCCGGAGTGCACCCGGCGAACGCGCGGTGCTTCAGCGCCGCCACGCTTGACGCCATCAGCCCGAGGCTCTGCTGCTCGTCCCGGGCATCGCCCTCCTGCCCAGGATCGGTGGCGATCATGGCGAGCGAGGCGACCGCTTCGGCCTGCGCGGCCGGGCTCAGCTTGAGGGTGTCCCGGGCGGCCGAGCCCTCGTCGAGGAAGTAGGCGCGAAAGGCGCGGTCGTAGGGCGGGATGTCTTCCCGGCGGCTGGCGAGCGTGGCCCGCCCTGCCCAGTACAGGTCGAGCAGGTCGGCCGGGTCCAGGGTCGCCGCCGCCGCCACGTAGGTCAGCACGTCGCCCGTGCCCACCACGAGGCCCTGCTCTCGCAACACGTGCGCGAACCCGACCAGGACTTGGGTGAAGTCGCCGGGCTTGGTTCCCGCGGGTTGGGTTCCCGCGGGGTCGGTTTTCAGGGGCGCGGTTTTCAAGGGCACAGGGCCGTCGGGCCCCGGGCTCCGGCCTGCGACCGGGGCGTCAGGCACCTTGGACGATCTCCGCCAGGCGCTCGTGGACGAGGTCCAGGTCGTCCCGGTCCTTGACGATCGCGCCGAGGGTGTCGCGGGCGGCCTCGGCGGTGAGGTCATCCTCGCCGAGCACGTCGAGGGCAGCGACCCAGTCGATGGTCTCGGCGACGCCTGGTGGCTTGGCCAGCTCCATGTCGCGTAGCCGGTGAACGGCGGCGACCACCTTGCGGGTGAGCTCCCGGTCGGCCCCGGGCGCGCGGGTGGCGACGATCTCGGCCTCGCGCTCCGGGGTCGGGTAACCCACCCAGTGGTAAAGGCAACGGCGGCGGAGGGCGTCGTGCAGCTCGCGAGTCCGGTTGGAGGTCACGATGACCGTCGGCGCGGACTGTGCCCGCACGGTGCCGATCTCCGGGATCGTGACCTGGAAGTCCGACAGGATCTCAAGCAGGAACGCCTCGAACTCGTCGTCAGCCCGGTCCACCTCGTCAATGAGCAGGACCGCGCCGTCGCCTGCCCGCAGCGCGGCCAGCAGCGGGCGCTCAATGAGGAACTCGGGGCCGAAGAGCTGGGTGGGCGAGGAGGCCAGGCCGTCCTGGCTCGCGGTCTGGAGCGCCCGGATGTGCATCAGCTGGCGGGCGTAGTCCCACTCGTAGATCGCCTGGCTCGTGTCGATGCCCTCGTAGCACTGCAAGCGGATGAGTCGCCGGCCGAAGATCGCGGCCAGCGCCTTGGCGGCCTCGGTCTTCCCGACGCCCACCTCGCCCTCGAGCAAGACTGGGCGGCGCAGCCGCAAGGCCACGTGCAAGGTGGTCGCGAGGCCCCGATCGGCCAGGTAACCGCCGTTGCGGAGGGCGGCGGTAAGGTCGGCGACGGTGCTTGGATAGTCCACCAGCGCTTAGCCCAGCGAGTCCGGGCCCATGATCAGGTCGCGGATAGTCCCGCCTTGCGGGTGGTACTTGCCCTCGCGCTTGAGCCGTTCCTGCCAGCCGCTGGACACGTCCGTGCCGGCCGCGTCCTCGGCGGCGAACTCGCCGAAGCCGACCCCGGCCTCGGTCATGCGACGGCACGCGTTGACGTCGCCCTTATCCAGGTCGGTGGCAGCCTGCCCATTGCCGCGCCAGACTTCCCGCAGGACCTCCAGCGCCTCTTCGCGTTCCGCGCTCATGTAACCTCCTCGCTGGCGCTCGTCGGCCGCATTCGCGGGCGCGCAGTGTTTTTTGATTCGCTCGCAGGCTCGCTCATGTGACCTCCTCGCTAGTGCTTGTCGGCCGCATTCGCGGGCGCGCAGTGCTTCCTGATTCGCTCGCAGGCTCGCTCATGGGCCGAGGGTAGTCCGCGGCCGTCCGCCACGGCTAGGAGCGATTAAGGGATGACTTAATGTCCGCTGGCGTTGCTTGCTACGGGCCCAGTGCGCGCGGGGTGCAGTGCTCGCGGGTGCAGGACCAAGGTGACGATGGCGGCGGCGACGAAGGACAAGATGGACGCCGACATCCAGGTGGCCGGGGTAAAGCCGATGGCACCGTCGACCGCAGTCCAGGCACTGGCCCACCAGGCGACGTAGCCGGGGTTGACCAGCTGGTAGACGAGGAAGCCGATCGCCCAGGCGGCGAGCGGCCGCCAGCGAGTCCGGCTGTGGGTCGTGAGGTCCCACTCGCCCCGGGCGACCACGAAGTAGTCAGTGACCAGGACGGCCGCCAGCGGGACGAAGACCGAGCCGATGAGGGTGAGGAAGTTCTCGTAGTCGGCGATGTTGAGCCACAGCGCGCCGGCCGTGGTCAGGGCCGTGATCGCCAGGGCGAGGACCCGGCGGTCGGCCAGCGGGCGGAGGTTCTGGACGGACACGGCGGTGGAGTACACATCGGCGAAGGACTGGTCCAGTTCGCGGGCGGCCAGTACCGCGAACGCCAGCGAGCCGACCGGCAGCGCGATGAACGCGCCGAAGATGTCACCGCTGTGCCGGGCGACGGTGAGCAACGCCAGCAGGCCGAGTGCGTAGCACAGGACCTGGGTCAGGCTGTAGCCGATCATGGCACCCGCGGCCGCCTCGCGGGGGGACCGGGAGTGGCGAGTGTAGTCGGCCGCCAGCGGCACGAACGAGATCGCCACGCCGACCACCGTGTCGGTGGCGGCCCAGAAGCCGGACCAGCTGCCGGCCGTGAGGCTCGGCAGCGGCTGGCGCAGGAGCTGGATGAGCAAGTAGGCGCCGACGATCATGACCGCCACGGTGGCGTAGCGCCGCAAGATCCTGATCGCGCCGAGCGGGCGGATCGTGAGCAGGCCGGTAATCACGCCCGCCAGGAGCACGTAGCCCGGCCGGGGCAACTGCGGCGCGATCGTGTGCGCGGCGGTGGCGATGGTCACCAGCTCGAAGATGCCCCACCCGAAGCACTGGACGATGTTCAGCGCCGTTGGCAGGGACGATAGCCGGGCACCGAACAGGCCGCGGAGCAGGACCATCGCCGGGGCGCCGGTCCGCGCCCCCTGGACGCCGGCTAGCGCGACCGGGGCGGTGCCGATGACGGTCCCCACCACGATCGCGGTCAGCGCGGCCGCCAGCGACAGCCGCGGGGTACCCGGGCCGCCGGGCTGCAAGACGAACAACGCCCCGGTGAAGCCAAGGAGGCTAACGCCGAGGTTGCCCCAGAGGCCGAACTGGTCCAGCATCGTCAGCGGCTGCGGGACTGGCTCGGCGAGCGTCCGGGGCGCCTCCGCCTGGCGGCTGGCCGGGACCTTCGTGAACGGGGCGGCCAGGCCCACGCCGCCGGGGCGGGCCCGGTGGAAGTGCTCACTCCCGTTGCCCGCGGGAACCTGCTCGCTCCCGAGCGGACCATCACCGCCGTTGCTGTGCGCGCCGCCGTTGCTGTGCGCGCCGCCGTTGCTGTGCGCGCCGCCGTTGCTGTGCGCGCCGCCGTTGCTGTGCCCGCCGCCGTTGCTGTGCGCGCCGCCGTGCGCGGCCATCGCGCCCTCCCTACGCCGGCATTACCCGGACAGGTTCCGACGGTCGGTGGCGCTGGCCGCTGCGCTGGCTTATCACCAAGCGCGCTGGCCGGTAGCCGCCCTCTCAGCCCGGTTGGCCCGAGCTCCCGTGATTTGAAGTGTGTCAATCTATCTTAGCGCTGCCCGGCGGATCTTCCAGTCGCGGCAGCGCGGCCCGGGTGAGGGTGGTCGCCGTGTGGACGATGCTGCCGATGGCCTCCTCGGGGTCGAGGCCGTCCAGGTCGGTCAGGCTGAACAGCGCCTCGGCGCTGATGACGATGGCCAGGTCGCGCCTGAGCTGGGCCAGGGCGGCGGGCCGGGTGACGCCGAGGGTGGCTTCCAGCGGGGCGAGCGCGCCGTCGATCAGCCCGAACCGCAGGCCCGGGCGGCTGGCCTGCGCCTGGCCGGGGCGGGTGATCGTCGCCGCGATGAGCACGCGGACCGCGCCCTGGCGGCTCAGCACATGACGCAGCAGGAACTCGGTGACGGTGGCCACGCGCAGCACCGGGTCGGCCGAGCCCGCGACCGGCGCCAGCGCCTGGGCCGCGTCGGGCAGGTGCCCGGCGATGGCCTCCCGCAGCAAGCTGGCCAGGTCCGGGAAGTAGCGGTAGGCCGTCGCCTCCGAAACCAGGGCGGTCCGGGCCACTTCGGGCATGGTCACCTCGCGGCCGGTCTGGCTCAGCTCGGCCGCCGCCGCCACGATCGCGGTGCGCGTGCGCAGCCGCTGGTTGACGCGGCCCGCCGTGCCGTCTGCGGTCACAGTCCCCCCTCCGGCAATGAGTGTCTCTCATTATGAGGGATAGCTTGCAGCCCTTGTGGTAGTCACCTAGCTTCATGAGAGTGGACCCTCAAGTCAGGAGCGGGCAATGAGCGATGCAGACGAGGCCGACGTGCGCGTGACCGGGCCGGACGGGGGCGAGGTGATCGACCTGGGCCCGGCCCGGGTGCGCATCCTGGAGGACGGCGCCACCACGTCCCATCGCCTCGGGATCGGGGAGGTCACGCTCGCCCCGCGCAGCGCCGGGCCGCCCCAGCACCGGCACGCCCGGCATGACGAGGGCTTCTACGTCGTGTCCGGTACGGCCAGGTTCACGGTCGGGGAGGCAGTGCACGATGCCCCGGCGGGCACGCTGGTGATGGTGCCGCCGGGCGCGCCGCACACCTTTGCCAACCCGGGTGACGAGCCGCTGGTCATGGTCAACACGTTCACCCCGGACCTGTACGTGCAGTACTTCCGGGACCTGCGCGACGCCGGCGCGGGCGGCCGGGCGCTGACCGAGGCGGAGATCGCGGCCGTGATGGCCCGCTACGCGACGTCGCCCGCTGGCCGTCCTGACTGATGCCGGGCGGGTTTTCCGGCGGCGTCCGGAGTGAAGCCGGCGGTGGTATGCCGCCGGGACCTGCGTGACGCTAGCGCGGGAGCCGGCCGCTGGCGGGGCCGTGAATCGCGGTGGTGACGACCCGCTACGCGATGTCGCTCGCGGCCCGTCCTGCTTGTTCCCTGGTGGATTCCCCGGCGGCGTCGCGGGTGAAGTCGGCGATGGCGGCCAGCACCGCGGCGGGCCGCTCGACCTGCGGGAAGTGCCCGGCCTCGGCGATGGCCGTGTAGCGGGCGCGGGGGAAGGCGGCGGCGTAGGCGCGCCCGTACTCCGGCGTGACGACGCCGTCGGCCTCGCCCCAGGCGACCAGCACCGGGATCGCGACCCGGTGCAGCCGCCGCCGTAGCCCGGGGGCGAACATGAAGTCCGGGCCCGCGTAGGCCGCGAGCGCCTGCTGGTTGGCGAGCATGGTCGCGCGCTGCGCCTCGGTCATCGCGGCCGGGTCGGGGCGCCGGGCCGGATCGTGGAAGGACAGCCGGCCGATCGCCTCCAGCGGCAGGCCGCGGATGTCGGTGAACTGCGCCGTGCTATCGGGGCGAATGCCGTTCGCGTCGAGCAGGACCAGGGACGCGACCCGGCGCTGAACGTCGCGCAGCGCCATCTCGGCCGCGACCCACCCTCCGACGGAGTTCCCGATCACCTGCACGTCACTAAGCCCGAGCTCCGTGAGCAGGTCAAGGTATGCCTCGGCCAGGTCGGCGACCGATCCCAGCCAGGCCGGCCGTGGCGTGCCGTCGAAGCCGGGATGAGTCGGGGTCACGACGTGGGCGCTGTCCGCGAGGGCGGCCGCCAGCCCGGCCATCGTCGCCGGGCCTGCTCCGCTGTGCAGGAGCAGCGTGCTCCGGCCGGCCGCGGGCCCGCGCTCGTCAACAGTGACCTGGAGCCCGTCGCCCAGGCTCACGGTCCGGGTGCCCGGACCGGCTGTGCTCGTAGCGGAGCTGCTCGTGGCAGCGCTGTCCGTCGAGGTGCTGTCCGTCGAGGCGCCGTTCGCGGCGGCGCTGTTCATGGTGGCTGTATTCGCAGCGGTGCCGTTCGTGGCGGCAGTGTTCGTGGCGGCACTGCTCATAGCGGGGCTGTTCATGAGAGCATTCTCTTTTCGTGAGAGTCAACTCTCACAAGAGTAGCTCAACCTAGCGGGCCGGGCGAACCTGACGCAGGAAGTCGGCGTTCGGCTGGTGAGTCTTGTCGATGAGCAGCTCCAGCGCGTGCTGGGAGTCCAGCCCGGCGAGCGCGCGGCGCAAGGTGGTCACCGCCGCGTACTCGGCCGCGTCCATGAGGAGGTCATCGCGCCGGGTGCCGGAGGGGGCGGGGTCGATCGCCGGGAACAGCCGCTTCTCGGCCAGGTCGCGGCGCAGCCGGACCTCCATGTTGCCGGTGCCCTTGAACTCCTCGAACAGCACGCTGTCGAGCGCGGAGCTCGTGTCCACGAGCACGGTGGACACGATCGTGACCGAGCCGCCTTCCTCCAGGCAGCGGGCGGCGCCGAGGAAGTGCCGCGGCGGCTGGAGCGCGGACGCGGCCACGCCGCCGGTCAGGGTCCGCCCGCCCGCCGGGGCGGCGAGGTTATAGGCCCGGCCGAGCCGGGTGAGGGAGTCGAGCAGGACGAAGACGTCGGTGCCGTCCTCGGCCAGGCGCTTGGCCCGCTCGATCGCGAGCTCTGCCGCCCAGACGTGGTCATCGGGGGACTGGTCGAACGTGGAGTAGACGACCTCGCCGTCCACGCTACGGCGCAGGTCGGTGACCTCCTCGGGGCGCTCGCCGACGAGCACCAGCATGAGGTGGACCTCGGGGTGGGCGGCGCCGACGGCGCGGGCGATGGTCTTCAGGAGCGTGGTCTTGCCCGCCTTGGGCGGCGCGACGATCAGGCCGCGCTGGCCCTTGCCAATGGGGGCGAGCAGGTCGATGATCCGGGCGGTGGGTGAGGGGTCACCGTCTTCGAGGCGCAGCCGCTCGCGCGGGTAGACCGGGGTGAGGTCAGCGAAGCGAGGGCGGTCGCCGGCCCGCCCGGCGGGCCGGCCGTTGACCGTATCGATGCGGGCGAGGATGTCACCGGGGGTGCTGCGGGCCTTGGCGTTGGCGGCGTTGGCGCGGCCGGGCCTGGCGTTGCCAGGCTTAGGGCTACCGGGCTTGGCCCGACTGGCCTTGGTACCACCTGGCCTGGCATCGTCGGGCTGGGCGCCGCGGGGCCCGGCAACGTCGGATGTCGGGCTGGGCTTGCCGTCGGCCCGGGGCGTCATGACCCCGGTGACCTCGTCGCCCTTGCGCAGCCCGAACCGGCGAAGCTGGGCATCGCTGAGCGGAATGTCGCCCGCGGACCGGCGGTAGCCGCCAGTGCGGAGGTAGCCCCGGCCGCCGGTGATGTCGACGATGCCGTGCACGGTGGCGCCGGCCTGCGCCGGGACCGCCGCTAGGGCGGTCTGCTGGGATTGTGTTTCCAGTGTTGTTGCTGTCATTAGTGGGATTCCTTTTTCGGTGAGGTAGAGATCGCGCGGGCCGCGGAAGGCCGTCGGCCCCGGCGCGGGGAAGGAAGCTGGCGGTACTGCTTGGCGGCCGTCTGGCGCTGGCGCTGGCAGAGTGCAAGCAGAGCGGACGACACGGCGAGCGGCCACGGCAACTGCTGGCCCGAGTGGGAGTCCATGCCAGCAGCGAGCGCGGGCTGCAGCGCGGGTACCGGAACCGTCCCCGCTAGCCGCGCGGGGCCCTATGATTCACGGCGCCGGGGATTGCCAGGCACCCGATAAGCGAGGCGCCCGGTTACCGCTGTGCCGGTTACCGCGTGCCGCCTGAGCGCGGTGCCGAGTAAGTTCTTTGCCGAGTAAGTTCTTTGCCGAGCAACTGCGGTGCCGAGTAACTGCAGCGCTAGGCAACTAAAGCGCCCGACAGCTACGATGCTGCGCGACGCGGTACTTAACCCGCGAAGTGCTCGATGGACGCGCTGCTCAATGATCGCAGTGCTCGAAGGAGACGGCGCTCGATGATCGCAACGCTCGATAGACACGGTGCTCGACGGACACGGCGCTCGATGATCGCAGTGCTCGATAGACACGGTGCTCGACGGGCGCGGCGCTGAATGAAGTGCTCAGTGAACGCGGCACTCAGTGAACGCGGCACTCAGTGAACGCGG
>DATBEM010000211.1:0-17667 GCA_036276115.1 Trebonia sp.
CGTGGCCGAGGCGGCGGTCGTGCCGTCGCCGGACCCGCTGCGGCTGGCGGTCCCCAAGGCCTACGTCATCCTCGCCGCCTCGGCCACGCCCGGCCCGGACCTGGCCCGCGACATCATGGCCTTCGTGCGCGGGCGCGTCCCGGGCTACAAGCGGATCCGCCGCCTGGAGTTCCACGACCTGCCCAAGACGATCTCGGGCAAGATCCGCCGGGTGGAGCTGCGCGCCCGCGAGGACGACGCCGCCGTGGCCAAGCCGCGCGGGGTGACCGAGTTCTGGGAAGAGGACTTCAGCTGGTAGAGCCGGGCGCGACGATGGCGACCCCGAAGTTGACCTTCTAACGACATGTGATCACGACAGTACGGCGCGAAGCGTACTGTCTAGGGCACCATGGAACACCGGGAACTTATCGAAGTCCTTTCCGCGCGCTTGCTTACCCGGGCAGAACTCGGCGACCTAGGCGATCTCACCATCACGTTCCGCGCGAACCGAAACGGCGGGGCGCATGTGCCCGACTGCAAGAGCGTGAGCGCGAAGGCCGTCTACGACGAGCATGTGGGCGCAGCGGGTGATGATGTCCGGTTGTCGCGGATACGGTCCGGGCTCGATGACACGCTGAAGGTCCTCACGACCATCCGCGAGCGGGGCGCGCTCGAGACCTCGGGGCTGACGCGCTTTTACCCGATCCACTGGCACGACCCCGACCGGTCCCCGTTCAGTGACCTGGGCCGGGCGCTGCTAACGACGCGGGTGGAGGTCACCGAGACGGCCGTCACGGTGCGAACGCGCATTGACGAGGACACCGAACTGCACCGGGGGGCTGCGAATCCGGGACCTGCGGGCCGAGCTGGACGAGCTACGGCAGCGGGAACGGGAGATCACGGGCGAACTGGCGACGCTCGGCGCCCAAGACCGACCGGCCGATAACACGAACGGCCATTAACGCCGCAATCCGGCCCGGGGCTGTCATGCGGTCGTATTGTTGATCACGTTATATGAATCTCAACCAAGCCTGTATGGGCACGCCCACCGCCCGGGTAATAATCGCGTCGCCGGAGTAATAAGCGGCCGGACGCGAGTAATAACCGGGCCACGGCGGGTAATCGCGGGTGACGGGAGTGATCGGCAGTGCCAGACGCGACCAATGCCCGGCTTTTCGGGGAGCTGCTGCGGGCGTTCCGGGAGGAGGCGGGGCTATCACAGGCGGAGCCGGCCAAGGCCGCCTACTGCTCGCAGTCGCTGATCAGCGGGCTGGAGACGGGGACAAGGGCACCCGCGAGGACACCATCGCGGTCATTGACGGCGCGGTCGGCGCCAAGGGCAAGCTGGTCATCATCTGGCCCGCCGCGTCCTCCGGCGGCCAGACGGTCGAGAGCCTGGCCGGGCTGGAGTCCGAAGCGGTCAAGATCAGCGACTGGGAGCCGTACATCATCCCCGGGCTCGCCCAGACGCCCGACTACTCGCGGGCGGTCACGCGCGCAGGGCGCCCGCGAGCCAGCGAAGCCGAGATAGCGGACCTTGCAGAGAAGCGCATCGCGCGCCAGGCAATCTTCGCTGGCACGGAAGCGCCCATGATGTCGTTCGCCATCGACGAGTCAGCCTTGTTGAGGCCGTTCGGGGGCAAGGCAGCGATGCGCGATCAGCTACTCGCGCTAGAAGAAATGGCCATGCGACCGGGAATTATTATCCAGGTCATGCCGTTCACCGCAACCGAGCATCCTGGGCATGCTGGACCGTTGCGCATCATGGAATTCCCAGGAAAATCCCCGGCCTGGTATTCTGAGGGCTGGAATTCGGGCAGGATGGCCGACGCTAAAAATGAAGTTTTCTTGGCGATGATTCACTTCGACCTAATCCGCGCGTCAGCACTCTCGCCCGCCCAGTCGGTAGAGTTGATGTCCTCGGTAAGGAATTCGCGTCATGAGTGACCCCACGTGGATTAAATCGTCATACTCGAGCGGCGCTTCCGCGAACTGCGTGGAGATTGCGGCGCTGCCGGATGGCGGGCGGGCGGTCCGCGACAGCAAGGACCCCGGGGGGGCGATGCTGGTGCTGACGGCGTGGCAGTGGGCGAGGCTCACCCAGAGCGTGTTATCAGGTCCCGGTCAGGGCGCCGGGGTCCAGGGCCGCCTCGACCAGGACCGCCTCGATGGCCCCCAGGAATGCCTCCATGCCCGCCGGGGACAGGTAGTGGGTGTCGGCCAGCAGCTCGAACTGGATCATGTTCGGCTCGTTGTTGATGTGCAGGTAGCAGCGCTCGCCGCCGTCGCCGTTCGCGCGGACCAGGCGGAACTCCGGCGGGCCGGCGGCGAGCACCTCGCCCGGGCCGGGGGGCCGGTTGCCCGGCTCCTTCCGGTAATGCGTCCGGCGGTCGTTGACGAAGCAGGTGCCGATGTCGGGCGCCTCGCCGCGCTCGCGGGCGACCCGCTCCACCAGCTCCCGGCGCCGGAGCGGATCGCAGTAGGCGATGTTGTAGGCGGCCACCGCGGCCCGGCGGGTACGGCGGACGGCCTCGTCGATGGTGATGCCCGCCACGTCGACCACGCTGAGGCTGAAGTGGCAGAGCGGGCTCACGACGGCGGCGAAGCCAGGCCGCAGCCGGTTGTTGACCACCGAGTTGATCACCGCCGGGTTGCTGCCGGTCAGCCTGGCCTGGGCGATGGCGTAGGCGGCGAGCAGGACGTTGGCGGTGCTCGTCCCGGTCCGGGCGGCGATGACCTGCACGGCCGGGAACGAGGCGGGCGAGTCATAGAACACCTGCCAGTAACGCGGGTCGCGGTGGTCGGCCGGGCCGGGGAACCGGCGGGTCGGGACCTGGCGCAGCAGCCGCTCCCAGTGCCGCAGGGCAGCATCGCTCTGCCGGATGGCGGCCGGGGTGGCCTGCGCCGCGGCCAGCTCCAGGGGCTGCGGCGCGGTGACCGGCGGGAGGAGGCTGGCCCGGCCCGACCGCCGGGCCGCCTGCCGGCGGGACAGGTCGCGCAGCATGATCCGCACCCCCTCGCCGTCGGCCGCGAGGTGCGAGACGAGCGACACCAGGTGAGTGGCCACGCCCTGGCGGGCGATCACCGCCCAGCGGATGGGCCAGTCCCTTGCGCAATCGAGCGCGGACCGGTTGTCGAGGCGCGCATACACGTCGGCCGCCACTTGCGCAGGATCGGCGTCACCGGCGTCAACCACTTTCAGCAATGCGTGGCCGGATCTTGCAATGGCTTGCTGCGGACGGCCGTCGGAGAATTGCAGCCGGGTCCGCAGGGAAGAATGCCTGCTCATGAGAAACTGCAGGTCATCGGCCACGTCAGCCGGAGTGCGGCCGGGCGGCAGCTCCTGGCACCAGCCGAGGCTGAATGATGTCGTATGCGACTCCTGCAGCGACGGCCAGATCTCCCATTGCCCCCAGGTGAAGTCGCCCACGCCGCCGATGTCACCCTCGAACGGAACCATGATCTGCTCGGTCATTTCTCCACCGTTGCGCCCTTGCAATTCGCCCGCCCGCTAAACCGGGACATAATTGGTAATCCCCGGGCGCCTTAATCCTTAAACTGGCGCCGGGCTACCGGCCAGCGGGGCTAGCTGGTGATGTCGGAGCTGGTGAACTTCGCCCAGGCGATGGCGAGGAAGATCACCGCGTAGATCGCGAACGACAGCAGGCCGTGCAGCAGGGTCGTCGCGTCGACCGGGATGCGGAGGACGGCGTCGAATGAGTTCCACCAGTGGGTCGGCAGGTACGGGGCGATGACCGCGAACTGGGGAATCTGGTCGGCGACCTCGCTCGTCACCATGGCGATCATGATCGCCGCGATCGCCCCGATCGCGTGCTCGGTCATGGTGGAGATCGCCAGGCCGATCGCGCCCATGGCGGCCATCGCGGCCGAGATGTAGAGCGTCACCCACAAGACCCGGACCAGGCCGGACCCGAGCGAGACGGTGTCGCCCGACAGCAGCGTGACCGGGCCGACCGGGAACGCGATCACGCCCACGAGCAGGGCCACGATCGCGATGATGAACGTCGCGGCGATCCCGAAGGCGACGATCGCCAGGTACTTGACGCTCAGCAGCCGGGCCCGCCCGGCCGGGCGGGTCAGCAGGTAGCGCAGCGTCCCGTAGCCGGCCTCGCCCGCGACCGAGTCGCCCGCGACGACCGCCACCACCAGCGGCAGGACCAGGATCAGGAGCGACTGCAAGGCGATGAGGGTGAGGAACACGCCGTTGCCGGCGAGCTGGTTGAAGAACGCCTGCGGGCCGTTGCCCTCGCCGCCGTCCGGGCGGGGGGCGGCGATCTTCAGGCCGGCCCCGATCAGCACCGGGAACAGGAAGATGACCAGCAGCAGGAGCTGGTTGCGGCGGCGCCGGAACACCAGCCGCAGCTCGGAGGCGAGGAACCGCAGGTAGCCGCGGGCCGGCCCGGCCGGGCGGGCCTCGGTAACGCCCGCCTCGGCGGGGACGGGCACCAGGGGAGCGTCGGTCACGTCAGCGCTCAACGTCGAATCCCTCTCCGGTCAGGCCCACGAACAGCTCCTCGAGACTCGGGGTGAGCACGCTCAGCGCGCGGACGCCGACGCCCGCGTGCACGAGCTCGGCGGTGATCCGCTCGGGCTCGGCGTCACCGAGCTCGGCGGTGACGCGGCCCTCGGCCGAGCGCGGGTCGGCCAGGCCGAGCTTGGCGAACACGGTGGCGGCGGCCTCGGCATCGGCCGTCGTGACGCTGATCCGGGCGGCCTGGGTCTTCCGCAGGCCGTCGAGCGACCCCTGGAAGACGAGCTGCCCGGCCCGCATCACCCCGACGTGCGAGCACACCTGCTCGACCTCAGCCAGCAGGTGCGAGGAGACGAACACGGTCGTCCCGTCGGCCGCGATCTCCCGCACCAGGGCGCGCACCTCGCGGGTGCCCTGCGGGTCCAGGCCGTTGGTGGGCTCGTCGAGGATGATCAGGTCGCGGGGGCGCAGCAGCCCGGCCGCGATCGCCAGCCGCTGCTTCATGCCCAGGGAGTAGTTCCGGAAGCGCTTGCGGGCGGCGGCGGTCAGCCCGACCCGCTCCAGGGCGACGCCGATGCGCACCTTGGCGGTCCGGGGGTCGGCGGTCGCGTCGGCCGCGTCGCAGCGGGCCAGGTTCTCCCAGCCGGACAGGAACGGGAAGAACGCCGGGCCCTCGACCAGCGACCCGACCCGGTGCAGGACCCGCCCGGCGCCGCCCGGCATCGGCGTGCCCAGCAGGGCGGCGGTCCCGCTGGTGGGGAAGGCCAGGCCCAGCAGCATCCGGATCGTCGTGGTCTTGCCCGAGCCGTTCGGGCCGAGGAACCCGTAGACCGAGTGGGCCGGAACGGCCAGGTCGACGTCGTTGACGGCGACCTGGCCGCTGCGGAACCGCTTCGTCAGCCCGGCGCTGGAGATCGCCAGGTCACCGGGGACTCGCGGCTCGCCGGCAGTTACTTGCCGGTCAGGAGTCACCAGCGCCGTTCCCGGCCGGCGTCGCGTGCCCGACGGCGGCGTACAAGACGCTGGGGTCGACCGCCCCGGCGTACATCTCGTCGCCGACGATCAGGACGTTGACCAGGCTGGTGTGCAGCAGCTGGCCGCTTCCCCACGCCCCGTGGACCGGCTTGGCGGCGCCGAGGAAGGCGCTGACGGCGGCCGCGCTGTCGCCCGAGAACGTGGCCGTCCCGGACGGGGCGCTGGTGGCGCCGGGCGCGGGCCCCGCCTGCGCCAGCACCGACTGCGGCACCTCGGCCACGGCGAGCCAGCCCTGGCCGTACTGGCCGTAGCCCGCCTTCGAGGTGTCATGGCCGGCCGACGGCTTGGTGGTGTCGTCGTAGGTCGCG
Source organism: Trebonia sp. (assembly GCA_036276115.1). Classification (GTDB taxonomy): domain Bacteria; phylum Actinomycetota; class Actinomycetes; order Streptosporangiales; family Streptosporangiaceae; genus Trebonia. The sequence continues at coordinate 5,815 of DATBEM010000211.1, forward strand.
CCCGCGGGCGGGGTGAAGCTGAAGTTAGCCGCGGCCGGGGCGGTGTAGGAGATCTGGGTGTAGCCGACCTGGAACGCGGGCGACGAGGCGCCCCTGGCGAAGACCTGCACCCGCAGCGGGACGTTGGTCTTGCCGTCGATGGCGACGCGGACCGACCCGATCGTGGAGCGGCTGTCCTTCGGCGCGAGGACGAGCTGGTAGGCCGCCTCGCCCGCGACCGTCAGGTTCGAGTCGACGCTGACCACCGTGGTCGGGCCGACCGCGGCCAGGGCCTGGCTGGCGGCCTGCTGGGGGGTCAGCGGGGGCAGCTTCTCCGGCGCCGGGTGGGCCGGCTTGTCCGCTGCGCTGAACCTGGTGACCGTGTTGCCCTGGCTGTCCCACAGCCAGCCGGTCGCGCCGTCGCGGATGACGTCGGTCTCGCTCATCGGCTGCGGGACCGCGAGCCGGAAGTGGGTCGCGTCCTTCCAGTACACCTTGATCGTGTGCGACCCGGTGATCAGGGAGGCCAGGGAGCCCTGGTTGCCGGCGTCGGGCAGCTTCGGCAGGCCGAGGCTCGTCGTCTCGACCACGGTGCCGGTCAGCGGCGGGACGCTCTGGGTCGACCCGATCGCCGTGAGCAGCTGCGCGGGCGTCTTCGCGGGCAGGCCGGGGGCGGCCTGGGCGACGCCGATGGCCGACGCGGCGATCGCCCCGGCGGTAGCGATGACGGCCACGCCGGGCACTGCCCACCGGGCCTTTCGGGAAAGCCTCATTGCCTGCATTCCTCCACTGTGCCTTATGCCCGCTGTGAGCAGGCTGAGAAGCACTCGCCGGGATGTGTGGCCGACAGCTAATACTCTAAAGCGTGCGGGTGCTGGTGGTGGAGGACGAGCGGCGGCTGGCCGCGGCGGTCAAGCGCGGGCTGGAGGCCGGGGGCTTCGTGGTCGACCTCGCTCATGACGGGGTGACCGGGCTGCACCTGGCGACCGAGGGCGGCTATGACAGCGTCGTGCTCGACATCATGCTGCCGGGCCTGTCCGGCTACCGCGTCTGCCAGCAGCTGCGGGCGGCCGAGAACTGGGTGCCGGTCCTGGTCTTGTCGGCCAAGGACGGCGAGTACGACCAGGCCGACGCGCTCGACCTGGGGGCCGATGACTACCTGACCAAGCCGTTCTCCTACGTCGTGCTGGCCGCGCGGCTGCGCGCCCTCATGCGGCGGGGGGCGGTCCCCCGGCCGGCGGTGCTGCGCTCCGGGGACCTGACGCTGGACCCCTCGTCGCGGGAGGTGCGGCGGGGCACCCAGCCAGTGGCCCTGACGGCCCGGGAGTTCGCGCTTCTGGAGTTCCTGATGCGGCGGGCGGGGTCGGTGGTGTCCAAGGCGGACCTGCTGTCGCACGTGTGGGACGCCGGCGACGACATCACCGACCTCAACATCGTCGAGGTCTACGTCGGCTACCTGCGCAAGAAGATCGACGGCCCGTTCGGGCGGCGGGCGCTGCAGACGGTCCGGGGGGCCGGCTACCGGCTGGCCACTGACGGCGGCTGATGGTGACCGATGGCGGCTGACGGCAGGGCGGGCGGCGGGCCGGCGGCGCGTGCGGGCCGGATGAACGTCCGGCGCTGGTGGTGGCGGCGGGGGCTGCGGGCCCGGGTCACGATCACCGCGGCGGCGGGCCTGCTGGTCACGTTCGCGATCTTCGACCTGCTGCTGTTCACGGTGCTGCGGGCCTCGCTGACGCGCTCGCTGGACGACTCCACCCGGCAGGCCGCCTCGAGCGTGGTCGCGCTCATCGACGCCCGCCGGCTGCCGCCGAGCGTGCCCGTCGCCCCGGGCGTCACCGTCCAGGTCATCGGCCCCTCGGGCCGGATCACCGACGCCTCCCCCGACGCCGACCGGCTGGTGCCGATGCTGACCCGGCCGGAGGCCCTGGCCAGCGCGGCGGCGGGGACCGGGCGGCTGCTGGACGGGCCGCCGTTCGACATCCCGGCCCGGCTGCGGGTGGACGCGGTCCGGGCGGGCGACGGGTCGGTGGTCATCGCGGCGGTGCCCTACGGCTCGGTCGCCGACAGCCTCCAGGTGGTCGCGCGGGCGCTGCTGGCGGGCACGCCGATGCTGTTCATCTTGTTCACCTGGCTGACCTGGCTCGTCGTCGGCTCGACGCTGCGGCCGGTGACGGCCCTGCGGCGGGCGGCGGCGCGCATCACCGCGACCGGGGTGCCCCAGTCCGACCTGCCGGTGCCGGAGGCGCGCGATGAGGTCCAGCAGCTCGCGCTGACCCTCAACGACATGCTGTCGCGGCTGGCGGGGGCGCAGGCCCGGCAGCGGGCGCTGGTCTCCGACACCGCCCACGAGCTGCGCAGCCCGATCGCGTCGATGCGGGCGCAGCTGGAGGTCGCGCTGGACCACCCCGGCCTCCAGGACTGGGAGTCGACCGTCCGCGACGTGCACGCCGATACGCTGCGGCTCGCCCGGCTGGCCGAGGACCTGCTGCTGCTGGCCCGGCTGGACGAGCGGGCGGCCGCCGGCGGGGCCGGCCGCGACCGCCGGGTCCCGGTGGACCTGGGGACGCTCGCGGCCGACGTGGCCGGCCGCTACGCCAGCGCCACGGCGGCGGTGACGACGACCGCCGCGCCGGGCGTGATCGCCCCCGGCGACCCGGGCGGGCTGGACCGGCTGCTGGTGAACCTCATCGACAACGCGGTGCGCTACGCGGCCGGCCAGGTGACCGTCGGGGTACGGGCCGACGGGCGGTGGGCCGAGCTGACCGTGACCGACGACGGGCCGGGCATCGCGGCGGGCGACCTGGAGCGGGCGTTCGACCGGTTCGCCCGGCTGGACTGCGCCCGCAGCCGCGGCGACGATGACGCCGGGGCGGGCCTGGGCCTGGCGATCGTCCGCGCGACCGCCCAGGCCCACGCGGGCACGGCCGCCCTGCGCCCCGCCCCGGGCCCGGCCGGCCTGCAGGCCGTCGTGCGGCTTCCCCGCGAGCCGGCCGCCCCTGGCCCCGCGGTCCCCGGTGCCGGACCCTCGGCGGCGCCGCCGGCGGCCAGGCCGCCCGTCCCGTCCCAGGCCGACGCCCTGGACGCCGGCCCGGCCGAGGACTCCGACGCTGCGTAGGAGACGTGGCGTACAGTGGTCTGGCGTCGACGGCGAAGGCAGGAGCCCCCGATCCATGACCGACCATGAAGTCAACGTCGAGCCCGGTCCAGCCGGGGCCCGGGCGCGAGCCGTGCCCGCCCGCGACGAGGCGGGCGCCTCCCCCTCGGAAGGCGCCGCCGGGGAAGGCAGCCCTCCAGCGGGCGCCGCCCAGGAAAGCACCGCCCTAGCCGGCACCGCCCTAGCCGGCGCGGCTCAGGCGGGCGCGAGCGAGCGGGCGAGCGGCCCGCGGCGGGCGGCACGGCTGGTCAAGCGGCACAAGCTCGGCAGCGCCCTGGTGGCGCTCGTCGTCGCCGCGGCCATCGCCGGGGTGGCCAGCGGGTCACTCAAGGGCCCGGGCAGCGGCGGCGCGAGCTCCGGGCCGGAGAACACGATCGTGTACAGCCACCCGGCCGCCGCGGCCGCGTTCACCCTGGCCGCCCTCACCGGCACCCCGGCCAACCCCGATCCCGGCCACGTCTCGCTGAGCCAGTACCAGGGCAGGCCGCTGATCGTGAACTTCTTCGCCTCCTGGTGCGAGCCCTGCCAGCGGGAGACGCCGCTGCTGGCCAGCTTCTACAAGGCCAGCCACGGGCGGGTGGCGCTGCTCGGCATCGACGGGAACGACTCGACCGGCCCGGCCGACGCGTTCGTCAAGGCCAAGGGGGTCACCTACCCCGTCGGGGTGGACCCGCAGCTCGTCCTGGCGGCCGAGTACAACGTCAGCGCGTTCCCGCAGACGTTCTTCCTCAACGCCCGCCACCAGGTCGTGTACCAGGTCGTCGGGGCGGTCACGAGCCAGGAGCTGACCCGCGGCACCGAGCTCATGGGCGTGTCCGCCAACTAGGGGCGGCGACGGCGGCTGCCCGCCACCGAGCCGACCGCGCCGGCGAGGCCGTAGACGAGCGCGCCGTGCCAGGCGGCCGCCCACAGGCCGCCGAAGACGCCGCCGCCGACCAGCACGCTCAGCACGAGGACGAGCACGGCGGCCGAGACGCCGGGCAGGGCCGCGAAGCGCCAGGGGTGGTTCGCCGCCCAGCGCGCGGCCCGGTTCCCCCGCGCCCGCAGCAGCGCCGACGCGGCCAGGACGACGAAGAACACCGAGACGCCGAGCGAGCCCGCCCCGCCGATCGCGCCGAGGCCGACGTGGCCGTGCAGCACCTGCAGGCCGAGGTCGCCGGCGGCGAACACGGCCCCGGTGGCCAGCGCGCCCGCGGTCGAGCCGCTGCTCAGCACCCCCGCTGACACGGTCGCCTCGTCCCGCGGGGACATCTGGGCTGGTGTGGTCATGATGAGACTCCCCTATTACGCACGCCGGGCACGGCTCCGCCAAGGACGGAAGGCGGCCGCCTAACACGTCATATCTCAACTCGAAGAGTACCCCAGGGCCGGGCAAATAGCACGGACCGGAACTTACGGCTTCGTGGTCACATTGGCGCCTTCGGGGACACATTGACTACTGTCAGGAATGCCATGGTCACTCTTCGGGAAAGTACGAACATGTGACATCCCAGCTGCGACAGTCCGTGACCTCGGTCGTCGTGGCTGCCATGAGCGCGGCGCTCGGCGCGTGCGGGATGCTCCTGATGGCCCAGGATCACCCGCCCCAGCACCAGGCGACCGCCAGCGCGATGGAGCAGCTGCACGTCCAGGCGGTCTACGACCGGCTCGCGCCGTCGGTGGTGGACGTGACCGCGACGCTGCGCTACGACGCCGAGACGGCCGAGGGCACCGGCATCGTCATCAGCGCCGCGGGCGGCCTCATCCTCACCAACAACCACGTGGTCCGCGGCGCGACCGGGGTGAGCATCACCCTGACGACCAGCGGGCGCCAGCTCCCGGCCCGCGTGGTCGGCACCGACAGCCGCGCCGACGTGGCGATCTTGCAGGTCCCGGGGGCACGGTCGCTGCACCCGGGGCTCGCCCAGGCGGGCATGGCCGGGCCGGGAGTGCTCGCGGCGGGCGTCCCGGTGGTGGCGATCGGCAACCAGGCCGGGGTGGGCGGCACCCCTACGATCGCACCGGGCACGATCACCGCCACCGGCCAGACGATCCGGGCCAACGACTCCAGCGCGGCGTTCACCGAGACGCTCAGCGACATGCTCGCGACCAGCGCGCACATCGCCCCGGGAGACTCCGGCGGCCCGCTCGCCGACGCCGAGGGCAAGGTCGTCGGCCTGATCACCGCGGCCGGGGCCGGCTCGCCCGGGATCGGCTACGCCATCCCGATCGGCAACGCGATCGCCGCCGCCCGGCAGATCACCGCCGCCCGCGCGGCACCCGGGGTGACGACCAGGCCGCGCGGCTTCCTCGGGGTCGTCCTCGCGGCCGGCGCGGTCCACGGGCCGGGCGCGGGCACCGCCTCCGCCGCCAGCGCCGCCGCCAGCGCCGCCTCCGGCCCGGGCACGGCCAGTGCGCCCGCCGGGGCGCACGCCACGAGCGCGACCGGGTCGTCGCCGGCGGCGCCCGGCTGCGCGCCGACCATCGGGGCGGCGCGCCTTCCCCGGGGAGACGCCCCGACCCGTGCTGGTGCCAAGCTTTACGGTGTTCTGTGCGGGACAGGAGCGGCGGCGGCGGGCTTGCGGGCGGGAGACGTGATCACGGCGGCGGCGGGGCGGCCGGTCACCTCTCCGCAGGCGCTGACGACCATTATCGGGGATTGCCGCCCAGGCGCGCGGATACCGGTCAGCTGGGTCAGCCCGGCGGGGCGCGAGCGCACTAGTGTGGTGACGCTGGATGCCGCGCCCGCGGCGTAGGGGTAGTTTGGCAGCGGCCCTTCAGGTAACTCTCAGCCTGATGGGGCTTAATAGTCGGCGATGCAGCCACTATCCGGGCCATATGACGAGCGACCGATGACAGAGCCACTTGAGCCTTTCTACGGGCCACCTCCACCACAGCCGCCCCGGCGACGCGGGGGCGGTCCCCTGCCGCTGATCCTTGTCGCGGTCCTCGCCGCGGCGGCCGGGGCCGGCGTCGTGGTCGGCCTCAACGGCGGCCCGGGCCCGGGCAGCCCGGCGGCCACCGCCCCGAGCTCATCCAGCGGGGGCGGCACCGCTTCCCGGCCGGCGGTGCCGGGCGCCGCGAGCATTCCCTCCCCGGCCTCGGGCAGCGCGCCCGCGGCCACCGGCGCGCTGAACGCGCAGGCGGTGGCGGACAAGGTCGAGCCCGGGGTCGTGAACATCAGCGCGCCGCAGGCCTACAGCCAGTCCGAGTCCGAGGGCACCGGCATCATCTTGACGTCCAGCGGCCTGGTGATGACGAACAACCACGTGATCGAGGGCGCGACCTCGCCGGCCGCCACCCTGGTGTCCGGCTCCGGCAAGACCTACAAGGCCACGATCCTCGGCTACGACGCGACCGACGACGTGGCGCTCCTGCAGCTGGCGGGGGCCTCGGGGCTGACGCCCGCCCCGGTCGGGAACTCGGACTGGGTGAAGTCCGGGATGAAGGTGCTCGGCCTCGGCAACGCCCAGGGGCAGGGCGGCCAGCCGACCGTCGCCCCGGGCGAGGTCAGCGCGCTCAACCAGACGATCAGCCCGCAGGACTCCTCGACCGGGTCGTCGGAGACGCTGCACGGGACGATCCAGACCACGGCCCAGATCCAGCCGGGCGACTCCGGCGGCCCCCTCGCCAGCGCGACCGGGCAGGTCGTCGGGATGGACGTGGCCGCGAGCCAGAGCCAGGACCTCGGCGGCACGGTGACCACGGCCGGCTACGCGATCCCGATCAACACCGCGCTGCAGATCGCCCGCCAGATCGCGGGCGGGCAGGCTTCCGCGACGGTGCAAGTGGGGCTGCCCTCGTTCATGGGGATCTCGGTCGCGGACGCCGCCAGCGGCTGCCCGGACGGCAGCGGGGGCGGCGGCTCAGGCAGCGGGTCCGGCGGTGACGGCGGGCTCGGCGGCCTCGGCGGCAGCGGCAGCTCAGGCGGGTCCTCGGGGTCGAGCGGATCCCCCGGCCCGGACGGGCCCGGGCCGGGGGCGCTGGTCTGCTCGGTGTACTCGGGCACCCCGGCCGCCACCGCGAGCCTGTCGGTCGGCGACGTGATCACCACCGCTGATGGCCAGTCGGTCACCACCGCGGACGCGCTGATCTCGATCACGGCGAAGCTCGCCCCGGGGCAGTCCCTGTCCCTCGGCTACACCGATGGCACCGGGGCGGCCCGGACGCTGACGCTCACGCTGATCGGCGGGCCGGCCAAGTGAGGGCGGCAGCGCTGGCGGCCATAGCGCCCATAACGGCCCGTGGCGGGCGCGTAAGCGGGGCCGGGGCGGGCAGTACAGGAGCCGGTCACGGTGGTACTGAGCTATTGCTTAGCTGGTATCCAGGTAAGCAACGCTTACTAGATTCTGACGAGGCGGCGCGGACGCGCGGCCCGGGCAGGCAGACGGCATAGGGTTGTCGATGGTGAAGGCGAGATAGATGCGAGACAGCGACAGCGGTAGCGAGCAGCACAGCGGCTGGGAGCCACCGGAGTACGTGAGTCCCTGGGCTCCCGCGTCGAACGCCGGCCCGGACAACGCGGGGGCCGGCGACAGCACGGGCGCCCGCGACAGGGCGGCCGACGACTCCGGCCTCAGCCACACGACGGCGTTCGGGCCCGGCGACCTCGGCGGGCCGGACGACATCATCACCCAGGGCAACGTCAGCGACCCGGGCTACCCGGCGTCCACGCCCTACGGCCAGCCCGCGGTGCCCGGCCACCCGGCCGGGCCCGGCCAGCCGCCGGCTTACGGGCAGTCCGGCCCGGCCCCGGGCTACGGGTCCGGGTACGGGCAGGGCCCCGGCTACGGGCAGGACCCGGGCTACGGGCAGGCGCCGGGCTACGGGCAGGCGCCCGACATCGGGGCGCCCTCGGGTTACGGGCAGGCGCCAGGCTACTCCCAGGGAGCCGCCTTCGGCCCGGGCCAGGGCTACCCGCCCGGGCCGGGCTACGGAGGCGGGCAGAACTACGGCCAGGGCTTCGGCCAGGGGCCGGGCTACGGCCCGCCGGCTGGCGGCAGCGGCGGCTGGACCGGCGACGGGCCGTGGGGGTTCTCCTACTCCGCTCCCCCGCCGCCCCGGCGAACCCCGCCGCTGCGCCGGTTCCTGGTCTACGCGGCCGTCGCGGTGCTCGCGGCGGGCGCCGGGGCGGGGGCGGCGGTGGAGCTGAGCAGCCCCGCGGCTAGCTCCTCGGCCCTCAGCCCGATCCAGCCGGGCGGGGGAACCGGCAACGGCGGCAGCGGGGACGGCAGCGGCATCGGCGGGCTCGGCGGATCCGACCCGTTCGGCGGCACCGGGACCGGCTCCGGCTCGGGCTCGGGCTCGGGGACAGGCTCGGGCGGGTCGAGCACCGGGACCGGCTCGCTGAACGCCACGGCGATCGCGGCCAAGGTCGACCCGGGCGTCGTGGACGTCAACTCGACGCTGCAGTACGCCCAGGAGTCGGCCGAGGGCACCGGCATGGTCATCTCCGCCAACGGCATCGTGCTGACCAACAACCACGTCATCGACGAGGCCACCAGCATCTCGGTGACCGAGGTGACCACCGGGCGGACCTACTCGGCCAAGGTCGTCGGCTACGACCTGCAAGACGACGTCGCGGTGCTGCAGTTGCAGGCGCCCGGCGGCGGGGCGGTGTCGGGGCTGCCGACAGTGTCGCTCGGCGACTCCGACAAGGTCAACCTGTCCGACCCGGTGCTCGCGATCGGCAACGCCGAGGGGCGGGGCGGCCTGCCGTCCACCGCCCAGGGCATCGTCAACGCCAAGAACCGCAGCATCACCGCCAGCGACAGCGGCGCGGGCACCACCGAGAACCTGCACGGCCTGCTGCAGACCGACGCGCCGATCCAGGAGGGCGACTCCGGCGGCCCCCTGGTCAACGGCTCGGGCCAGGTCGTCGGCATGGACACCGCCGCTAACACCTCCGGCGGGTTCGACGGCCAGGGGGCCACGACCGGGTTCGCGATCCCGATCAACACCGCCTTGTCGATCGCCCACGACATCACCGGCGGCAAGGCCAGCGCGACGGTGCACATCGGCTCAGCCGGCTTCATCGGCATCTCCGTCGGCTCGTGCAGCGGCAGCTCCGGCAGCAGCGGGTCGAGCGGCAGCGGCTCCGGCAGTGGCGGGTCGAGCGGCAGCGGCGGGTCGAGCGGCAGCGGGGCCTCCGGCAGCGGCTCGTCCACCGGCAGCGCCCCGGCCCAGGTGTGCGACGTCTACCAGAACACCCCGGCCGCCACCGCCGGCCTGCGGGCGGGCGACGTCATCACGGCCGTCAACGGGACGGCCATCGCCAGCCAGGACGCGCTGACCAACCTGCTGTTCAGCAAGCACCCGGGCGACAAGCTGGCCATCACCTACACCGACTCGTCCGGCGCCACCCGCCACACGACGCTGACGCTGGGCTCCCTGCAGGCGAAGTAACCAGTCTCACGATGCCGCGAGGCGGGCCCCCGGGGGGCCCGCCTCGCGGGCTTTCCCGGGGCAGTTCCCCGTGCCCTCGTGCGCTCGTGCCCGAGCGGGTCATGATTCCAGCCAGGCGCGCAGGCGGGCCTCGCAGTCGTCGATGACGGCCAGCTCGACGTACTCGCCGGCGGTGTGGGCGACCTCGGGGATGCCGGGGCCGTAGTTGACGGCCGGGATCCCCAGCTCAGCGAAGCGGGCCACGTCGGTCCAGCCCAGCTTGGGCCGGGGCTGGCCGCCCACGGCGGCCACGAAGGCGGCCGCGACCGGGGCGTCGAGGCCGGGCCGGGCGCCGGGTGCCACGTCGAGAACCTCCACCGCGAAGCCGTCGAACAGCTCCCGCAGGTGGCCGATCGCCTGCTCGCCCGTCCGGTCGGGGGCGAACCGGTAGTTGACCTGGACATCGCACGAGTCCGGGACCACGTTGCCGGCGACGCCGCCGGAGATCGCGACCGCGTTCAGCCCCTCGTGGTAGCGCAGCCCGTCGACCACCGGCTCGCGCGGGGTGTAGCCCCGCAGCCGGTCGAGGATGGCGCCCGCCTTGTGGATCGCGTTGTCGCCCATCCAGGACCGGGCGGTGTGCGCCCGGGCGCCGGCGGCCCGGACGGCGACCCGCAGCGTCCCCTGGCAGCCGCCCTCGACCACGCCGTGGCTCGGCTCCAGGAGCACCGCGAAGTCCCCGGCGAGCAGGGCGGGGGCGTCGCGGGCGACCCGCCGCAGCCCGTTGCGCTCGGCCGCGACCTCCTCGCAGTCATAGAACACGTAGGTGACGTCGCGGCCCGGCGCGGGCAGGGTGGCCGCGAGCCGCAGCTGGACGGCGACGCCGGACTTCATGTCGGACGTGCCGCAGCCGAGCAGCCGCCCCTGCTCCGGGTCAAGGGACGAGGGGAAGTTGCCGGCGTGCGGGACCGTGTCGATGTGCCCGGCCAGCACGACCCGCTCCGGCCGCCCGAGGCTGGTCCGGGCGATCAGCGTGTTGCCGTCGCGGTGCAGTTCCAGGTGCGGGGCGGCGGTTGCCAGGGCCCGCTCGATCGCGTCGGCGAGCGGCCCTTCCGCCCCGCTGACGGAGCCGAAGTCGACCAGGGCGGCCGTCAGCGCTCCCGCGTCGGCGGCGAGGTCAAGGTCATAGGCGGCCAGGTCAAGGTCCGCGAGCACGTCTGGGTCCACCGGGACAACCTACCGAGCCCGCCCCGGCGCGATCGCGATCGCGGCCCGATCATGATTCCGGCTCGTCCGGCTGGGCCATCCGGGCCGACAGGGAGCGGGCAGCCCCGCGCAGCGCGCCGATGATGACCGCCACCGACGGCCGGGGCACGCTGGCGGTGCGCGCGACCGCGTAGATGTCGCGGGCGAGGTCAAGGCCGGCCGGCAGCTCACGGGCGACCAGCCGGCGCTCGTAGGCGCCGATGGCGAGGCGGGGCATGATCGCGATCCCCAGGCCCCGGGCGACGAGGGCCTCCACCGTGCCGAGGCCCTCGAACTCCGACGGGACCGGGGGCGTCACCCCGACGGCGGCCAGCAGCCGGTCCATCGCCTGCCGGGTGGGCTCCCCGGCCGGGGCGGCCAGCCACGGCTCGTCCCGCAGCGCGCGCAGGTCCACCGGCGACCGCGGGTCGGCGGCCCGGTGGCCGCGCTCCACCACGAGCACGAGCGGGTCGCGCAGCAGGTGGTAATGGGTCAGGACGCCGCCCGCGACGTGCTCGCCGCCCGGCTCGGGGACGGTCGCGTCGGCCAGCGAGGACGCGATCCGCCCGGTCCAGTCGTCGGCGATCGCGACTTCCGCCTCGCCGGACCGGACGAGCTGCAGGCCGTCCTCGGGCGAGGACTGGCGCAGCAGGAGGGTGAGCTTCGGATGGGCGCGCAGCGAGCGGGCCAGCGCGGGAGCGAACGCCACCGCCGCCGACGGGAACGCCGTCACCACCACCCGGCCGGACGGGTCGGCGGCGTGGGCCGACAGGTCCGCCTCGGCCTCCTCGACCATGGACAGGATCCGCTCGGCGTGCCGGGCGAGCCGCCGCCCGGCGTCGGTCAGCCCGGCGCTGCGAGCGGTGCGGTCCAGCAGCGCGGTGCCCGCCTCCCGCTCCAGCGCCGCGAGTTGCTGCGAGACGGCCGAGGGGGTGTACCCGAGGGCGTCGGCGGTGCGGGCGATCGAGCCGCGGGCGGCGAACTCGTGGAGCATCCGGAGCCTTCGGATATCGAGCATTACGTAATCTTAGCCTCTGCCCGCACCGTTCCGGGTACGGGCGGTCACTCTGCGCTTCTCCGGCGGGACCCGGGGTCAGCGGGCAGGGTGC
>DATBEM010000212.1:0-11134 GCA_036276115.1 Trebonia sp.
GCCCGCCGTGCCACCACCAAGCGCTCCCGCTGGACGATGGGCGTCGCCGCCGCCGCGGCGGTCGGCGCGATCGCCGCTACCGCCGGGACCGCTTCCTGGGGCAACGCCGCCACTAGCCTGGCGGCCGACGACCACGCGGTCGCGGCCAGCCAGCACACCCCGGCGTCGGGCTCGCACCTCGAGCTGACCTCCAGGAACCTCGCCCCGAAGCCCGCCGCACCCCTGTCGGCGAGCGCCTCGGGCCACGGCGCCACGGCGGCCAAGCCGGCCACGGCGCCCAAGCAGGCCGCGAAGGCAGCCACGCCTGTCGTCGCCTCCGACGTCGCCACCCGGCGGCACGCGGCCGCGGCCCACGAGGCCGCCCTCCGCCACACGGCCGCCGTGCACCACGCGGCCGCCGCCAAGCAGCATGCGGCCGCGGCCCGCGCCAAGCAGGCGGCCGAGCCGGCGACGATCTACGACTCGGTGACCCCGGGCTCGATCCCGGCCGGCAAGAGCGTCGCCACCTACTCCGACGGCCCGTTCCAGGCCTCGACCGGCGATGTCGCCGGGCGCGGCAAGGTGCTGTGGATCGACACCGACGGCAGCAACACCGGCGCCGACGCGCTCGACGTCGAGCCGGGCGACGCCACCCCCGCGGGTGCCGCCGCCTGGGTCAAGGCGAAGCTGGCCAAGGACCCGAACTCGGACGCGATCGTCTACACGTTCCGGGCGGCCTGGCCCAAGGTCATCGCCAAGATCGGCGAGCTGCCCCAGTCCATGCAGTCCCACGTCAAGTACTGGATCGCGGACCCCAACGGCACCCCGCACATCGTGCCCGGCGCCGCCGCCACCCAGTGGTACTGGGGCAAGAACTACGACATCACGATGGCTGCCCCCGGCTTCTTCACCAGCTGAGCGAGCCAAGGCAGTCGCTAGCAGCAGGCAGTTAGCAGCAAGCCGGCCTCCCGGGCGCTCCCCGCGCCCGGGAGGCCGGCTTTTCACGTGCTGGCCCCGCTAGGTCAGGCCGGCTCCCACCGCCAGCCGTCGTTGTCCTCGCAGATGATCGCCTCGCCATCGCCGGCCACCCCCGATGAGCCGTGATCACCCTTCCGGCAGAACTCACCCGGCTCGTAGCAGTTCCCCCCGTTGGTGAGGGGATGGCAGCTCGCGGGCGCCGTCGTGGCGGGCGGCGGCGGGACCGGGGGCGTGGTGCGGACCGGGACCGGCGCCTGGGCCGGCGGGGCCGAGGCGTGGACGGGCGTGGCCGCGTGCACGGGCGCGGTCGTATGCGGCGGCGCGGACGGGCGGGCCGGCGCGGTCGCATGGGCTGGCCCGCTCGGGTGGGCGGTCGCGGTCCCCGTCGGGGCGAGCGCAGCGGCCACCGTCGGCGCGTGCGCCGCCGGAGTGGGAGTCCTGGTCACGGCGGCCGAGCTGGTCGCGGCGACGGAGCTGGCGGCGGGCTTGCCGTTGCCGCCCAGCGCGCCGCCAATGGCGCCGAGCACCGCGATCGCGGCCACGCTCAGCAAGACGATGTTCCGTACCTGGCGGCTCTTGCGCGGCGGGCGTCGCGGCGGCATCCCGGGCGGCATCCCCGGCGGTGCCCAGTAGCCCGGTCCCGGCGGAGCCGGCGGACCTGGCGGCGGGTATCCGGGTTGCTGGTACCCCGGCGGCGGGTAGCCGCCTCCCGGTGGCTGCCCCGGCGGCGGCGGGAAATGCCCGCGCGGCGGCTGATTCACGATCCCCCCAAAAGTAGCTGAACGCTAACATTCCGAAGACGCCTGACGGCCGGCGGCGGCTTACTGAGCGCGGCGCTCTGATGCCCATTCGTTACGCCCGGGCCGCCCGGCTGCCCGGCGGACTGGTCGCGGCGGCCGGCGAGAACCCCGCTGCACGCACCCGGGGAGATGTTGTAAGCTCTGTCATGCAACGCGGGGAGCCGCGTGGCAAGCCCCTTTAGCTCAGTCGGCAGAGCGTTTCCATGGTAAGGAAAAGGTCTACGGTTCGATTCCGTAAAGGGGCTCCCGATCTCAAGCAGCAAAACGCCGTACCGCCAGCATGTGAGCCAGCGGAGCGGCGTTCTTGCTTCTACGGTTGCCTACGGCTTCACCTGGCCTAGTACGGCTGTCTGGGCCGAATACGTGCCCAAGTTCTTCAGTCCCCGGCTGAGGGCGTGTTGCTGGCCCTGGTGATCAAGATTTTGGCCCTACGGCGGCCCTAGCGGGAGCCCCCAGAGGCCTGACCTCCGGGGGCTTTCCGCGTGGGCTAGTCCCACCAGAAGGACCACCGGGCAGTTCCGAGGAGTCCTTCAGCGTCGCCCCGAACCGGTCCTCCCGGGAGCGCAGCACCTCCGTCAGCGCGGCGGGCGCGGGGTCGTAGTTCACCGCGCCATGCCATCCGACGCTCGCCAGCGCGTCGGCCGGGCGGCTGGCCGCGATCAGGCCGATGCGCATGGGGCCGTCCAGCGACGCGACCGCCGCCGCCAGGTCGCCCGGCCCGCCGGGCGACCGTCGGCGGTCGCGAGGGCAGGGAAGGACCGCGGTAGCGGTCCGAGCACCTCCGCCGCCATTCCGTGTCCTCGTCAGGATCGGGCGCGGCCTGATCCCACCAGCGGGCCAGGACGACCGGCCCTTCCAGGCCGACGAGGGCCTCCCAGTTCGGTGGCCCGAGCTCGCCCGACTCCCACGGCCGGCCTGCGGGCGGCCCATAGGGCTCCCTTGCCCCGGGCATCGCGCGCAAGCCCTTCAGCGGCACCAGGCCCGTACCGCCCAGGCGCTCCGGCAGGGCCAGCCAGGCGCCGACGGCCCCCTCGAACTCCCCGGTCACCCACAGGGGCGGCTCCGGCTCAGGCAGGCCGACTCGGAGCGGCGCCGCCGTCCCAGGCGGCACCCGCACGCCCGCGACGAGCGTCTCCCCGTCGGCAGGCAAGACACCGCTCACCGCCCACCCCCCTCGGGCCTCCCGTTGGCACAACGCCATCATGGCACCCCGCTCCCCGCAGGCCGGCACGCCCTGTCGACCGAACCCGGGCCGCCCCTGACGGATGCGGCGCGATCCCATCACTCCCCGGCGAAAAGTACGCCGAGCGCTGATTAGGCATGGTTGGCGCCTTCGGAAAGGGCCAGCGCGGAACATCCGTTCCTGCGCGGGTGTCAAGCGAGGTGGGTGCCGTTGGGGGGTTGATGCTCAGCCGGGCCGGCTGGCCCGTGCCGCCGGTCGGCGCTGGCTCCTGGCCTCGGGCTAGGCCAGGAGCAGGCCGCCGTCTACGGTGAGGACGGTGCCGGTGACGTAGTCGTTGCCCATCAGGTACAGGTGGGCGGCGGCGATCTGGGCGGGGTCGCCGATGGTCTTGGCCAGCGTCCGCCCGGCCAGGGTGGCGAGTGCTGCTTCCCGCTGCGGCCCGGGCAGCCGGTCCCACAGTGGCGTGCGGAACGCCCCCGCCCGGACCGCGTTGACCCGGATCGGGGCCAGCTCGACGGCCAGTCCCCGGGTCAGGCCCTCGCCCGCCGCGGCGCTGGCCGCCGCGAGCGCGGCCCCCGGCGCCGGGCGGGCGCTGACCGTCCCCGTGGTGAGCGACACCGACCCGCCCGGCCGTATCCGCGGTGCCGCGTGCTTGACCGCGGTGATCTCTCCCCAGAGCCGGACCTCGAAGCCCTGCCGGGCCTCGCTGAGCGGCAGGTCCGCCAGCGGCCGGGGGGTGAGGGCGTCGCCGGCGGTGTAGACGAGGTGGTCCAGCGACCCGATCCGGTCGAACAAGCCCGCGACCGACGCCTCGTCGCGGGTGTCGGCTACCTCCGCGTCGCACGTGCCGGGCAGTTCGGCCAGGGCGGCGTCCAGCCGGGCCTTGCTGCTCGAGGCGATCGTGACGGCCGCGCCCGCCGCCGCTGCGGCGCGGGCCGTCGCCAGCCCCATGCCGGAACTGCCGCCGATGATGACTACGCGCTTGCTGGCCAGGGACATGCGGTCTCCTCCGGGTGATGACTCATTGAGTCATCACCCTAGCCGTCATGACCCGGTGAGTCATCATCGATAGGGTGAGCACATGGCCAGGTGGGAACCGCAAGCCGCCGAGCGGCTGCGCAAGGCCGCGCTCGAGCTGTTCCTGGAGCACGGGTACGACAGCGTGACGGTCGCGCAGATCACCGAGCGGGCCGGGCTCACCCGCCGGACGTTCTCCCGCTACTTCGCCGACAAGCGGGACGTGCTGTTCGCCGGCTCGGAGCGGCTCCCGCCCGCCCTCGCCGGCGCGCTGCTGCGGGCGGACCGCTCCCTGCCGCCCTTCACGGCCCTGGTGCTGGCCATCATCGAGGTCGGCGAGCAGCTGCCCGGCCAGGCCGCGCTCGCCGCGCAGCGCCGCACGATCGTCCAGCAGAGCACCGAGCTGCGGGAACGCGCGGGAACGAAGTTCGCCGAGGCGACTGACGCGCTGGCCGGGGCACTGCGGCAGCGGGGCACGCCCGCCGCGAGCGCGGCGCTGCTGGCCGAGGTCGGCACCGCCCTGTTCCGGAGCGCGTTCGAGCGCTGGACCGACGCGCCGGGGCGGGCGAGCTTCGGCGAGCACGCCCGCGCCGCGGCGGCCGAGCTGGCCGCCAGCCTCTCCGCAGCCAAGCCAGCCGGGCCGGCTCCCTGACCAGGCAGCCCGGCCGCGGCGGGCTGCCCCGGCCACGCGCAGACAGCCACACGAGCCGCTAAGCCCCGCGCGCCGACCGCCCAGTCACCCACACCTGGTGAACAACCGAGCAGGACAGCCAGCGGCACATATCGGCGGATCCGGGGCGTGATCCGTTGGCTGCTTGCTCGTGGAGCGTGACCGGAGGCGGAGGTCAGTCGTCAGCTGGCGGTGAGGTCTTGCTGGCGCGCCGGATAAGGTCCAGCAGGAACTCGCGGTGTGCAGCGACGCCTTTGCTCGTGAGCCGCAGGCGGTAGTTGAGGTTCCCCCCTCCCGACGGCCACCGTCGGGAGGGGGGAACCTCAGTTCCGGCCCTCGGGCTGAAGTGAGCTGGTAACGGGGTTGATGGGGTCCGTACGTTCAGGACGCCCGTGGATTCACGCCCGCAGGCCTGCGTTCCCGCAGCCTGCCGGCGCCGGTGCCCGGCGCCTGTGGCAGGCCGCGCTTCGGGGCGGCAGGTCAGTGGTACTGGACCAGGCAGAACTCATGCCCCTCAGGATCGGCCACCACTACCACGATGCCCTCGTCGTAGTCGTGCCGCTCGCCAGCTGATTGCCCGCCCAGGCCGTGGCGAGCGCGATGCTCCCCGACGGCCACGTCGAGGTGGATCCGGACCTTGCCCGCTCCCGGCTCGGGGACCGGCTGGAACGCCAGCCACGGCAGGGCGTCGCCGTGGTCGCCGAGGCAGACCCGCCCATCCCGGGACGGCCCCGGCTCGCGGCCGGGCAGCGCGCCCCAGAACCCAGCCACCCGCTGCGGGTCAAGACAGTCGACCGTCACGCCAGGCCGCGCGCAATCCACCCGGCCACCCTACGACCTGGCCCCTGGCAACCACGCCAGCACGCTCATGAGGGGGCCCCGGCGGTCTCCGTCGGCTCGACCTCCAGCTGTACCAGGGACGACGCCTTGTCGAGCGCGTCCTGGCACGCCTGGGGCGTATCGCCGGTCACGATGAGCGCGGCCAGCCGCGGCACTATGCCGCGCGGCGGGAGCTGCAGCGTGGTCCCCGGTGCCGCCAGCACGAAGACTTCCGCGCCCGCCACGTTGGTGACGGCGGAGACGTCAAGCGAGCGGATCACGCCATCGTGCGGCGGGTAGAGGAACCGCACCTCCGCGCACAGGTTCCTGGTCGCCCGGGTGTCGGGCACGCGGCCCAGGGCAAGGTCCATGGCGGCGCGGGTCAAGTCGACCCCGGTCGCCAGCTGGCCCAGGTACGGGATGAAATCGCCGCCGAGACGCGCGTTGAGCTCCACCAGTCGCGGGCCAGCAGGGGTGAGCCGGACCTCGGCGTGGGTCACGCCGGTCCGGACGTCCAGCGCCTGGTGCGTCCCGGTGATCAGGGCGGTCAGGTCATCCGCCCATGGCTCGTCCCGCCAGGGGGAGACGAGGTGACCGACTTCCTCGAAGAACGGGTGGAAGCCGAGCCGCTTGCGGGCCACGTTCGCCAGCTGGACATCGCCGTCGCAGACGATGGAGTCGACGCTGATCTCCGGCCCCTCGAGGAATTCCTCCAGCACCAGGCCGTCGAGCTGCCCGAGCCCGGGATAGGTCGCGTCGAGCGCGTGGTGGTAGACGGTACGCAGCTCGTCGGGATCCTGGGCGATCACCACGCCCACGCTGGCCGCGAGCGAGCGCGGCTTGAGCACCACGGGGTAGCCGATGCCGTCCGCCGCCCGCAGCGCCTGCTCCAGGCTGCTGACATGGGCGAACCGCACTGCGGGAAGCCCGGCCGCCCGCATTAGGCGCCTGGTGGCCAGCTTGTCGCGGCAGTTGCGCGCGGCGGCGGGCGACATGTGGGGTAGCCCTAGCCGCCAGGCCACCGCGCTGGCTACCTCCACCGACGGCTCGTCCCAGGTCAACGCGCCGACCGGGCCGCTGAAATCGGTAATGCACTCGGCGACCGCCTGCGTCATCGCGGCGATGCTCGTGTCGGCCGCGGTACTGTGCCCGGCCAGGTAGTCGAGTTGCCAGGTGGGCTCGGCGGCCACGGCCAGGTACAACTGGCGGTCGGCCAGGGCGGCGAAGGCGTACTCGCGGTACGCCCGGCCGCCGCTGCCGATGACCACCACGCGCTCGGGAACGTCCGGGCTGACGGTCGTGGCGCGGAAGTTCAAGTCCCGCAGGGTCTGCCCGATCGCGGCCTCGACCTCGGCGGTGCTGCCCGCGCGGAAGCGGAACCGGGCACCGGCGTGCTCATAGCCGGGGATGTCGGCCAGCGTCTGGCCGACGACCGGCAGGTGTTCGGCGTACGGCCCGCCGTCCCGGCCCAGCTGCGAGTTAGCCGCCGTGACACGGCATGGCCTAGCCGCCGGGGTTGGCACCAGGAGCCAGCCGCCGTACTCAGTGCCGCCAGGCTCCGGGCTGGAGTATGCGATGGCGGGCAGCGGCGTGCCCGCCTGGATGGCAAAGGTGACTGCCATCAAGTCCATCCCGTGGACTTCCTTCAACACGAAGGGGATGTCAGCCCCGCCGGGGCGCTCTGCCACTTCGAGCACGGTCAGCTCGGGTGCCCCCGGTGAGCCAGACAGGAAGAGCTCAAGGTGGAACACGCGCGGTTCGGTTGTCAGCGCCCGGAGTGCCTGGGCGGTGAACTCGCCGACCGGTATCGTGAGCTTCGGGTCGTCGAGGTCCGCGGAGCCAAGAGGGACTCCCTCGGTAAAATCGAAGCAGGTGTTCAGGTAGCGCGAGGCCTGCCAGGCGCCGAGGCCATCCTCAGTGATTACCCCGTCGACGTGCAGGATCTCGTGCGTCAAGTATGGCTGTACGAGCATTGGCACGTCGGGCCGAAACTTATAGGCGGCGAGCTCCTCGGCCGAGCGGAAAATGGTCACGCCCGCGCTGGCGGTGCCGCGTACCGGCTTGATCAGCACTGGCCAGCCATGGACGGCCGCGAAGTCCCGCACGGCCGCCTGGTCGGGTGCGGACCTGGTGGCCGGGACGGGAACACCGGCGGCGGCCAGCTTTTCCGCCATGGCGAGCTTGTCGCGGAACGGGGCCAGCTCCGTCAGCCGCTCGCCGGCCACGCCGAGTTCCTCCCGCAGCTCCGCCGCCATGTCGAGGTCGATCTCTTGCAGCGCGATTATCCGGTCGGGCGGTCCGAACTCGCCGATCACGGCCGAGACGGCCGCGCGTACCTGCGCGCCGTCCTCGGTGCTGTCCACGATGCGGACTGCCGCGGCGCCGTCGGGAAGGCCGCCCGACGCCCGGCGGGTGGTGATGTAACTGACGTGGTGCGTGCCGTGGTCGACATAGGCGGCGTAGTCCGCGTAGTTGTCGGTCCACCGGTGGATGACGATGATGTGATCGGTCATTTCTCCCCCGCAGCCTTGATGAGGTCCATCAGGAGGTAGGCAAGCTCCGTGACGTTGTCGAATCCGGTGTCGGCCGAGTTCTCGCGCAGCGTGCAGGTAAGCGTCTTGCCGTCATGGACCTGCAGGTAAAGCGGAGCGCCGATATTGCGGCCGGCGCTACCCGTCGCGATCTTGCCGCTCCGGGGCGCCTGGTCCGGCTGGCCCTGGCCCAGGTAGTTGAAGAAGTAGCGGAAGAAGCCGCTTACCGACCCTTCGGCGGCCCCGTTCACCGATCCGCTGTAGCCGTGCTCAGCACCGAGCTCGTGCACGTCGTCCACGTTGTGGGCGCCGTGCAGGTAGGCCCGGAAGCTGTCCCGGTGGACGCGTGACACCAGGGCGTCGAAGTGCTCATCGGGATGGAGCGTCACCAGCACCGGGACGATCTGGTTCTGGGAGGCGACCAGGGTCCGCCAGCGAGGATCGCTGCGGTTGTTGATATAGACCGCGATCAGCAGCTTGTCCTGGCCGGTGCGCCGGCTGAGCGCCAGGCAGAACGCGGCGAGGACTACGGAGGGAACCGATACCCGCAGCCGGGCCGCGATCCGGCCGGCGGCGTCGCAGGCCTCATCGGAGGCGAGCTTGGCCCACCGGGTGGTCATCGGACCAGAGGGCGGTTCCCGGTGCATGGCAGGGGCGGACTCGAAGATGCCCTGCCAGAATCTCCGGGCCGAGTCCCGGCGGTTCCGCTGCGCCGCGGACCACTGCTCGATAGCGAGGGCAGAGGCGCTCGGCGAGCTGCCGGGAAGCTGGCCGCCGCCTGCGAGCGTCAGGAACTCCGCCCGCAACTGGTTGAGCGACCAGCCATCGACGACAATGTGATGGAAGCAGACGACGAGCCGTACGCAGGCGCCCTCCACGGCGATAACGCACGCCCGCCAGGGGCGGTCGCGGGCGAGGTCGAAACCCTTGACCGCCAGCCCCTGCGCCGCGGCAGACGCCGTCGCGTCCGGGTCGCCGCCCGCCTCGACCACGTTCAGCCGAATTGGGGCGGGATCCCAGACCGCCTGGGTCAAGTCCCCTTTGCCGTCCTGCTCGTATCTGGTCCGCAGCCCTTCATGGCGCCTTTCCAGGGCTTCGAGCGCGCCTTCGACCGATGCCAAAGTCGATCGGGCGGGAAGCTTCCAGATATCGGTCAGATTGTAGCCCTCCGGTGCCATCCCCTGTACCGATCGCCATAGCGAAAGCTGGCCGAAGGTTAGCGGCGCGCGCTTAATCACTTTCTTTTCCAAGTGCTAAACCCGCAAGAGAAGCGACCGGGCCGGTGCCAGGCCAGCTCCTCCGCACCCGGTGCCGTGCAGGTCACCCGGGTGGGGCCAATGTCAATAGCAGCCACTTTGCCTCCCCCTTCGCCTCTGACGATCAATAATCCCCGAACTGAGAGGAACCCAATGCCATCGCCCACGCCGCCGTGACAATATAAGAATAATCATCGTTCCACCGCCGCGACTGCTCGCATCTTGCTCTGGAGGGCATCGACTTCCTGGCCAACCCGAGCCAGACTGCTGAGCTCACGCAGATCGAGGCCGCGATCTCGGCCTCGGCCTCGCAGGTCACCAGCCAGCTCGATGGCCTCGCGACGGCGGACGTCAAGAGCGACTGCGACCAGGCCATCGAAGACTTCGAGAATTACACCACCGAAACCCAGAGCGATCAAACCCTCACCCTGCAAAACGCCGACATCCTGACCCCGAAGCTGGGGACGATCCCGGGCACGGGCCTGGGTCATCCCACTATGACCTCGACTTCTGGCTGCACATCGACACCCAGGAAACGATCAACCTCCCCTTCGACACCCTCACCTTGCAGGTGCTCGACCAGTCCGGCAACGTGCTCGGCACGCTGGCCACCTTCTCCAACATCAACCACAACACTGGCTACCTGGAGCACGCGTACTTCATGGCGGCCTACGCCGGCCAGACCGTGACCATCAGGTTCACCGGATCGGAGGACAACAGCCTGAAGACCGACTTCGCCGTCGACTCCACCAGCCTCAAGGCCTACTAACCAGTCAGGCTCGTGGCCGTGGCGCCGTCTCGCCTTGGGGGGCGGCGCCACGCTGGCGCTGGCGCGCGGCCCAGTTGACAATCGCCCCGTTTGGCCCTTAAGTAACCCCAGGCGCCCGCTCGGCGCGCCCGCGCGCTCCGGGGATGCGCGCTTCGGGGAACGGCTGCGGCCAAGGTGGGGGAAGTCAATGACGCGGACTCTGGCGGCCCGGCTGCGCCCATTCGCAACGGGCGCTGTTCTCGTGGGAGTGGCAGCGTTCCTGGCGGCCTGCCACAGTTCGGGCGGCCAGCCGTCCGTGGCGGGCACGACCCCGGCGGCGACCGCATCGCCCGGCAGTGCCACCAGTGCCGCCGGTGCGACCGCCACCTCCGCCGTCCCGGCCGCAAGCGCGAGGCCCAGCGCGAGCGCGACCCCGGGCGGACCGGTGAACCTGGTGCTGACCGACGCCATCCGGGGGCAGCTCGTCGCGGCGGCGGCCCGGCTGAACAGCCTGCCCGCGTCGGCCTACACCGGCCTCGTGCAGGGCGAGAGCTACTACGGCCTCGATCCGGCCACGAACACGTACTGGGCCGGCGGGGCGCTTAACCCGAGCCCGTCCTCGGAGCAGGCCCAGGTCTCGGTCCAGGATGACGGCGGCTACTACATCTTCCAGGAGGCCGCCGGCGGCTCCTGGACCGCGTCGGCCGAGGGCCTGGCCGGGACCGAGGGCGCCACCTGCTCGGTTCACGTCCCGCCCGCGCTCGTGGCCTTGTGGCACTGGCCGGCCGGCGCCTGCCACCCGGCTGGCGCCTGAGCTAGACGGCTGAGCTAGGCGATCCTGGCCCGAGCGGCCGGCTAGACCTTGCCGACCAGCAGCTTCGCGATCGCCTTGGTGCGGGTGAAGCTGCTGGCGGTGGGCGGGTTGTTGACGTCGGCGTTGACGACCACGACGATGTAGCCCTTCGCCTCGGCGGCGAACTCCTTGACCGCGCCCTGGGCCGCCTGGTCGCCGATGCCGGAAACGCTGGTCTCCGACCCGTCGTCCTCCTTGATCGTGGCGACCTCGCTGGCCCAGGTGGTGGCGACGCCGGCCGGCATAGACCGGCAGCTCCAGGAAAGGAAGCAGGCATGGAGCCGGATGCCAACGCTGATT